>NZ_JBEWSZ010000001.1:4504180-4804459 GCF_040537815.1 Mesorhizobium shangrilense
GCGAGATGCTTCTGCTCGGACAGCATCTTCTGCAGGCGCTCCTGCATCTGCGACAGTTCACGCTCGGCGACGCCGATCTCGTCGGCGCGATCAGCCGGATGAATGATGCGTCTGGGATCGTCGGGAGCCTCGGAGAAGGACAGCATGGAGCGCGTCATCGCCCGGATCGGCCCGATCATGATCAGGTCGATGGCTGCGTAGACCAGCATCGCGGTGAACAGCGAGATCAGCAGCGAGACGAAGGCGACATTGCGCGAATAGACGAGCATGGCGTTGCGCAACCTGTAGTCCGGCATGATCAGCTCGAACTCCTTGTCGCTCTCGCCGACCGGCCCGAAGACGCGCAGCATGCGGTCGCCGCCGAAGAACAGCGTATCCAGCGCCCCGGTCATTCCCTTGATCATGCCTATGCTGGCGAGATCGATGTGCTCGTCGACCTGCGGCGGCATCTCGGCCACCACCAGCAGCCGCGAGACGCCGCCGTCGCGCACCGCGATGGCCTTGGCGCCGATCGACATCAGCACGTCGTTCTGGGCCGCTCGTGACAGGGACGGGGATTCACCCTCAACCAGGACGATGGACACGGCGGCGGCGGTGCTGAGCCTCTCCTTCAGCCAGCTCAGCCGGTAGCTGGCGATCCAGGGCAGGAAGATCAGAACTTCCGCCAGCAGCACGAAAACGATGGTGAGCAGCAGCAGCTTTGTCGACAGTCCGCGCGACAAGGGCACCCGCCGGGCGGCGGTTTTCGCCGGTCCGGTGCCTTCTTCCGCGGGGACGGTTTCACTCATGCGATTCTGTCTTCACGATCACTTGATCAGCCAAGACTAGGCGATTACGGCTTTTTTGCCAATTTCATCCTTCATCGAGACACAAACGCACAGGCAAGCATCTGGTGCCATCGACGTGACGACGTCGGGCGATCGACCCTGTCAACGCTGGATTGACTTCCAAAAGCCTTCTTTCTATAAGCCCGCACACGCTCGGGCCATTCGTCCCGGCGCGGTTTCGATCGCGCCAAAACCGGCCCGGCAAAGCTCCTGTTACAAAGTGACAGACACAAGAAGGGCCGCACCCCGCGGTATTAAAACAAATGAAGCGTACCTACCAACCGTCCAAACTCGTCCGCAAACGCCGGCACGGCTTCCGTGCCCGCATGGCCACCAAGGGTGGTCGTGGCGTCGTCGCAGCTCGCCGCAATCGCGGTCGCAAGCGGCTCAGCGCCTAAAGCGGAAGACGAAATCGTTGTCCGCAACCGGCAAGCCAGTGGGGCCAAATCCCAAGCGGCTTCTGAAACGCGCGGAATTCCTGGCCGTCCGTCGTGGTGAAAAGCGACGCGGGCGGCTTTTCCTCGTCGAGGTCCTCGACCGCGGCGACCGCGAGGCGCCGCGCGTCGGTTACACCGTCACCAAGAAGGTGGGCAACGCAGTCGTGCGCAACCGCGTCAGGCGGCGGCTCAGGGAAGCCGTACGCATCCATGCCGCAGATGACATGGTGCCCGGCAATGATTATGTCATCGTCGGACGCGAAGATGTGCTCTCCGCCCCCTTCGGCCAGTTGAAGGCCGAACTCTCCCGCCGAATTCGCGGAACACGATAGGCCAAGGGCTCTCGATGGAAAACAACCGTAACTTCTTCATCACCATCGCGCTGTCGGTGCTGATCCTCACTCTATGGCAGGTGTTCTACATGAACCCGCGCGTGGAGGCGCAGCGCGAGGCCGCCAAGGTCGAGCAGCAGCGCGTGGAGGAGCAGAAGAAGACGACTGGCGCCAATCCAGGCGCCTCCGGGACGCCGACGCCGACGCCGCAAGGCACCATTCCGAACACGTCCGGCGGCGAAGCCGTGACCGCGGCCAGCCGCGACCAGGCGCTGACGGCTTCAAAGCGCGTCAAGATCGACACACCGAGCCTGGAAGGCTCGATCAACCTGGTCGGTGCGCGTCTCGATGACCTCAAGCTCAAGCACTACACCGAAACCGTAGACAAGAATTCGCCCGAGATATCGCTGCTGAACCCGCAGGCACTGCCCACCGGCTATTTCGCCGAGATAGGCTTTGTCGGCAACGAAAAGACCGGTGCGGTGCCAGGCGCGGAGACGGTGTGGAGCGTGGACGGCAATCCGACGCTGACCCCGTCGACGCCGGTGACGCTCACCTACACCAACGACAGGGGCCTGACTTTCAAGCGCACCATCTCCGTCGACGACAACTACATGTTCACGGTCTCGGATACGGTGCAGAATTCCGGGAGCAGCGCCGTTTCGCTGTTCAACTATGGCCGCGTCACCCGCTACGACAAGCCGGCCGTGGCCAGCACCTACGTGCTGCATGAGGGCCTGATCGGCTTCACCGGCACCGAGGGCCTCCAGGAGCACAAATATGCCTCCATCGAGAAGGACAAGCAGGTAACGCCGGGCAAGTCGACCGATGGCTGGCTGGGCATCACCGACAAATACTGGGCGGTGACGCTAGTTCCGAGCGAGAAGCAGCCGTTCCAGCCGCGCTTCGCCTTTTTCGAGGACGGCCGCCATCGCTACCAGTCGGACTTCCTCACCGACCCGATCAATATCGATGCCGGCCAGTCCGCGACCGTCGAGACCGCGGTCTTCGCCGGCGCCAAGGAAGTCGCCAAGATCAACGCCTATGCCGAAGACCGCCACATCAAGCGGTTCGACCTCTTGATCGACTGGGGCTGGTTCCACTTCATCACCAAGCCGATGTTCTGGCTGATCGATACGCTCTACAAATTCCTGGGCAATTTCGGCCTCGCCATCCTGGCGACGACCGTCATCGTCAAGGCCATCTTCTTCCCGCTCGCCAACAAGTCCTACGCGTCGATGGCGAACATGAAGAAGGTGCAGCCCAAGATGCTGGAAATCCGCGAGAAATACGCGGACGACAAGATGAAGCAGCAGCAGGCGATGATGGAGCTGTACAAGACCGAGAAGATCAACCCGCTCGCCGGCTGCTGGCCGGTGGCGCTGCAGATTCCGGTCTTCTTCTCGCTCTACAAGGTGCTCTACATCACCATCGAGATGCGGCACGCGCCGTTCTTCGGCTGGATCCAGGATCTGGCGGCGCCGGATCCGACCTCGATCTTCAATCTGTTCGGCCTCGTTCCGATCACCCTGCCGCACATGCTGATGATCGGCGTCTGGCCGCTGATCATGGGCGTCACCATGTTCCTGCAGATGCGCATGAACCCGACGCCGCCAGATCCGACGCAGGCCGCGATCTTCACCTGGATGCCCGTCATCTTCACCTTCATGATGGCCGGTTTCCCGGCGGGCCTCGTCATCTACTGGGCCTGGAACAACACGCTGTCGATCCTGCAGCAGGGCGTGATCATGAAGCGCCAGGGTGCCAAGATCGAATTGTGGGACAATCTGGTCGCGCTGTTTCGAAAGAAACCATCACCGGCGGAATAGACCGCGCTCCCGATAATCCAAAAGCCCCGGTCCGCCCGGGGCTTTTTTGTTGGCACGGCGGCCGATGTTTCTGGCGAGCCGTGAAACTTTGCCTCGCCGCATGCCGTGACTGCTTCCGTAGCAAAATTCCAGGGCCGTCAATTTCGGCGAGCCATTGCACGGAGGAAGTCATGCGTTTCCAGTCGTTCAGAACCATTGCGTTTTCGGCATTCATCGCCAGCGCCACGATGCTCGCCCCCGCCTATGCCAAGGATCCGATGGTCGGCGGCGCGGCGATGTACGCCAACAAGAACATCATCCAGAACGCCGTCAACTCCAAGGATCACACGACGCTGGTCGCCGCGGTCAAGGCCGCCGGGCTTGTCGACACGCTGCAGGGCGCCGGCCCGTTCACCGTCTTTGCGCCGACCAACGAGGCGTTTGCCGCATTGCCCAAGGGCACGGTCGACACACTGTTGAAGCCTGAGAACAAAGGCAAACTCACCAAGATCCTGACCGCGCATGTCGTTGCCGGCAAGATTTCGGGCGCCGAAATGATGAAGAAGGCCAAGGCAATGGGCGGCAAATATGAGATGAAGACCGTCAGCGGCGATACGCTGACGGCCGAGGTCAAGAGCGGCAAGCTCTACATCGTGGATGATTCCGGCGGTGAAGCCCGCGTGACGATCGCCGACGTCAACCAGTCGAACGGCGTCATCCACGTCGTCAACAAGGTGCTGTTGCCGAAGTAACGGCTCCAGTGGGGGAAGGCGCCCCTCGGCCTCCTGGGCCGCCTTCCCAGCTTCGCGAGAGGCAAGGTTTGGGGGAGCCGTCTCGGCAACGGTCGGGGCTCCGCATATCCTGCGGAGCCCCGGTTTTTTGTGTGCCGTCGATGATGCGGCAGCCTTATTCCGCGATGGCGCTGTGGTCGACCTTGGCCGGCGTCGTCGGCTTGCGCAGCAGCAGAACCAGCGGGATGGCGGCCAGCGACAGGATCATCATCAGCTTGAAATCGTTCATATAGCTGATGATCGTCGCCTGCAGCGTGACCACGCCGTCGAGCGCGGCACGACCCGCCGCGGTATAGGGGTTCATGGCCTGGAAGATCGCCGGGTTGCCGAACGCGTGGTTGTAGGGCGTCACATAGGTGGCGATGTTGGCATGGTTGATCTGCACGTTCTGCGTCAGAAGCGCGGTGACGACCGATATGCCCACGCTGGAGCCTATGTTTCGCGACAGATTGTAGAGGCCGGTTCCTTCAGAGCGCCGCTCCGGAGCCAGCGTGGCGAAGGTGATGGTCGTCAGCGGAACGAACAGGAAGCCGAGCCCCGCACCCTGAATGAAGCCGGTGCTGATGATCGTCCATTGCGAGACGTCGGGTGTCCAGCCGGTCATGTCGTACATGGCCCAGGCGGTAACCAGCAGGCCGGTCAGCAGCAGCCAGCGCGTGTCGACCTTGCCGATCAGCTTGCCGACCAGGAACATGCACGCCATGGTGCCAAGTCCACGCGGACCCATGACGATGCCAGCGGTCACCACAGGATAGCCCATCAGCGTCTGCAGATAGGGCGTCATCAAGGCCAGCGAGGCCAGATAGGTGATGCCGATGATGAAAATGAAGACCATGCCGACAGCAAAGTTCCTGTCGAGGAACAGTCTTGGATTCACGAAGGTGTTGCGGGCGGTGAAGGTGTGGACGAGGAAGATATAGAAGGCCGATGCGCAAACCAGCGCCTCGATGATGATCTCGGACGATGAGAACCAGTTGAGCTGCTCGCCGCGATCGAGAAACATCTGCAGGGCCGCGATGGCGATGCTGAGCATACTGAACCCCAGCCAGTCGAGCCTTGCCCTGATGTCCACCTTCGTTTCCTGGACGAACATCCACACGCCCGCGAAAGCCAGGGCGCCGATCGGCACATTGATGTAGAAGACCCAGCGCCAGCTGACATTTTCGGTCAGCCAGCCGCCGATGACCGGCCCGAGCACCGGTCCGACCATGACGGAGACACCGAACAGCGCCATGGCCGAGCCGCGTTCTTCCACGCTGTAGATATCCAGCAGGATGCTCTGCGACAGCGGGACGAGAGCGGCGCCGAACAGACCCTGCAGCAGACGGAAGCCGACGATCTGCGGCAGCGACTGCGCGAAGCCGCAAAGCACCGAGGCGACGACGAAACCGGTGATGGACGTCAGCAGGATGCGCTTGCGGCCGAAGCGATTGGCAAGGTAGCCGGAAGGCGGCGTCATGACGGCCGCCGCGACGATGTAGGAGGTCAGCACCCAATTGATCTGGTCGGCGCTCGCCGACACGCTGCCCTGGATGTAGGGCAGCGCGACGTTGGCGATGGTCGTGTCCAGCGCCTGCATGATGACGGCCAGGATCACGCAGGCGGTGATGGCGCCGCGATTGGCGATCACCGATGTGCCACCTGTCGCGGACGTGCTGGTCATGATGCCAACCCGAACCTTTTCATGAGATCCGTCACGAAGTCCGGCAGGCCGCGCGCATGGCCGGTATCGATGCCGACGACGACGCTCATTCCGCCCCTGAGCGGCGGCTTGTCCTGGAGATCATCGACGGTGACGCGCATGGGAATGCGCTGCACGACCTTGACCCAGTTGCCGGTGGTGTTCTGCGCGGGAAGCAACGAGAAGCTCGACGACGAAGCCGGGCTGATGCTGGCGACCGTGCCATGCCAGACCGTGCCAGGATAAGTGTCGACGCTGATGGTCGCCGTCTGCCCGGGACGGACATAGGTCAGCTCGGTTTCCTTCGGCTCCGCCGCGATCCACAGGTCGGTTGACGACACCAGGCTGAATGCGGGCTGCGAAGCCGGCAGGTACCGACCGACCTGAAGCGCGTCGACATTGGTGACGATGCCGTCGAACGGCGCCTTGACGATGGAATCATTGAGATTGCGCTGGGCGTCGTCAACGGCCGACTGGGTCTGGAGATAGAAGGGGTTCTTCTCGATGGGCTGGTTGGCGTCGCCACCGAGCTGGGCAAGCATCGCCTGTGCCTGTGCCTTGGCGACAGACACTTTCTGGCGGGCCGCCACGAGGTCGTGCTGGGCGCTGTCGAAGGTCGCTTTGGAGGCCGTGGATGTCTTGAGAAGATCCTGCTGGCGGGCGAAGGCGGCCTCGTAATAGGGAATATCGGCCTCAGCCTGCTCGATCTGTGCCTGCGACTGCTGGTAGCTCGCCTGCAAGGTCAGCACCTGGTTGCGCACAGTTCCGAGCTGGGCCTGAGCAGCGGCGAGAGCGGTTTCGAAAGAGGGCGGCCTCAACCGGAAAAGCACGTCGCCCTTCTTGACCGCCTGATTGTCGTGCACATTGATTTCGGAGACCGTGCCGGAGACATCGGTGGAAACGCCGAGCGACTGGGCCTGGATATAGGCATTGTCGGTCGTCATCACCTGGCCGCCGGTAACATAATAATAGCCGCCGATGACCAGCGCGACCGGAAGCAGGGCAAAAAGGATCGGTCGCCTCAGGCTGCGCCTGGGCTTGACCGGCGCCGGTGCCGGCGGCGGTGCAACGGCAACCGGTGCTTGCTGGGGCTGCGTGGCCGGAGCCTCCAGTGCCGCCGGCGCCAGTGCAACGGGTGTTTCCGGCTCGTCGTCAACGATGACGGGACTGGCCTTCCTCTGTTCGCGCTCGCTGTCGAGCCGGATCACCTGATCGCCGGCGCGGGGCGCGGATGAGGCCCCCTCGACCGGTTCCTCTTCATATTTCTTGGGTGAGGTTGAATCAGTCATGTACTTTCTCCCGGCCGACGACTGGCTGGACGCAAGCCTCGAACAGATTGGATTTCATCAGGCAAAGGGTTTGCAGCAGGTGCTGCTGCTCATCATCCGAAAGGCCGACAAAGGCTTCGTTTCGCGTTTTCTGGCCGTTGTCGCGCATGATATCGAGCAGCGGATGCGCCTTGGGGGTGAGGTAGAGCAGCCATGCCCTGCGGTCGGCGGGATTGGGCCGCCGTTCAATGAGCCCCTTGGCTTCCATCTTGTCGAGCAGCCGGGCGAGCGTGATCGGCATCGTCTCGACGAGGTCGGCCAGCTTGGTCTGGTGGATGCCTTCGTTGCGGGACAGATAGGCCAGGACCTGCCATTGGGTCCGGGTCAGTCCGAAGGTCCGGGAACGCTGCTCAAACCGCTTTCTGAGCAGGCGCGCCACATCGTGCAGCACGAAGCTGATGTTGGGTGAAGATGCCATGGGGAGTGTCGGGGTTGTTGACGCGACTTTTAGTAGGCATGCTTATTATCACCTATGCTTATAATCCTGCTGGACGCCGCGCACAAGACGGATTAACCCGTTTGGTAAAAAATGTCGCACGTGCTGCGTGCAGCAAAAGTTGCGGTAATGTCGGATTTCCGGCGAGGACATGATGATGAATTGGCTCAAGATCGCGACCCTGGTGACCCTGGCAGGATACCCGAGCCTAGCGGTCGCGCAGGGTGCTGCCAGTTGCGGTGGCGCCGCCATGCTGGGTGGGGCGCAATTGAACTGCAGCCACGTCAATCCCAAGGCGCCAAACCAGTTCTGCACCTTTAGCTGGGCCTTGCACACAACGGCTGGTGACCAGAAAGTCGTTGAAGGCACCTTCATGTTGCCGCCAGGGGCCGCGAACGTCACAATCTACCAGGGCAGTGGTTTCGACAGCGCGCTGTCCGATCCGATCGTGATCTGCAGGGATGCCAATTGAGCGGAAGCCGCGTAAGGCTAGCTCATCAGCCGATTGGTGCTATAGGGCGGATCACGCTATTTTGAATGCATGCGAATTTCGCCGCATCAGCCTGGCGGGACTGGCCGGTGGACAAAATCAGCCGTAACCTCGATGCCATTCGTGGCGCCAACATCTCTCTTCTGGAGGCAACGGTTTGAACACTTTGAACGGGACCACGATCAGCACCGAACTGTTCACCAAGGCGTGGGTCTTCATCCGCGGCGTGCCGGCGATGAAATTCCTGCCGCCGGAAGGGCCGCCCGAAATCGCCTTCGCCGGCCGCTCGAACGTCGGCAAGTCGTCGCTGATCAACGCGCTGGTCAATCAGAAGGGACTGGCGCGCACCTCCAACACGCCGGGGCGGACGCAGGAGCTCAATTATTTCGTGCCGGATGGGTTTTCGGGCGAAGGCGCGGATCTGCCACCCCTGGCGCTCGTCGACATGCCCGGCTACGGCTATGCGACCGCGCCCAAGGAAAAGGTCGACGAGTGGACGAAGCTGGTCTTCGACTATCTCAAGGGCCGCGTCACGCTGAAGCGCGTTTACGTGCTGATCGATGCCCGCCATGGCATCAAGGCCAAGGATGACGAGGTGCTGTCGTTGCTCGACAAGGCGGCCGTGTCCTACCAGATCGTGCTGACCAAGACCGACAAGATCAAGGCCGCGGGCGTGCCGAGACTGATCGAGGAAACGCTTCTGAAGATCAAGCGACGGCCCGCGGCGTTCCCGTTCGTTCTGGCGACGTCCTCGGAAAAAGCCGAAGGTCTCGAAGAGTTGCAGGCTGCGATCGTGCTTGCCGCCAATGGCGGCTAGAGCTTTGCCTCTTTTGCGATCACCTGGTCGCTTTCTTCCGTTGCAAGCTGCTCGGTGCCATAGAACTTCAGGAACATATCGACACCCGAACTGACGATATGCTCGATCTCGGCTGAGCTCGGCGCCTTGGTGCGATAGTTAAAGATGCACTGGCGGAAAAGACCGGCCAGACAGAGTTCGGTGAACTGATACGCGGCCAGGTCAACATCGGCTATGTTCAGCAGACCGCGCTCGATGGCGGCGTTGAGAAAGATCACGATCTTGTCGTGTCCGCGCTTGGGACCGCGCTCGTAGAAGCGCGTGCCAAGTTCCGGAATTCGGTCCGCCGCGCCGACGACGGTGCGTTGCGCCTGGATGACCTTGGCCGAGGTGATCTTGGCCGAAAGCACCTTGCCGAACTTCACCAGCGTCGCCCGAAGATCGCCGATCTGATCGAGAACATCATACATGTTCTTGAAGATCGTGCTGCGCTCTTCCTCGATCAGCGCCTCGAACAGTTCTTCCTTGTTGGCGAAGTAGACGTAGATCGTGCCCTTGGAAACGCCGGCTTCGCGGGTGATGTCGTTCATCGACGCCGCTTCGAAGCCCTTGTCGATGAAGACACGGCGCGCGCCGTCGATGATCTGCCCGCGCTTGATGGGATCCTGTCCCGCCGCCGGACGACCGCGAGGAAGGATTTCCAGCAGGTCGCACGGATCATCGCCGATTTTGGGTAATATCTCGCCCATAACGTCACCTCGAAAATAATTCGAACCAACCGGTTCGATTGCCCCTTGATATGGGCCTCTTTACGCGCTAAGTCAATGTCCAATTCGAACCGAACGGTTCAGTCCGTTATAGAGAGATCCCAATGTCTTCGAACACGCCAGCCACCGCCGAGGTCCGTCCGTTCCCAAACGCCAAAGTCGCCCCCGCGATCGAAGCGCCGAGTGCCCCGATCGAGCCCGTGACCGCGCCTCCGGCCGAAGCGCCGGCCAAGAAGAAGCGTTCGGTGCGCTCGTTCTTGCTGCCCATCATCGCGCTTGGGCTGCTTGGTGGCGGCGCCTGGTACGGCTATGACTACTGGGTCGACGGACGCTTCATGATTTCAACGGATGATGCCTATGTCCAGGCCGACATGGCGTTTATCTCGCCAAAGATTTCCGGCTATGTCGATCAGGTCAAGGTGATCGACAACCAGCAGGTCAAGGCCGGCGATCCGCTGCTGGTGGTCGATGACGGCGACTACAAGATCGCGGTTGCCCAGGCCGAGGCCCAGATCGCCACCTTGAGCAAGACACTCGACCGCATCGATGCACAGACCGAGGCCGCACGCGCATCGCTCAAGCAGGCACAGGCTCAGAAAGTCGCCGACCAGGCCGCGGCCGACAATGCCGCCCGTGCCCAGCAACGCGCCGCGCAGTTGCTCAAGACGCATGTCGGCACGCAGGCACAACTGGACGACGCCCAGACAGCGCTGGACCAGGCCAATGCCGCCCTCGTCGGGGCCGACGCGCAGATCGCCACGGCGCAAGCCAATATCGGCGTGCTGCAGGCGCAGCGCGCGGAATCGGCAAGCACGCTGGCTTCGCTGCAACTCAGCAAGGACAAGGCCGCGCGCGACCTTTCCTTCACCGTTCTCAAGGCGCCGTATGACGGCGTCGTCGGCAACCGCTCCGTCGAACAGGGCGACCTCGTCAGCCCCGGCCAGAAGCTCGCCGTCATCGTGCCGATGGACAAGCTCTACATCGTCGGCAACTTCAAGGAGACCCAGCTTGCCAGGATCGTACCCGGCGAGAAGGTCCGGGTCTCGGTCGATGCCATCGACGGCCCGTCGTTCGAGGGAACCGTGTCGTCCCTGGCTCCAGCCTCGGGCGCGGTGTTCTCGCTGCTGCCGCCGGAAAACGCCACCGGCAATTTCACCAAGGTGGTGCAGCGCGTGCCGGTCCGCATCGACGTGCCAGCCGACGTGCTGAAGTCGGGCAAGCTGCGCGCTGGCCTGAGCGTCATCGTCGCCGTCGACAGCCGCACCGCGCCTGCCGCCTCGAACTGAGCGATCTTCCGGGAGCAAGGCAATGGCAACGGCAACCCTTACAGCAGGATCGGCGCCCCCGCCGGCGATGCCGGCCGTGCCGGACACCATCTCGACGCGGCGCGTCATCGCCTTCCTGGCGATGGTGTTCGGCATGTTCATGGCGATCCTGGACATCCAGATCGTGTCGGCCTCGCTGGCCGAGATCCAGGCTGGCCTGAGTGCCAGCTCCGACGAGATCCCGTGGGTGCAGACAGCCTACCTGATCGCCGAAGTGGTCATGATCCCGCTGTCGGGCTTCCTTAGCCGGATGCTGTCGACCCGCGTGCTGTTCACGGTCGCCGCGGCGGGCTTCACCGCGGCCAGCGCGCTGGCGGCGACGGCGACCAACATCGACCAGATGATCGTTTATCGCGCCGTCCAGGGTTTTATCGGCGGCGGCATGATCCCCAGCGTCTTCGCGGCAGCCTTCACCATCTTTCCACCGTCGCGGCGCGCCATCGTCTCGCCGATGATCGGCCTCGTGGCGACGCTGGCGCCGACCATCGGCCCGACCGTCGGCGGCTATATCAGCCATGCCTTTTCATGGCACTGGCTGTTCCTGGTCAATGTCGTGCCCGGCATCCTGGTGACGACGGCCGCTTGGTCGCTGATCGATTTCGACAAGCCCAATCTCAAGCTGTTCAGCAAGTTCGACTGGTGGGGCCTCGCCGGCATGGCGGCCTTCCTGGGGTGCATGGAGTACGTGCTCGAGGAAGGACCGAACAATGACTGGCTGCAAGACCAGGCCGTGTTCATCTGCGCCATTGTCATGACCGTCGGCGCGGTGCTGTTCTTCTGGCGCGCCTTCACCGCCGAGGAACCGATCGTCGATCTGAAGGCCTTCACCAATATCAACTTCGCCTTCGGGTCCGTATTCTCCTTCGTCATCGGTATTGGCCTTTACGGCCTGACCTATCTCTACCCGGTGTTCCTCGGGCGCATCCGCGGCTACGATTCGATGATGATCGGCCAAGCGCTGTTCGTCAGCGGCCTGGCCATGTTCTTCACCGCGCCGATCTCCGGGTTCTTGTCGAGCAAGATGGACCTGCGCGTGATGATGATGGTCGGTTTCTTCGGCTTTGCCACGGGCACGTGGTGGATGACGCATCTCACCGCCGACTGGGACTTCTATGAACTGCTGATACCGCAGATCCTGCGCGGCTGTTCGATGATGCTGTGCATGGTGCCGATCAACAACATCGCGCTCGGCACATTGCCGCCAGAGCGACTGAAGAATGCATCGGGCCTGTTCAACCTCACCCGCAACCTTGGCGGTGCCGTCGGCCTCGCCCTCATCAACACGGTGCTGATCAACCGAAACGCCTTCCACTACGCAAGGCTCTCCGAGCATGTGCAATGGGGAAGTGCCGCCGCGCAGACCAAGCTGCAGAACATGACGCTTACCTTCCAGCAGACCAACGGCCTGGACGCTACAAGTGCTGCGATCTCCAAGCTGTCGGGCATCGTCCAGCAACAGGCGGCGCTGCTGTCCTTCATGGACGTGTTCTACATGCTGACTGTGCTGTTCGCGACGCTTGGCCTGTTCGCCATGCTGATCAAGAAGCCGGCGGCAGTCGGCGGAGGTGGCGGCGGGCACTAAAGCAATTCCAGGAAAAGTGCGCGGCGGTTTTCCGTCCGGAATTGCGTCAAAATAAGAACACCAAACGTGCGCAGCGGCTTTCGGCCTGCTCCTCCAGTCCAGGCCGGCAAGCCCTGACCACGCAAAAAACTCCGGGCCGCAAAGCCCGGAGTTTTTATTATTCCAGGTGGATTTTTGTCAGGCCGTGGCGGGCTTGAAGGTCAATGCCACGCCGTTGATGCAGTGGCGCAGGCCGGTCGGTGCCGGGCCGTCATCGAAGACGTGACCGAGATGGCCGCCGCAACGGCGGCAGTGCACCTCGGTGCGGGTCATGCCAAGCGACCGGTCTTCCGTCTTGCCGATGGCATTGGGAATCTCCTGCCAGAAGCTCGGCCAGCCGGTGCCGGAATCGAACTTGGTCTCGGACGGATAGACGGGCAGGTCACAGCCGGCGCAAGCGAAAACGCCCTTGCGGTGCTCGTTGAGCAGCGGGCTGGTGCCGGGATATTCGGTGCCTTCCTTGCGCAGCACGTCAAAGGCGGCGGGAGAGAGGATGGCTTTCCATTCGGCGTCGGTCTTGGTGACCTCGAAGGTTTCCGCGGCGCGGGCATCCTGCGGTCCACCCATGCGCAGAAGTGCCGCGGTGCTGACCAGCAATGCGGCGGTCGCGGCACCGCTCAAAAGAAAGTCGCGACGGTTCATGACACAATTCCTTCTGTTGTCCTTTGCCAAATTCTGCCGTCACACGGAAATCAAAAGCCGGTGACAGGCCCTGAAAGCGACACTCCGCGCCGGTCCCATGTTTTGCATGGACGGCGCGGAGTGCGGAGCGATTGCGTGGCCACGGGAGCAAGAGCCGCGCAATCAACAGGGAGCCGTTACCGACATCTTCGTCGGCAACCAGCCGTTTGTTACATCTTCGGCAGGAGAACCTTGTCGATGACGTGGATGACGCCATTCGACTGTTCGACATCGGCGATCGTCACATTGGCGACGTTGCCGTTCTCGTCGGTCACGGTGACCTTGCCGCCGGTGTCCTTCAGCGTCAGTTCGCAGCCGCCGACGGTCTTGACCTTGTGGGCGCCGCCATCATCCTTGACCATCTTCATCACGTCGGCCGACATCGCCTTGGCGGCGACGACATGGCAGGTGAGGATCTTGACCAGCTTGTCCTTGTTCTCCGGCTTCAGCAGCGTGTCGACCGTGCCGGCCGGAAGCGCTGCAAAGGCTTCATTGGTTGGCGCAAAGACGGTGAAGGGACCAGCGCCCTGAAGCGTGTCGACCAGGCCGGCAGCCTTGACGGCGGCGACGAGCGTGGTGTGGTCCTTCGAGTTGACGGCGTTCTCGACGATGTTCTTCTTGGCGTACATGGCGGCGCCGCCGACCATCGGGTTCTCGGCATAGGCCGCGGTCGCGAGAGCGGAAACGGCGATCGTGCCGGCAAGCAAAAGGGTGGCGAAATTACGCATGATGTCAAACTCCTCGGGGTTTCTCTTCCCATTCCTGGGGACGCGAGGAGATACGGAAAACAAATGCGTGAGTTTCAGAATATCAGGATTTTTTATTTTATTTGCGCCACAAACGAGATTTTCGGCGTTTAACGATTTGCCGGCTCACATGCACGCATAGACATGCACAGCCGCAGATAGACTTTGAGTCTTCTTTTGTGATTTTCCCGGCGCGAAGAGACCGATCAGATGCTCTTCAGATCGCCCGCGGCAACCACGGGTCCGGTCGGCTGGCCGGTCGGCGAACCGCCGGCGGGCTCGAGGCTGACCGCCAGCACCGCGCCTTGCGCGAGCTTCTGCTGGACGGCCGGCGAGATGGTCAGACGCGTGGTCGCACCAGCGGGGATAACACCCATCGAGACCGGCGCGTTCTTGCCCTCGATCATCCAGAGTTCGAAATCCTTGCCCGAAGCGCGCTCACCAGAGACGTGAGACAGACTGACCTCGTGATGGGCGGCGTCGTAGACGGCGAGATATTTGACATCGCTGCCTTCGGCTGCCAGCGATGCGACAAGACGAGGCTGTTCGACCGGCGGATTGATGTAGGGCAAGGCAATGTAAATCGCCAATGCCGCGATCGCCGCGGTGGCGAGGCCGCGCCAGAAGGCGAGGCTGGACCAAAGGCTGGCGCGCGTTTGTACCGGCGCGGTTGTTGGCGACGCAAACAGCCGGCGGTCGACAGCAACCTTGACCGAAGCCGGCGGCTCGATTTCCGGATAGGCAGCGCCCATCGGCGAGAGGTGTACCTCCCAGCCATCCACCATCCGCGCGAAAACAGCTTCGGTGTCGATGCGGCGGGAAGCAGTCTGGCGTTCGTTCGCCGGCAGGACGCCAAGAACATATTCGGCGGCAAGCAGGTCGTCGCCTCCATGTTCCGGTCCGTTGTCCTGTTCCAGCGTCATCTTTCCAGACATTCTCTCAATTTAAGCAGGCTGCGGCGCAGCCAGGTACGCATCGTGTTCAGCGGCACGTTGTAGCGCTCCGCCAGTTCGGCATAGCTCTCGCCCTTGAGATAGGCTCCCCGGACAGCCGCCGCCCGGTCCTTTTCCAGTTCATCCAGGCAGTGATAGATACGCTCGGATTCGCCGCCTGCGACCACCATTGCTTCCGGTCCAGGCGCCGGATCGGCCACATCGAGCGCGGCATCGATATCGGCGGCAGGCTTGCGCCGCGCCCTGATGCGATCGATCGCGTGATTGCGTGCGATCGCCACCAGCCAGGAAATCGGGCTCAGATCGGAAACAGCGAAACGGTCGGCCTTCGTCCAAATCTTGACGAAGACCTCTTGAAGCGCTTCTTCCGCATCTCCCCGGTCATTCAATACACGAAGGCAGACGCCGAAAAGTTTCGCGCTGGTCTGCCGGTAGAGCAGGTCGAACGCAGCCCGATCCTTCATTGAAGTCCGGACGATCAGCTTGGTGATGTCCTGCGGCGTCATGTGAACCAAATTAGGCAATTGCGATGTATTTGCAACGACGGAAACAGCCTTGTGCACCTAAAGTTCCCGGCTTCGGCCCACATGGGTTATCTGCTTCGATTGCCAAGGAAATCGCCACCCGCTAGCGTGCCGAATAGCGGGAGAACGAGCATGTCGGTTGAACGTGTCCTTTGGGAACAAGATGCAACCGGCCTCGCCGAGTTGATCCACAAGGGCGAGATTTCACCGGCGGAGCTGACCGAGGCAGCGATCACACGCGCCGAGGCCACCCGGCCTGAAATCAATGCAATCGCGGAGCCGCTGTACGACGCGGCCCGGGCCCGCGCGAAAACCGTCGACCGCAAGCTGCCGCTCGCCGGCATTCCTTTTGCCATCAAGGACCTCGGCATCGTCATGAAGGGCGTGCCGGTGCATGGCGGCAGCCGCATTCCGGCTTTCACGGCCGATTTCAACTCGGTGATGACCGAACGCTACCTCGCCGCCGGCCTTGTCCCGATCGCCACCAGCACCACGCCCGAACACGGGCTGCGGCTGATGACGGAATCCGCCGCGTTCGGCGTGACCCGCAACCCGTGGAACACCGGCCACACGACAGGCGGCTCGTCCGGCGGGGCAGCAGCCCTTGTCGCCGCCGGGGTGGTGCCTGTGGCGCATGCCTCGGATGGCGGCGGCTCGATCCGCGTTCCATCCGCCTGCACCGGGCTGGTCGGGCTGAAGACTTCGCGCGGCCGCGTGCCGCTGACGCCACTGGTCAGCGAAAGCTGGTACGGCATGGTCGTCGACCACGCCGTCACCCGCTCGGTGCGCGATTGCGCATTGCTGCTCGACCTGACCCACGGGCCCGATCCGCTGTCGCCCTACGCCGCCCGACCCCCGAAGGGCTCTTTCACCGCAGCGGCGGCGCGCGACCCCGGCAGGCTCAATCTCGCCGTCTACAGAGGGTCACCGCTTGGCCTGCCGATCTCCAGCGAGACGCTGAAGGCGCTGGACACCGCCGTGGCGCTGGTGCGTGAGGGCGGCCACAGCGTGGAAGAGATTGACCTGCCCTATATCGGTCGTGATTTCATCGCCGATTTCGCCAGGACGGTCGCCGCCGCGGTCGCAGGCGCCATGCGAGGCGAAGCCGAACGCGTCGGCCGATCGGTCTCCGGCGACGTCGAGCGCGCCACGCGCGTGCTCGGCCGCCTGGGCGAAATGCTGTCGGCCGGGGAGGTCTATGCCGGCGTCCAGCGGCTGCATTCCGCTGCTCGTCGGCTGATCTCCGAGACCACGCAATATGATGCGGTGCTGATGCCGATCATCGCCCACCCGCCGCTCGCCTGCGGCGCCATGGACCCGAAGGGCGCCGACGAATTCATCGAAAACGTGCTCGATAAACTGCACCTCACGCCCTTGCTGAAGATCAAGCCTTTGTTCGGGCAATTGATGGACAAGAGCCTGTGGTTCACGCACTGGCCGTCGATCCAGAATGTCTCCGGCCAGCCGTCGATCGCACTGCCCGTCCACGTCACCGATGCCGGCCTGCCGCTCGGCATCCAGGCCGCCGGGCGGCCGGGCGACGAGGAAACGCTCTTGTCGCTTGCCGCGCAGATGGAGAAGATCTCAGGTTGGCAGGCCCGTCGAGCGCCACTGATGGTGCCCTGATGATGACGTCGTCGTGAGGCCATGGAATATGACAGCAATGCCATTTGCGGCCTGCCCCGTTTCCCGCTAAGACGCCGCCGTCCTTTCCAAGTGCATGTCGCCCAAAAGTGCTTAGCGGTTTTGGGACAACGACATGCATAAGCCAAGTGCATGTCGCCCAACGGTTTTGGGTAATGACATGCATGAAACCAAGCCGGGAACCATGCCGATGACGGAGATCACCGCCACCGCCGAAATGCAGGCCGCCCTGCTTTCACGAGCCCTGCCCTACATGCAGCGCTACGAGCACAAGACGGTCGTGGTGAAATATGGCGGCCACGCCATGGGCGACCTCGAACTCGGCAAGGCGTTTGCACGCGACATCGCGCTGCTCAAGCAATCCGGCGTCAACCCGATCGTCGTGCATGGCGGAGGCCCGCAGATCGGCGCGATGCTGGCCAAGATGGGCATCGAATCGAAATTCGAAGGCGGCCTGCGCGTCACCGACCAGAAGACGGTCGAGATCGTCGAGATGGTGCTGGCCGGCTCGATCAACAAGGAGATCGTGGCGCTGATCAACGCCGAGGGTGAGTGGGCGATCGGCCTGTGCGGCAAGGACGGCAACATGGTGTTCGCCGAAAAGGCCCGCAAGACCATGATCGATCCGGACTCCAACATCGAGCGCGTGCTCGACCTTGGTTTCGTCGGCGAGCCGGTCGAGGTCGACCGCACCTTGCTCGATCTTCTGGCGCGCTCCGAAATGATCCCGGTGCTGGCGCCGGTGGCGCCCGGCCGCGATGGCCACACCTACAACATCAATGCCGACACTTTCGCCGGCGCCATCGCCGGCGCCTGCAAGGCAACGCGCCTGCTGTTCCTGACCGACGTGCCTGGCGTGCTCGACAAGAACAAGAAGCTGATCGATGAGCTGACCGTCACTGAGGCCAGGGCCCTGATCAAGGACGGCACGGTGTCGGGCGGCATGATCCCGAAGGTCGAGACCTGCATCGAGGCGATCGAGCGCGGCGTCGAGGGCGTCGTCATCCTCAACGGCAAGACGCCGCACGCGGTGCTGCTGGAACTGTTCACCGAACACGGCGCCGGTACGCTGATCGTGCCCTGAGCGGGAAGGTCATCTCAGGCGCTGCGTGAAATCCTGACGGCGGCATCGGCGGGTTTTGGGACCCGCCGCGCAACCACCATCGATTCCTCTTCCGCGTCCTGCGGCGCGCCCCAGAATTCGGCAAGCGTCGGTCCGTCTTCCACCCGGCGGTCGCGGGCCAGGAACCCCCAGACTTCGCGGAACCAGACACGGCGGCCCATTTGCGTGTACCAGCGCATCGAATGGCGCTGCTCGGGGTCCTTGTGCAACAGGATGCGCGCCAGGGCTCTCGGCCGCGACTGCACGGCGAGCTCGATCAGCTTGACGCTGAAGAACAGCATCCACGGCTTCAGCCGGGTCATCTTCAGCACCTGGTGCTTGTAATCCCACAGGCGGACATCCTGCTGGATCACCTTGCGATCCCGAGCGATCCGGAAGAACGGCGTCCAGCGATGCGGCGTCACATAGAGCGCCTGGATCTGGTCGGGATCGTAAGCAATGAGCTGGCGAAAGCCGCGCCAAAGATCGCGAAAGCCCTCATCCTCGAAACCGGCCACCCAGGTCGCCATCGACAGGATGCCATTGAGACGCAAGAGCCGGATCGCTTCGCGGTCCGACGAGGTGCTGCCGCCCTTGCGGATCAATTGAAGCGTGTGCTCGTCGGTGTTTTCCATGCCGAGCAGCCAGCGGATGACGCCCGCCTTGCGATAGAGATGCAGGATGTCGGCATCGCGCACGATGTCGTCGGCGCGGGTCGAGCCGACGATCAGCACAGGCACGCTCTCGGCGATCATCGCATCGAGAAAGGCGCGCCAGGCCTTCTTAGACACCGTTGGGTTCTCGTCGGCGAGGTTGACCAGTTCGACGCCATGCTCGTGATGCAGCCAGGCGATCTCCTGCGCGAACTTTTTTGGATCGCGATGCCGCCACCGGGTCCAGAAACCACGCTGGCCGCAATAATTGCACAGATGCGGGCAGCCGCGCGAAAACTGCATGACCACGGCGCGCTTGCCGCCCCAGTAGCTGTAGCGTCTGTGGTCGATCAATTCCCAGCCGACGCGGTAGGCGTCGAGATCGCTGATCGTGCTTGCCGGCTGGGTGGCGAAGGGCCGGCGCAAATCGTCGCGAAAGGCGATGCCGGCCACGCTCGCCGGCGGCTGGTGCATTTCCAGCGCTTCGACCAGCGCGACCACTGTCGCCTCGCCCTCGCCGCGCACGATGAAATCGAAGACGTCCGTCTCAGCCAGGATGTCGCGCCAGTGATAGGTCGGGAACACGCCGCCATAGATGATGATGGTGGCCGGTTCGCGTTCCTTGATCATCCCAGCCAGAAGCAAGGCAGTCGGATGCGCCGAGGTCGAGCCGGAATGGCCGATCAGGACAAAATCGGGATGATCGCTCAAGGCCTTCTCGACGACAACGGGCAAGCCCATCGGCCCGAACTCGGCATCGACCAGCCGGACCTCATGACCGGCATCGATCAGCGGCCCGCCAAGCGCCAGGAGGCCAAGCGGCGGCAGATGATCGTCGGGAACGCGGCTGCCTATGGCGGTGTGCGGTGGATTGATCAGGACGATTTTCATGGCGGACCTCCAATGGGTCCGCGCATGCTGGCCAGCGATATCGACGTGCGCTTGGCTCGTTTCAGCAGTTAGCGTGCAGCTTTTCCGCAAGAATGCGCAAGGGCGGGCAAAGTCACGCCCGCGTTCGAGGCGGTGCTGCCTCAGGGTTTTTCGGGAGCCTCGGCCTTCAGCCGTGCCAACTGGTCACGTTGCAGGTCGAGTGCGGCGTTGACGAAGCGCGATATCGTGGCAAGCTCGGTGTCGCTGAACGTGGCGATGACCTTTTCACCTTCCCTGGCGATAGCGCCATAGTAGCGTGCCGACAATTCCCGCGTGGCCTCGGTTGCCTCTATCACCACCTTGCGCCTGTCCTCGAGACTGCGCGTGCGCGTCAACAGGCCGCGCGCCTCCAGCCGGTCGATCAGTGCGGTCACCGCGGCCGGCGTCAATCCAGTCACTCTGGCGATCGCACCGGCCGATTGCGGGCCGCCGTAAAGCAGTCCGATGCAATGGCGTTCGGCCATGTTCAGCCCAAGCCTCGCCCCAACTGCTTCGTCATAGGCCTGCGTCGCGTCCTGCCACTGCATGATGGCGAGGCCGATGTCCCTGGCCATTTCGTCGCGATTTTCGCTTGACGAATTTAATTCTATCATCTAACTATCAATCTGTCTAACATTTAGACCGCCGCCGCAATATGCGGCCGCACCTCGGACAAGACAAGAGCCGCCGCCAACAAGGAGCGAAAAATGAGCTTGATTCAACAGCGCGCACCCCTCTCGCAGGAGGAAGAGTTCAAATACGCCAAACTGGCCATGGAATGGTATGGCTGGGGATCCCCTATTGGGCTCGGCATTTTGCTGGTGGCATTGGCCGCCGCCGCTGTCCTGGTGCGCATCGCCATCTACGGCCTATAGCAATGGCGAAGCATTGCCGGTTGCCATCATCGGCGCCGGCGTTCTTCATCCGGCAGGGTTCGCGCACGACGCGGGCGACAACGCGTTATCGCGCCGACCTCAATTCACTCGGAAGGCCGGCCTTCTGAGATCATCGGTTCCGTGCATGGCCTCGCCCCAAACCGCCGGGCAGTTTTGGGCGACATGCATCCGATCAGACAGCGAGGATCTTGCTGAGATGCTCGCCCAGCCGGCAGGCCAGGGCGGTGATCGTCGTCGTCGGGTTGGCCTGACCAGACGTGCAGAACACCGATGAGCCGCCGACATAGAGATTGTCCATGCCATGGACCTTGCAGTTGCTGTCGACGACGCTCCTGGTCACGTCCGTGCCCATGCGCGTGCCGCCCATGTGATGGTGTCCAGCGGTTTCCTCGTTCGTCGGATAGTCCTCGCCATTGGCAAGCCAGTCGATGAGGCGGACGCGGCCGAGATTCTTGTCGATAAGCGTGGCGCCGAACAGCCTCAGGCCTTCCAGGATGGTGCGGCGTTCCAGCGCCGACTTCTTCCAATGCAATTCGATGCGCGGCACGCCGGCATGATCGACATCGGTCTTTGACAATTCGATCTGGTTGGAGGCCAGCGGCGCCTGCTCCCAGGCGACATAGAGCTGGGCCGCGCAGCGCAGGTTCTGGCTGAGCTTGTTGGCCACCCATTCGGCCATGTCCGGGGCCGTGCAGGCGAGGTCGGCGATGACATGCTTGACCCCGGCATAAGGCGTCTCGATCAGCCTGATGCCGAAATTCATGATCTGGAGCCGTTCCATCGCGGAAAGCGTCGGCGAGAAAAACGCCTCGTTGACGGCATCGACGTCGAATTCGCCGTAGTCAGCCAGAATGGCATTGCCGCCCTCGAAGGTCGGATGCTCCATCCAATAGCGACCGAGTGCTGTTGCGTTCGGCACCACGCCGCCGTTCGAACGCTGGTTCGACCACAGGAGCAGGCGTGAATTCTCCAGCCCACCGGTACAGACAATGAAATAATCGGCAGTGAAGGAGCCGGCGTCCTGTCCGTTCGACCACAGCCTGGCGCCGGTCACTCGCTTGCCGTCGCCAGCAAGCTCGGTGGCATAGGTGTTGAGGACGACGGCAATGTTGCTGCTCTTGTCCAGTTCGTCGGCGAACTTCTCGCCGAACCGCACCGCCGGGCTCTTGATCAATTGCACCCAGCGAATGTCATCGGAGATCGGCACGTCTGGCCGGAAGTCAGGCAGTTCAAGAATGTCGTGCACCTCCGGCAGGAAGGGCTCGATGTCGGCACGGCTGATCGGCCAGCCTGTATCAGGCGCCCAGGCCTTCGGCTCGAAGTCCTGCTTGTCGAGCACGCGGCACCAGCCGGCCCAATGGTTGGAACTGCCACCCATGAAACGCAGCCGGGTGATGTCGAGATCGAAATAGGGATCGCCGACCGTGGTGCCGCGGTAGAAATCCTGCGATTCATCGCTGAATTCGCGTGAGCCGGCCTCCAGCACCACGACCGGGACGCCGGCGGCGCCGAGCTTCCTGGCAATTGTGGTGCCGGCCGGGCCTGAACCCAGGATGCAGACCCTGGGTTTGAAATTAGCCGCGCGAAACGCCTCGTAGCTGCCGAAGATCATGCGAGGTCGCTCCGCTTCAGGATCCAGCCATTGACCTCGACGATCTCATCGGGGGCGGTATCGGGAAGCTTGCGAAACAGGGACAAGGCGGGCAGTGCGACAAGCGCCTGCACGACCCCGCGGCGCGATATTTTCTTGAAGAAACTCATGACACGTCTCTCGATGGGGCTTCGATCCACGCATGGCGTTCCCCGAACGGCACACGCGCCGAGGCAGAAGCCAATTTCGTGCCAAGCCTAGCCATGAACCCGCTTCAAACCGGATAAACGGCACGGCCGAATGCGAACAGGGTTAGGGCTTTCTTAATGGCGGTTGGCATCGCAAACCTCGAACTCCTCAATGGTGCGCTTGCGCCCTGGCGGCCATCCGAAACTCAGGCGGCCTCGGAAATATCCTTGTCGAGGATCGTCTGGTTGCGGCCCCGATGCTTGGCCTGGTAGAGGCGTCGGTCGGCGGCACGCATCAGTTCCGAGACATTGCTGTCTTCGCCGCAAACCGTGCCGCCGATGCTGACCGTGAGCGGAACCGTTCGTTCGTCGACCGGCCGGAAGCGGATCAGCTCGACCTCGCGGCGGATGCGCTCGGCGACGCGCTTGGCTTCCTGTTCGGTGGCGCCAATCAGGAACGCGCCGAATTCCTCGCCGCCGATCCTGCCCAGCACATCGCCGCTGCGCACGCCGCGTTCGATGGCGCTGGCGATCAGCAGCAGCGCTTCATCGCCGGTCAGGTGCCCGTAGCTGTCGTTGATGGCCTTGAAGTGGTCGGCGTCGATGATCAGCAGCGCGCCGCGATCGGATTTGCGCCGGGAGCCGTCGAGCGCCGCAAAGAAGCTCTCACGGTTTAGCATGCCGGTCATGTCGTCGCGGCTCGCCTTCTCCGCCAGGCGGCGATGCGTGGCCGCAAGCTGGGCGTGTGTGCGGGCGAGATCGCGATGCGCTGACTTCAGCTTGTCGCTCTGCCAGAACGTGTAGGCGCCGGCGATCCAGGCAAGGACGAGCGGGCACACCGTGGAGGTCAACCAGATCGTGCGGTTGACGGAGAAACCCATGGCGGGGACGACGATCAGCGTCAACAAAAGCGAAGCCGCGACGGAAGCGAAAGCAATGGCGGCGGACTTCAGAAATATGCGATTCATCGCTTGCTCCCACTGGACTGCCTAAGTGCCAGCAAGGCCTGAAGGCAGCCTTTCCGGGATGGCTAAAATTTGAATCGTGAGAGCGATTTTGCCACTCCCAGCGCGTGCAAGTTGTGGATAAAGCCTCTGGCGGAACCGCCAATTCATGCCATAAGGATCATATGACCACGCTCCCTGATCCCGCCCGTTTCGCCCATGTCACCGATTGGGTATTCGACCTCGACAACACGCTTTATCCGCACCATTCGAATCTGTTTTCGCAGATCGACGTGAAGATGACCGCCTATGTCGGGGAGCTTTTGTCCCTGCCGCGCGACGATGCGCGCAAGTTGCAGAAAGAGCTTTATCGCGAGTACGGCACGACGCTGAACGGGCTGATGACCCGCCACGGCATCGATCCCGACGATTTTCTCGAAAAAGTCCATGACATCGATTATTCCTGGCTGGTGCCGGATCCGGTTCTGGGCACCGCCATCCGGCAGCTTCCGGGCCGCAAGTTCATTTTCACCAACGGTGACAGGCGGCACGCCGAACGCACCGCGCGCCAGCTCGGCATCCTCGATCATTTCGATGACATCTTCGACATCGTCGCCGCCGGGCTCAACCCCAAGCCGGCGCGCCAGACCTACGAGAAGTTCGCCGCGCTCCACGCCGTGACCGGTCACAATGCGGTGATGTTCGAGGATCTCGCCCGCAACCTGTCCGTGCCGAAGTCATTGGGCATGACCACGGTGCTGATCGTGCCCCGCAATTTCGAGCCGACCTTCTCGGAAATCTGGGAGCGCGACGCCGCCGAGGAAGACGATGTGGATTTCGTCACCGACGATCTCGCCACTTTCCTCACGACGATAGTTGGAAGGGAATAGGCAGTAGGCAGTAGGCAGTAGGCAGTAGGCAGTAGGCAGTAGAAGAATAAGGCGCTTGCCGTCTCCGCCTAGCAGACAATTTCCGCTGCTGCCTACTGCCTATTGCCTACTGCCTACTCCCCTAATTTATAGAATCGGCTGATGATGCCCCAGGCCTCGTCGGCGGTGTCGACGAAATCGATGATATCCTGGTCGCCGGGGCTGATCGTGCCCTGCTCGGCGAGGAAATCGAGGTCGATCGCCCGTTTCCAGAACGACTTGCCGAACAGGATCACCGGCACGCGCTCCATGCGCCCGGTCTGGATCAGGGTCAGCGTCTCGAAGAACTCATCCATCGTGCCGAAGCCACCCGGAAACACCGCCACCGCCTTGGCACGCATGACGAAATGCATCTTGCGGATGGCGAAATAGTGGAAGTTGAAACAGAGCTCCGGCGTCACGTAGATGTTCGGCGCCTGTTCGTGCGGCAGCACGATGTTGAGGCCGATCGATGGTGCGCCGACATCGTCGGCACCGCGGTTTCCCGCCTCCATGACGCCTGGGCCGCCGCCGGTCACCACGACATATTCGCGGTAATAGGAACCGGCTGATTGCTGCGAGCACAACCGCGCGAATTTGCGCGCCTCTTCGTAATATTTGCTGTTTTCCTCGAGATTCTTCTTCTGCGTCTCGTTCTTGGCCGCCCAGGCCTCGCCGCCGGGCTCAGGCAGGCGCGCGCCGCCAAACAGGATCACCGTCGAGCGGATGCCGCGCTCGGCCAGGATCATTTCCGGTTTCAGCAGCTCAAGCTGCAGCCGCACCGCGCGCAATTCGCGCCGCGTCATGAAATCAGGATCGTTCCATGCCAGCCGGTACGTTTCGGCGCGTGTCTGCGGCGTGTCCGGCACGCTCTTTGACCGCTCCAGATCCTCGTCCGAATGCGGCAGCGGCGTCCATCCCGCCTTTTCCATAGGTGTCATATGCTTTTACCCGTCCAATTCTTTCACTTGCGCCGTCCCATGACGCACCCGCGATTGACCCTCACCATGGCTTCACATAGGGTCCGCGCGACTTTGAAAACAGGTTAAGGCGTTGCCCCTTAACAGCTTGGTAATGGAGCGAATTCATGTCGAAGCCCGATCTGGCGAGCCTCGAAAAGACCATCGAAAAGGCCTTCGAGGAGCGTGACACGATTTCGACGGCGACGCGCGGCGAGACGCGTGACGCCATCCAGTCGGCGCTGGACCTGCTCGATCGCGGCGCTGCCCGCGTCGCCGAGCGTCAGGCCGACGGCAAGTGGCATGTCAATCAGTGGCTGAAGAAGGCCGTTCTGCTGTCCTTCCGGCTCAACCCGATGGAGATCATCAAGGGTGGCCCGGGCGAGGCTGTGTGGTGGGACAAGGTGCCGTCGAAGTTCGACGGCTGGGGTGCTGTCGATTTCGAGAAGGCGGGCTTCCGCGCCGTGCCGTCGTCGATCGTGCGCCGCTCGGCCTATGTCGCGCCGGGCGCCGTGCTGATGCCGTCCTTCGTCAATGTCGGCGCCTATGTCGATACCGGCACCATGGTCGACACATGGGCTTCGGTCGGCTCCTGCGCCCAGATCGGCAAGAATGTGCATCTGTCGGGTGGCGTCGGCATCGGCGGCGTGCTGGAGCCGATGCAGGCAGGCCCGACCATCATCGAGGACAATTGCTTCATCGGCGCGCGCTCGGAAGTGGTCGAAGGCTGCATCGTGCGCGAAGGCTCGGTGCTCGGCATGGGCGTCTTCATCGGCCAGTCGACCAAGATCGTCGACCGCGCCACTGGCGAAGTCTTCTACGGCGAGGTGCCCCCCAATTCGGTCGTCGTCGCCGGCTCGATGCCAGGCAAGCCGTTCCCCAATGGTGAACCAGGCCCAGGTCTCTACTGCGCCGTCATCGTCAAGCGCGTCGATGCCAAGACCCGTTCCAAGACCTCGATCAACGAATTGCTGCGCGATTGATCTTTCCCAAGGGCGAGCGCACCTTCAGCCAGCGCGGCCAAGGGTCGCGCCAGGATGTCGATCAAAGGGGTGGCATGGAATGAGATGCATTCCGATATGTCTCGACATCCCAGGCACAAAGGGTGCCAATCAATATGGATCGGACCCGCTTGCCTGACAAATCAGACCTTACCTGGCTTTTCTTCAAGACATCGGGCCGCGTCAGCCGCGCGGCCTATTTTCTCGGCGGGTTGCTCGTCGCCATAATACAGGCCTTTCCGCTTTATCGCTTCACGCTGGTGCCGGAAGGCTCCCCCGAGAGCAATATGTGGTCGTTCATCTTCTTCATCGCCTTCATCGCCTCGCTCTGGTCCAACATCGTGCTGGCGGTGAAGCGACTGCATGACCTCGATAAGCCAGGCATCGCGTCGCTGATCCTGTTCGTGCCCGTCGTTTCGATCATCGCCTTCCTGGTGCTTTGCCTGTTTCCGGGGCAGCCAGGCCCCAACCGCTACGGCAGACGCACCAACGCGCCAGCCGAATCATAGGGAAGCGACCGGACATCCGCCATGCGCTACCGCACGCTTGATCCGAAACTGATCATCGAGACGGCGGAGCGGCTGGAAGGGCGGATCGCCGATCGTTTTCCGGAAGCCGGCCTGCGTGGCGTCGCGGCCGAGCTGGTGTCGCTGTCGCGCGATCTGGCCAAGGCCGCGCAAGCGCTGGAAGCGCCGATCTGGTGGCTGCGCGGCGTCATCAGCGCGGCCTTCCTCGCCGGTGTCCTGATGTTCCTGTTCGTCGGCACCATCCTGCCGCTCGACCGTATCTCGGGAGCCGACGACGCGGTCCAGTCGGTGCAAGGCATCGAGGCCTCGCTCAACACCATCATCCTGGCGGTGCTCGGCTTCCTCGCCCTGATCCGCACCGAGGAACGCATCAAGCGCAAGCGGGTCTTCCGCGAGCTGCACGGGCTGCGCTCGCTGATCCACGTCATCGACATGCACCAGCTGACCAAGGACCCGGCAACGCTTTCGGCCAACTTCAAGCCGACCGCGAGTTCGCCCGCCCGCATCACCAACGCCGCCGACCTGGCGCGCTATCTCGACTATTGTTCCGAGATGCTGTCGATCACCGGCAAGATCGCCGCGCTCTTCGCCCAGTCGGTCAATGACGACGTTGTCATCGACGGCGTCAACGACATCGAGAACCTGAGCTCCAACCTGTCGCGAAAAATCTGGCAGAAGATCACGCTGATCAACGCGCCGTTGCGCTAACTTCCTCCGGCATCAAGCAGGGCGGGCCATGATTGCGCGCTTCCGCCTCGCGCACCAACGCCGCAACCCGCGCGATCAAGGGCGCGGGCGTGCCAGCCGTCTGCGCCAGCCGCAGGATCGCGCCCTGCAGCTCGTCAACCTCTGTTGCCCGGCCGCGCTGGAGATCGTCCCACATCGACGAGCGTGCCCGCGGATCGATGGCCAGCATCCGACGCGCCAGCAGCTTGAACAGCCAGTCCGGCAGCCGCAGCACTTTCGGCAACAGCGCGGGACGCAGGCCGGTGATCCCAGCGGGCACGATGTGGCAGGCTTTCATCGCCGCAAGCGCCTCGTCGATCTGGCCAGCCAGGATCGACCGCCAGCGCCGGTCGGCGAGTTCGCTCGCCAGCGGCAGGCCGGAAAGCGCCACCAGCGCGTTGTTGAGGTTCATCAACAGTTTGCCCCACTGCACCGCCTTCATGTCGGCGTGAAGCTCGACCCCGAACCCATCGACATCGAGGAGTTCGACAAGGCCGGGCGCGCCATCCTCGACCAGCGCCTTGCCGTCGCTGGCGCGGTGCACGCGAAGCGGCACATCACCCTCCGGCGACTGCACCACGTTGAACGGCACCATGCCAGCCAACACACGCCGCTGGCCAAGCACGGCCCGCAGCGTCTCGGCATTGTCGACGCCGTTCTGGAAAGTGACCACGATCGCTTCCGGGCGAGCATGAGCCGCGATGATTCCGGCCATCTCCCTGGTCGCGCCGCTCTTGACCGTCACCAGGATCACGTCCGCCCTGGCCAACGCAACCGCCGCATCGGCGGTGGCCGAAAGCTCTCCCGGCCCCAGCAATCGGTCAAGGCCGTCAAGGTCGGTGATGTGCAATCCGCCTTCGCGCAGCGCTGCCTGGATGCGCGGGCGCGCCAGCAGAATCACCTGCCGCCCGGCCAACGCCAGGCAGCCGCCGACATAGCAGCCGATGCTGCCGGCACCGGCAATGGCGATCGTGCTCCTTGCGCTGATCATCACGTGATTCCGCCCGATCCCGCGACTATACGACATGAAAACCATATTGTCGGCGCCATCACTGGCCCTCATGTCTGGCCGTGACAGGCCCCGCGCTTTCGACTATCGCTTTTGCCATGACTCTGCCGACCGATCCCGCCGAAAACCTCGCCGCCCTCATTCGTTGCGCTTCCGTGACGCCCGCCGAAGGCGGCGCGCTGACGGCGCTGGAAACAATGCTGAAGCCGCTCGGCTTCTCGGTCGAGCGCCCGGTGTTTTCCGAGGACGGCACGCCGGACATCGAGAACCTCTACGCGCGGCGCTCGGGCAACGGCCCGCACCTGATGTTTGCCGGGCACACCGACGTGGTGCCGGTGGGCGACGAAGCGGCATGGACGCACCCGCCTTTCGCCGCCGAGATTGCCAAGGGCGAGATGTATGGCCGTGGCGCCGTCGACATGAAGGGCGGCATCGCCTGCTTCATCGCCGCGGTGGCGCGTCATGTCGAGCAGAAGGGCGGCCCGAAAGGCTCGATGTCGCTCTTGATCACCGGCGACGAGGAAGGGCCGGCGATCAACGGAACGGTCAAGCTCCTGGACTGGGCCGTTGCCAAGGGCGAGACGTGGGATGCCGCGATCGTCGGCGAGCCCACCAACCCGGACGCGCTTGGCGACATGATCAAGATCGGCCGGCGCGGTTCCCTGTCCGGCAGCATCACCGTCAATGGACGCCAGGGGCACGTCGCCTATCCGCATCTTGCCGACAATCCGGTGCGCGGGCTGATGACGCTGGTCGACGCCCTGCTGCACCCGGTCTTCGACAAGGGAACCAAGGATTTCCAGCCGACCAACCTGGAGGTGACTACATTCGATGTCGGCAATCCCGCCACCAATGTGATCCCGGCCAAGGCAACCGCGACCTTCAACATCCGCTTCAACGACAGCTGGACGGCCGAGACCATCCAGGCCGAAATCCACAACCGCCTCGACCAGGCGGCCAAGCGCAAGAAATACCGGACGGGCAAGAAGACGCCAGTCGACTACGACATCATCTGGCGCGACAGGCCGAGCCATGTCTTCCTCACCCGCGACGAGAAGCTGATCGAGACGCTCAGCGGTTCGGTCAAGGCGGTGGTCGGCAGGCAACCGGCGCTCTCGACATCAGGCGGTACTTCCGACGCACGCTTCATCAAGGACCATTGCCCTGTCGTCGAATTCGGGCTGGTCGGCAAGACGATGCACATGGTCGACGAACGTGTCGCAGTTGCGGATCTCGAGACGCTGACACAAATCTACCTGCGCTTCATCGAAGACTGGTTCGGATAGGACAGCATGCTTTCGGCGGACGAGACACATGCTTCGCTCAACGGCGCCTGGCGGCTGATGCTGGGCAAAACCGATGGGTTGCGCCTGCTTGATCTGTCGGCGGACGGCTTCTGGAATTCCTTCTTCGCCATCGTCGTTGCCGCGCCGGCACTGATCGTCGGCTGGGTCGGCGTTGCCAACGAGATCGGCGATCCCGATGCTTTCGCCGGACGTTTCAGCATGCTGATCCGCCTGGCGACGGTCGACATCGGCTCCTGGGTTCTGCCCCTCGTCGGCTTGGCGCTGGTCGCGCCGCGTCTGGGGGTGGGTGGGCGTTTCGTCCACTATGTCGTGGCCAGCAACTGGGCCTCGGCCATTACCGCCTGGTTGATGCTGCCGTCGGCGCTGATCAGGCTTTTCCTGCCGCCTTCCAACGCGTTTTCCGGCCTTGTTTCACTGTTTCTGTTCGCCCTGTCGATGGTGCTGACCTGGCGCATGACCAATGCGGCCATCGGCAAGGGTGCGGCTGTCGGAACCGCCGTTTTCGTCGGCATGTTCATAGCCTCGCTTCTGGTGCTGTTCGGCCTGCAGTTTTTGCTCGGCATCGACGTGCCCGACTATACGAGCGCCTGACAAGAAACTGCCCGCGCGAGCAGCGTTCAATCCGGGTGGACGCTCTCCGTATCGGGATAATCGACACCCACCAGAAAGAGCCCGTCCGGCGGCGCCACCTGGCCGCAGGCGGCGCGGTCATGGGCGTCGAGGGCAGCCCTGAGTTTGGCGGCGGTCCAGCCACCTTCGCCGACGCGTTTCAGCGAGCCGACCATCGATCGCACCTGATTGTGCAGGAATGACCGCGCCGAGGCGCGGATCTCGATCACGTCACCTATGCGATTCACCTCAAGCCGCTCCAGCGTGCGGACCGGGCTGTTGGCCTGGCACTGGGTCGAGCGAAAGGTGGTGAAGTCGTGCCGCCCCAGCAGCTGTTTTGCCGCCTCGTGCATGGCAGCGGCATCGAGCCGCTTCGGCACCCACCACACCTTGCCCTTGTCGAGCGCGGCAGGCGCGCGGCGGTTGACGATGCGGTAGAGATAATGGCGGCCGGTCGCCGAGAAGCGCGCATCGAAACCGTCTGGTACCGCGGCGGCCCTGAGAATGGCGATGCGGTCGCCGGAAATCTGCAGATGCGCGTTGATGGCGTCGCGTACCTTGTCATTGGGCCACGCCTTGACGAGATCGACATGCGCGACCTGGGCGGTCGCGTGGACGCCGGCATCGGTGCGGCCGGCGGCGCGCAATCTTACTTGCTCGCCGCAGAATTTTTCGACCGCCCGCTCGATCGCCTGCTGCACCGAAGGCTGATCCGCCTGGTGCTGCCAGCCGGCATAGAGGCTGCCGTCATATTCGATGTCGAGGCGAAAACGCGGCATAGGCGATGAGCGCTCGCCTAGGCAGCGAGCGCGGTGAAGGCAGAGGCGTAGACCAGCTTGCCGGCTTCGGGCGCTTCGCCCCATGCCAACGCCTGCAGCGCCTCGCCCTGGTACTCGCTTTCGAAGTGTTCGGCGCGAGCGTGGCTATAGCCGAAACGGCCGTAATAGGTGGGATCGCCCAGCACCACGGCCAGTGTCTCGCCGGCATCCTTCAAGCGGATATGCGCTTCGCGGATCAGCGCACCACCGATGCCGCTGCCATGGAACGACGGCTCCACCGCCAGGGGCGCTAGCGCCACAGCCGGGAAACTCTTGCCGCCATTGCGCACGTAAAGCCGCGAAAACAGGATATGTCCGACGACCTGTCCATCTTCTTCCGCCACCAGCTCAACAACAGCATCGCCGCCGGTGACCAGCGCGTCGACCAGTCCGGCCTCCGCCTGCTGGCCGAAAGCGTGTTCCTCGACGAGGCGAATAGCCTCGCGGTCCCGCGGCGTCGCCGCGCGTATTGACATCATGCTCATGAGAACTTCATTCCTTTTTCGATCTTGGCCCCGCGCAGAAACTCCTGCGCGGCGGCGGGCTTTCCGCCCGCCCGTTGAACTTCGACCAGTCTGATCGCGCCTGCCCCGCAGGCGACCGTCAGCCGGTCATCGAGAATTCCTCCCGACTCGCCGGCGCCTTGCGAAAGCGTCGAGCGAAGCAGTTTCAGCCGCTCCATACGGCCGCCAATTTCAGTCTCCGACCAGGCGCCGGGAAAGGGCGACAGGCCGCGAATATGATTGTGGACTTCGGCGGCAGGCCGTGTCCAGTCCACGCGCGTCTCGGATTTATCGATCTTTCTGGCATAGGTCACCCCCGACATTGCCTGCGTGGTAAATGTCAGGGCGTTCCTTTCCAGCCGCGCCAGCGCTTCCACAATCAGCGCAGCGCCAACATCCATCAGCCGATCATGCAGATCGCCGGCTGTTATATCGGGTCCAATGACCAGTTTTTCAACCATTGCCACCGGACCCGTGTCCAGACCTTCCTCCATCCGCATCACCATCATGCCGGTTTCGCTGTCGCCGGCCATGATCGCGCGGTGGATGGGAGCTGCACCACGCCAGCGCGGCAAGAGTGAGGCATGGCCGTTCAGGCAACCGAGTCTCGGCGCATCGAGAACGGGTTTGGGCAAAAGCAAGCCATAGGCCACGACGATTGCGACATCGGCCTCGACGGCGCGGAACGCGGCCTGCTCGGACTCGCCCTTGAGCGACACTGGCGTGCGTACCTCGATGCCCAGCCGCTCCGCCTCGCGCTGGACCGGCGACGCCGTCAATTCCAGCCCGCGGCGGCCGGCGGCGCGGGGCGGCTGCGTATAGACGGCTGGTATCAGATGCCCGGCTTCAGCGATCGCGCGCAACGTCGGCACGGCAAATTCCGGCGTGCCCATGAAGATGACGCGAAGGGGCATTGCCCTATCCCACCAGTTTGCCCGGCACCTTGTCCTTGGCGAGTTTCTTGAACTTCTTCACCACCATGTCGCGCTTCAGCTTCGAAATGTGGTCGATGAACAGCACGCCGTTGAGATGGTCGATCTCGTGCTGCAGGCACGTCGCCATCAGGCCTTCGGCCTCGATCTCCGCGAGCTTGCCGTCGCGATCGAGATATTTCACCCGGACGGCGGCCGGGCGTTCGACCTCGGCATAATAGTCGGGGATCGACAGGCAGCCCTCCTCGTAGACCGAGCGCTGATCGGCGCTTTCGAGGACTTCCGGATTGATGAAGACATGCGGCGCCGGCGTCTCGTCTTCCTTGGCAAGGTCGATCACCAGCATGCGCAGCGGCTCGCCGATCTGGATCGCCGCCAGCCCGATGCCGGGCGCGTCATACATGGTCTCCAGCATGTCGTCGGCAAGCTTGCGCAAAGCGTCGTCGACGCGCTCCACCGGTTTGGAAAGCTGGCGCAGGATGGGATCGGGAAGGATGATGAGCGGCTTGATCGACATGGCGTTCCACCTAAGACCTCCCGCGAAAAGCGTCAACCGGGGCGTCCGGCTAACGTTCACGTTTTGATCTGTCCGGGCATGCCGAATCATCTATGCTGTCCACATGAATGACCTAGCACCGATCCTTTCGCAGCCCATCGCCCGGCTTGGTGCCACCACGGTCACGCTTGGCCTCGCCCTGGCTTTCGGCGCGATCCTGTTTGTTGGCCTGCTCGTGACGCTCGTCGTCGCGTTGTGGCGGTCAGCCCGGGCGCGGACCATTGCCGCAACGGATGCCGCCGACCTTGCCCGCGATGCCGAGGCCCGCATGGCCGGCATTTTGCAGAGCCAAGCCGAGATGCAGGGCCGCATGGGGGCCATTGCCGAAGTGTTCGGCGCGAGGCAAGCGGAACTGACGCAATCAATCGGACAGCGGCTCGACGCCATGACCGGCCGTATCGGCCAGACCATGACCGAGCAGACCAAATCGACACATGAAAGCCTGGCCAAACTGCAGGAGCGGCTGGCGATCATCGATACGGCGCAAGGTAACATCCAGTCGCTCGCCGGGCAGGTCGTGCAGCTGCAGGCGATCCTCTCCAACAAGCAGACGCGCGGCGCTTTCGGCCAGTCGCGCATGGAGGCGATCGTCGCCGACGGACTGCCGCATGGCGCCTATGAGTTCCAGGCGACCTTGTCGAATGGCAGCCGGCCCGATTGCCTGGTGAAAATGCCGAACAGCGCGCCCTCGCTTGCCATCGATGCCAAATTCCCGCTGGAAGCCTGGAATGCCATCCGCGCCGCCGATGGCGCCGACCTGCAGAAGGTCGCGGCGCAGGCCTTCCGCCGCGACATCGAGATCCATGTCCGCGATATCTCGGAAAAATACCTGATCCAGGGCGAGACGCAGGACACCGCCTTCATGTTCGTGCCGTCGGAATCGGTGTTCGCCGAAATCCACGAGAATTTCGAGGCCATCGTCCACAAGGCGCACCGCGCCCGCATCGTCATCGTCTCGCCGTCGCTGCTGATGCTGTCGATCCAGGTCATCCAGGCGATCCTCAAGGACGCGCGCATGCGCGAACAGGCGCATCTGATCCAGGGTGAGGTCATCCGGCTGATGGAGGATGTCGGACGTCTCGACGAGCGCGTGCGCAAGCTGCAGGTGCATTTCAGCCAATCCGCCAAGGATGTCGACGACATCCTTGTTTCGACGTCCAAAGTGACCAAGCGCGGCCAGAAGATCGAGGCGCTGGAGTTCGGCGCGCAACCCGACGGCGATGCGGGCCAGGGCGCCGCGTCACGGGCTGCCGCTGCAAAGGTCGATGCAGGCGCGCGCACGGCAGATTCCAAAACAGGACAGCTCAGGCTGAGGGTCGTCGAAGGCGACGACTGAACCGCCGGCGGTCCGCTACTGCTCCTCCACGATCGTCGTGCCCTGAAGTTCCGGTAGCCAGTGCAGTGCCGAACGGTGCCAGTACTGCGTTCGGGGAACCAGTTCATCGCGCTGGCGTGCCGTGCCGACCCGGATGCCATAGACCTTCGGCCCATCGCCAACCGATGTCGCGTAGAGATGGGAGCCGCACTCGCCGCAAAAGCCCTGGGCGCGCTTGGCGCCGCTGGACCCGGTCTTGACGTAGACCTTTGGCGTGCCCTTGGTGATCCGGTAGTTCTCCTCGGGCACCCGCACCGATACACGAAAAGCCGTACCGGTCAGCTTCTGGCAGTCCGTGCAGTGGCAGATCGAGGTCTTTTCAGGATCGACCTCGGCCTCGTAAGTGATAGCGCCGCAATGGCAGCCGCCGTCGATTTTCATGTCTGCTTCTCCTCGTCCTCGCAATGATAGCCGGCGTCGGCCGCGCCATGCAATTTTCACCCTGCCAGCTCTTCTCCAGAGGCGGCTTCAATGACCTTGCGCCGTTTCTCCCACGTGCCGCCTGTCTGTGGTTTGACGAACAACCTGGTGATCTCCGGCATCTCCGCTTTCAGCCGCGCCTCGATGCGCTCGACACAGGCCTCGATCTCTGGCGCCGACAGATGATCCTCGAACTCTATGCTAAGGCCCGCAACAATCTCATCCGGTCCCATATGAACTGTCAGCACGCCATTGGCGCGCTGTACCGCCGAATCCTGCTGGGCGATGGCCAGCACTTTCCTCTGCACCTCGGGTGACGCCGGCTCGCCCATCAGCAGGCTCTTGCTCTCGCGTGCCAGGAAGATTGCCGTCGCCGCGAGGATCAGCGAGATACCGACCGAGGCAGCGCCATCGAGCGCCGGCATGTCCAGAAGTTCCGCCGCCAGGATCCCGGCAAAGGCGAAGACCAGGCCCAAAAGCGCCGCACTGTCCTCGAACAGAACAGTATAGACGCTTGGATCCTTGCTCCGGTGTATCGCGGCGAACCAACCGAGCTTGCCCTTGCTCTTGCGGAACTCTTTCAGCGCCACTAGCCACGAGGCGCCTTCAAACAGCGCCGATATCGCGATCACGATGTAGTTGACCTTGGCGTTGACGACCGGTTCGGGCGCCAAAACGTGCACAACGCCTTCGTACAAGGACACGCCAGCGCCGAGCGCGAAGACCAGCAGCGCAACGATGAAGCTCCAGAAATAGAGCTCGCGGCCATGACCCAGCGGATGCGTGCGATCTGCAGGCCGCGCGGCACGATGCATGCCGTAGAGCAGCAGGCCGCCATTGCCTGTATCGACCAGTGAGTGCACGCCTTCCGACAGCATCGCCGAACTGCCGGTGAAGAAGGCGGCGGCGAACTTGGTCAGCGCGATGGCAAGATTGCCGGCGAGCGCCGCGTAGATAACCTTTTTCGAGCCGCCATGCCCGGCCATGCCGTGTCGTCCCTCCGAGGCGCCCAGAGCAATTCCAGGAAAGCGTGAAACGGTCTTCCGTCCGGAATTGCGTCAAAACAAACTCTAGCGGCCCTGCCGCCGATGCTCCACAGGCATCACAACGCGCGAACTGTCGGGACGTTCACGTCGGCGTCAAAGACTTGCGGGCGAAAACGCCGGCTACTCGACGAGTTCGTCGGTCCACACTTTGAAGCCGGCAAGCGTGCCGGGTCCAAAAATATGGGTCAGCGGCACATCGGCGGCATCGCGGCCGGAGGCGATGAGGACGCGGCCGATGCGCGGCGAATTGTTGCGCGGGTCGAAGACATGCCAGCGGCCGCCGAGATAGACCTCCATCCAGGCGGCGAAATCCATGCTCGACCACGGTTTCGGCATGCCGATGTCGCTGATGTAGCCGGTGCAGTAGCGCGTCGGGATGTTGAGCGCCCGGCAGAAGGTGACGGCGAGATGCGCGAAGTCGCGGCACACGCCGCTCTGTTCGCGATAGGCTTCGGCCGCGGTGCGCGTCGGCCGCGCATTGCCATAGTTGAAGATGATATGATTGTGGACGAAATCGCAGACCGCCCGCACACGTGGAATGCCGAGCGGCGTGTGGCCGAACAGCCGCCATGCCTCGGTCGCCAGCAGATCGCTTTCGCAAAAGCGGCTGGGCAACAGGAACAGCAGCGTGTCCGAAGGCAGGTCCCACACTTCGTGCTGCCAGGCCATCAGGTCGCCCATCTCGAAGGTGCCGGGATCGCGGATCACGGCGTCGGTGCCGAAAGTAAACCTTCCCGGCGGAGCGACGAAACGGTTGCACCAGTTGCCGAAACTGTCGCGATAACTCTGGATCGGCACCGGTGGATTGGAGACCAGGAAATCCGGCCGCTCAAGATCGGAGGCGCGGGAATAGTGGACGTTGAGCATCGCGATCAGCGGCGTTTCCTGCGGAAAGTCGAAGCTCATCTCGCAGCCGATATGGATTCGCATTGTCATCCTGACCGGACTGCCCGTTCATCGCCGGCGAAGGCACGATCGATGCTGCAGTGCGAAAGAAGACCATGACACGGACCCGCGTCGTTTGCGAGGGGAATAGAAAAGTCGTTGACGGAGACCGAGCCAAGCCGATGACGGCCAGCAACCTCTTGCGGCGCGGCCAATCTCTTGTTTCACTTCGACATCATCAACGGAGGAACGAATCATGGCTAAAGGCGCGATGAAGGCAGGCAAGGAAGCCCGCAAGCCGAAGAAGGATGCGAAGAAGCCCGCCCCGGCCCCGGCCCTGAAGGCGCCGCCGGTCAAGGCGATGAAGCTCAAGGACAAGTAAGCCGGCCATTTCTTCTACATGCTTTGATCCGAGGCGGCGCATGGGCCCGAAAATCAGACTCTGATTTTCGGAAGCCTTATGCGCCGCTTCGACGTTCGGTGTGCCCCGCCGAAATTGTTGATTGAGCGCGCAAGACCTCCTATATCGACGCGGCGAGGACGGCCTCGCGCTCTCCCCCGAAAACCGGCCGGGACGACCCGCTAACTCAACGGAGCGTTCCAATGTCCTGGATTTTTCTTTTTATCGCTGGCCTGTTCGAAATCGGCTGGGCGATCGGCCTCAAATACACTGACGGATTTTCAAAACCGCTGCCAACCGTTCTGACGGTTGCCTCGATGATCGTCAGCCTTGCCTTGCTCGGTCTGGCGCTCAAGGCGCTGCCAGTCGGCACGGCTTATGCGGTGTGGACCGGCATCGGCACTGTCGGCACGGCACTGCTCGGCATCTGGTTGCTGGGCGAGCCCGCGACCGCTATCCGCCTGGGCTGCATCGCGCTGATCGTCTGCGGCATCATGGGATTGAAGCTCGCGGCGTAACCCCAAAAGGCATGCCCGCGGAAAGATCATGGTCAACCAGGCTGGCCATGATCCTGCCGTGATGGACCGGCTCCAGTTTGGAGCACAAACACGTTCAGGGCCGCTGCAAGGCGACCCTGATCTTTCAACTGCCTGGAAACGCTAGCGGGCGGAGAAGCCCGGAGGCGTCCTGCCGGTGCGCTGCTTGCGCGCCGCATAGCGTGCGTCGCGCTTGGCCTTGCGTTCGGCCTCGTCGGCAAGCAAACGGGCAATGCGCTCGTTCTCATCAGCTTCCCGAAGCCTGGCTTCCGCCTGCGCCGCCTCTTCAGCGGCGATGCGCGCTGCTTCGGCCGCAGCTTCGCGCTCGGCTTTCTCGATCGCCTCGCGTGCCAGCTTCTCCTGCTTCAGCCTGGCCTTCTCGGCCTCACGTATCGCACGAGCCTCGAGGATTGCCTTGCGTTCGGCCTGTCGCGCCAGCACTGCGGGATCATCCGCCGCCGGCTTTGACTTGAAGCGCTCCAGAAGCGCCTTCTTTGCCTCGTTTGCGGCATTGCGCCGCTCGAAAACGTCTTTTTCCCTGTAGATAGCCAAGTCCACTTCCCTGAAGTCAATTCGCGAGGCTTACATACGCCCGAAAACCGAGAGTTCAAGCGCCAAAACGGCATGCCAGCCATGAAATTCTGGGCTGTTGCAGGCGGGAGACGCCTTTTTCGACCGAAACCGACATCCACTGTTCACCGCCGCCCTCTGGCAGCACCGCGGGCGGCTCGCTACCTCTAGCGCGACAAACAAGACACTGGTGTGTCGAACCGGGCATCCGTTCGTCACATCTGCTTCACACTGTGCGAATTATGGGATTCGCCCACCAGGATGATACGACATGGAACTCGGTCTCTACACTTTCGCTGACGTCAGCCCGGAACCGGGCCTCGATGCAGTCGGCCCCTATGAGCGGCTGCGCAACCTGATCGAGGAGGTCGAACTGGCCGATCAGGTCGGGCTCGACGTTTTTGGGCTGGGCGAGCACCATCGCCCCGACTATGCCGCTTCCGCGCCAGTCGTGGCTCTGGCCGCGGCAGCCGAGCGCACCAAGCGCATCAAGCTCACCAGCGCCGTCACGGTGCTGTCTTCCGACGATCCGGTTCGCGTCTTCCAGCAATTCGCGACGCTCGACCTTCTGTCAGGCGGACGGGCCGAGATCATGGCCGGACGCGGCTCGTTCATCGAGTCCTTCCCGCTGTTCGGCTACAATCTCGAGGATTATGACGAGCTGTTCGCCGAAAAACTCGACCTGCTGCTTGCCATCCGCGACAGCGTGAAGGTGACGTGGTCCGGCAATCTGCGTTCCCCGATCAACGATCGCGGCGTCTATCCGCGTCCCTTCCAGGACAGGTTGCCGGTGTGGATCGCGATTGGCGGCACGCCGCAATCGGCCGCTCGCGCCGGCGCGCTCGGCCTGCCCTTGGCGCTTGCCATCATTGGCGGTGAGCCGGCGCGGTTCGCGCCGTTGTTCGATGTCTACCGGGAGGCGGCCAAGCGGGCCGGCAGTGACCCGGCGGGACTAGCCACCAGCATCAATGTGCACGGCTTCATCGCCGAGACGACGGAACGGGCGGCTGATGATTTCTACGGCCCGCAGGCCGAAGTGATGAACCGCATAGGCCGCGAGCGTGGCTGGGGCCTGACGTCGCGGGCCCATTTCGACCAGTCGCGTGGCCCGAAGGGCGCGCTGTTCGTCGGCAATCCCGAACAGGTGGCCGAGAAGATCGTCGCCCAGCACAAGATCTTCGGCAACGACCGATTTCTGTTGCAGATGGCGATCGGCACCATGCCGCACGCCAAGATCATGAAGGCGATCGAACTCTACGGCACCAGGGTGGCGCCGATCGTGCGCAGGGAAACGGCAAAGGCCACTCCCGCCGTGGCCGCCCCGGCCGCCTGATTTCAGCACGGCGCGCCAGATAGCGCGAAGCGCTCTGGGAGGGACGTGGGAACAAGACCACGTCCCAAGCCGGCTCATGGAACCTTGCAAGGAATGTCGCGTTTTGACGCAAGCCTGTCACGCGTCGACACGCGATGGGCCGCGAGGGGTACCATGAAAGCTGAATCCGCGGCCCCGGGGGCCGGAACCCATATTTCCGAGGACGCCCGGGGCGAGGCGCGCGCGGACATGCAGCTGATGCGTTCGCTGCTCATCGGCATATTCATCTTCATGGCCATCTACGCGCTCGACTTCGCCAAGGCCTTCTTCATGCCGGTGATCCTGGCGTTCCTGCTGGCGCTGACGCTGACGCCGATCGTCCGCTTCCTGCGCAAACGCGGCATCCCCGAAGCGCTGTCGGCGACGCTTCTGGTGGTTCTGTCACTCTTCATCGTCGTCAGCGCCGGCTATCTCCTGAGCGGCCCTGTCATCGATCTGATCAACAACACCTCCACGATCGGCCAGCAATTGACGGAGCGCCTGGCGCAGCTGCGCCGTCCGTTCGAGAAGATCATGGAGATTTCGCACCAGCTGGAAGGTTTGACCGAGACAACTCAGGAACCCGGCATCCAGAGGGTCGCGATGGCGCAGTCCGGCATTCTGTCCTCGGCAGCCAGCAATGTCCTGTCGGCGGGAACAAGTTTTACCATCATCTTCGTACTGTCGCTGTTCCTGCTCGCCTCGGGCACGATGTTTTATGAAAAGATCATCCAGTCCTTCACCAGCCTGAGTGAGAAGAAGCGGGCGCTGCGCGTCGTCTTCGACGTCGAGCGCGAAATCTCGCACTATCTGCTCACCGTCACCATCATCAACGCCGGGCTTGGCACGGTCATCGGCCTTGGCCTGTGGGCGCTCGGCATGCCCAATCCGCTGGTATGGGGTGCTGCCGCGGCCCTGCTCAATTTCCTGCCCTATGTCGGCGCGCTGATGACGCTCGTGCTTGTCGCGGTCATCGCCCTGATCAGCTTCGACACGATCTCCTATGCCCTGCTGGCGCCGGCCTTCGTGCTGCTGTGCGACATCATCGAAGGCCAGTTCGTGACGCCCATGGTGGTCGGCCGACGCCTCGAGATCAACGCGGTGGCGATCTTCATCGCCATCGCCTTCTGGTCATGGCTGTGGGGCTTCGTCGGCGCGTTGATGGCGGTGCCGCTGCTGGTCGTCATCAAGGTGTTCTGCGACCATTTCGACGGACTGACCCATGTCGGCAATTTCCTGGCCGCGCAACAGACGGCCGTGGTCGAGGACGAGCCCGTCGAAGAGGCCCACAAAGCCGGATAGATCGGCACCGGTTGTTTGCGAGGCCCGGACCGAATGCCTATATCGAGCCGGTCACAGTCCGGATCCCCCCATGACCGATGCCGTCTTCGATATCGACGCCTATTTCGCCCGCATCGGCCACACCGGCGGGAGTGACGCGTCGCTGGCAACGCTGCAGGCGCTGCATCGGCTGCATCCGCAAGCGATCCCCTTCGAAAACGTCGATCCGTTCCTGGGCCAGCCGGTTCAGCTCGACCTCGCGTCGCTGCAGAAGAAAATCATCGCCGATCGCCGGGGCGGCTACTGCTTCGAACATAATCTGATTTTGATGCATGCGTTGAAGGCACTCGGTCTTGAAGTCAGCGGCCTTGCCGCACGCGTGCTATGGGGCCAGCCTGAGGATGCCGTCACCGCGCGTAGCCACATGCTGCTGCGTGTCGAACTCGGCGGCCGAACCCATATCGCCGATGTCGGCTTTGGCGGGATGACCCTGACCGCGCCGCTGCTGCTCGAACCGGGCTTGGAACAGCAGACGCCCCATGAAACGTACCGCATCGTAGAGACGGGCGACCATTTCCGGCTGCAGGCCAATGTTGGCAGCGATTGGCGCACGCTCTACCGCTTCGACATGCAGCAGCAGTATGAGATCGACTATTCGGTCGCCAATTACTTCCTGTCGACTCATCCGACCTCGCATTTCCTGTCCACCATCGTCGCGGCGCGCGCCTTGCCCGACCGGCGCTACGCGCTTCGCGGCAACCGGCTGTCGATCCATCATCTTGGTGGCCGCACCGAGCAGAAGGAGCTGACGACAGCTGTCGAGCTGACGGAGACGCTGGAGCATCTGCTCGAGATCATCATCCCAGACCGTGCGGCCTTCGAGGCCAAGCTACGGCAGAAGAAAATCGTGGAGACCTAGACAATGGCCGCTCTTTCCGTTCTCGACCTGTCACCGATAGTCGAAGGCAGCGATGCCTCGCAGTCGCTGGCCAATTCGCTCGACCTTGCCCGCCATGCCGAGCGGCTGGGCTACAAACGCTACTGGCTGGCCGAGCACCACAACATGCCCGGCATCGCGAGTGCTGCCACGGCGGTCGTCATCGGCCATGTCGCTGGCGGCACGAAGTCCATTCGTGTCGGCGCCGGTGGCATCATGCTGCCCAACCATTCGCCGCTGGTCATTGCCGAGCAGTTCGGCACGCTGGCGGCTCTTTATCCCGGCCGTATCGATCTCGGCCTCGGCCGCGCGCCCGGCACCGATATGGGCACCGCACGCGCACTGCGCCGCAACCTTGAAGCGGGCGTCGACAATTTCCCGCAGGATGTCATCGAGTTGATGGGCTATTTCCAGCCGGCCGAGGAGGGCCAGCGCATCCGCGCCGTGCCCGGCGAAGGCCAGAACGTGCCGGTCTGGATACTCGGCTCCAGCCTCTATGGCGCGCAGCTTGCCGCCATGCTCGGCCTGCCCTACGCCTTCGCCTCGCATTTCGCGCCCGCCGAGCTCGACCAAGCGCTCGACACCTACCGCTCGCGGTTCCAGCCGTCGGAACAGCTCGACAAACCCTATGTCATGCTCGGCCTCAATGTCTTTGCCGCTGCCACCGACGCCGAGGCGCGGCTGTTGTTCACCTCGTTGCAGCAGGCTTTCGTCAATCTGCGCACCGGCCGCCCCGGCAGGCTGCCGCCACCCGTCGAAGGTTATGAACGCGACCTCGACCCGATGGCCAAGAGCATGCTTGGCCAGGCGCTGTCCTGCGCCGTCGTGGGCTCCCCCGAAACAGTCCGGCAAGGCATCGACGCCTTCGTGCGGCGCACCGGCGCCGACGAGCTGATGGTCACCGCGCAGATCTTCGACCATGCCGCCCGCTTGCGGTCCTTCGAGATCCTGGCCGACGCTCACAAATCCCTGGCGCAAGCCGCCTAACTATTTGTTTTCCTGCAATTCCGGGCGCGGAGCATTCGCTCTTTTTCCCGGAATTGCTTCAGGACACTTTTGCCGACGGCATCCTTTTGCTAAGGGCGGAACATCTCCCTCAAGATCGAGTCCCGCCTGTGAAAAATGACCATGACGCGCGAATGCTATTCGCCATCGAACTGGCGCGCCGCGCGGGCGAACTCGGGCTGAAGTATTTCCGCGACCTCGACAGCCTGATCATCGAGAGCAAGGGCCATCAGGACCTGGTCTCGGATGGCGACCGCGAGGTGGAGCTGTTCGTGCGCGCCGCGATCGCCGCCGAATACAAGCAGGACGGCATCGTCGGCGAGGAACATGCCAGCGTTGCCGGATCGACGGGATATGTCTGGGTGATCGACCCTATCGACGGTACGGCCAACTTCGTGCGCGGCATTCCGGCCTGGTGCGTGGTGATTGCTTGCGCCAAGGATGGAGAGACCGTCGTCGGCGTGATCCATGAGCCTTCGACCGGCGAGACATTCCATTGCCGGCGTGGCGGCGGCGCCTTCGTCAATGGCAGGCCGATCAAGGCCAGCATCGCCGCCAGCCTCGAGGACGGCTCGGTGGGAACCGGGTTTTCGAACCGGGCGGAGGCCGACAATATCGGCGTGCTGATCCGCCTCATCCTGGCCGAAGGCGGCGTCTTCTTCCGCAATGCGTCGGGCGCGCTGATGCTGGCCTATGCGGCCGCCGGCAGGCTGCTTGGCTATGTCGAAGAGCACATGAACGCCTGGGATTGCCTGGCCGGCCTGCTGCTGGTCGAGGAAGCCGGCGGCGCGATCGTCAAGCCCGATCCGAAGACGGTGCTGCAGGACGGGACCATGGTGATCGCCGGTGGAAAGGACATCTTTCCGAAACTGCGGGAGCTTTGTTCAGGGGTGTTCGCGGCTTCGTCATCGTAGGGTCAAGCCCGAGGATGACGAGCGCGAAGAGGAACTACGCGCTCGCGCTCTGCACCATTGTCCCCAGCGGGCGGCATGAATTGCGAATCATCAGGCGGCCCTTGAGGACCAGCTTGCGCGGCGGCGCGTCCCTGTTGCCGGCGAGACGGTCGAGCAGGAGATTGGCCGCCTGTTCGCCGATCGCCTGCACCGGCTGCGCCACGGTGGTCAGTTGCGGCTGAAAGACATCCGACCACGGGAAATCGTCGAAACAGGCAACCGAGATATCATCCGGGCAGGACAGGCCGATGTCGCGGATCGCCTTCATGGTGCCGATCACCATCGGATTGTTGGCCGAGAAGATCGCGCTTGGCCGATCGTGCGAGGACAGCAATTGCATGGTGGCGTTGTAGCCGTCGATCTCGTGGAAATTGCCTGAGCGAATCAACTCCTCGGCCACCGGCAGGCCGGCTGCGTGAAGCGCCTCGCGATATCCCGTCATACGGTCATGCATGGGCGAAATGTCGGATGTTCCGGTGATGTAGCCGATGCGCCGATGGCCGAGATTGATCAGGTAGGTGATGGCGTCGAACACCGCGCGCTGGTTGTCGAGGACCACCGTGTCGGTGTCGACACCCTCGCAGACGCGGTCGAGCAGCACGACCGGCACATTGGCGTCATCGACGATCCCCTTGAGGATCGCGCCGTCGCCGACGCGGGCCACGATCAGACCGTCGACCATGCGGTCGAGCAGCAGCCTGATCTGGTCGTCCTGGGTGTTCAGGTCCTCGTCCGTGCAGCACAGCATGACGGCATAGCCGGCGCGGTCGAAGGCCTGCTGTATGACCGAGACGACGTCGGTGAAGAACGGGTTGGTGATGTGCGGCACGGTCAAGCCGATGGTGCGCGTCGTGCCCATCTTCAGGCTGCGGGCGATCGCGTTGCGCTTGTAGCCGATGTCGCGGATCGCCTGTTCGATGCGCTGGCTAAGCTCCGGGCTGACGGTCGCCGTGCCGTTGATCAGCGCCGACACAGTGGCGACCGAGACACGCGCCGCTTCAGCCACATGAAGCATGGTGGGGGCGGTGGATTTCCGCTGCCTTGTCCGTTTGGATGCTGCCATTTCGAAACGTTTCGCCACCCTTCCGTACGCTATACCTACGGAATAGCGCGGTTTTTCGCAAGAATTGAAATGGGTCAATCCTGGGTTATCAGATATCGGCTTGACACGATCGAAACGTTTAGATTAGCGTTTGAGGACGTTGACGACGACGGAAGGGAGGCCGCCATTGTCATGGAACACAGCCGTTCCCTTTCCTCGCAGCACAATGCCGCAGCGCCGGATCGTTCGGACACGGTTCTGAGCGCGGAGCATATTTCCAAGAGCTTCGGCGGCATAGCAGCGCTTACCGACGTTGGCTTCAACCTGCGCCGCGGCGAGGTCCACGCCCTGATGGGCGAAAACGGCGCCGGCAAGTCGACGCTGATGAAGATCCTTTCAGGTGTCTATACCGGCTACGAAGGCACGGTCCGCATCGACGGCCGCCCGGTCAGCTTCGCCGGCGTCCGCGACGCCGAGGATGCCGGCATCGCCATCATCCACCAGGAACTCAACCTGGTTCCCGAGCTCAGTGTCGCCGACAACATTTTTCTCGGGCGCGAGAAGCTGATCGCCGGGCTGATCGTCGATCGCAAGGCGAGCAGCCGTGCCGCCGCCGCGCTTTTGCAACGGCTTGGCATCGAACTCGATCCGGAGGCGCGGGTCGGCTCCCTGCGCGTCGGCGAACAGCAATTGGTCGAGATCGCCAAGGCGCTGTCGATGTCGGCGCGCATCCTGATCATGGATGAGCCGACCTCGGCGCTGTCACCGGCCGAATGCCAGCGGCTGTTCCGCATTATCGGCCAGCTTGCCGAAAGCGGCGTCGCCATCGTCTACATCTCGCACCGCATCGACGAGGTCATGCATCTGGCCGGCCGAGTCACCGTGTTCCGCGACGGGCGCCATGTGCTGACCGAACCGATGGCCGAGTTGGACGAGAATGCCATCATTTCGGCGATGGTCGGGCGGGACCTGCTCGCATCCTCCCAAGACGAGCGGGGTCCCCGCGGCAAGACCGTGCTTTCGGTCAGCAACCTGTCGCTGGCGAAGTCCGACCGCCAAGGCTGGCGAGCGGTGATCGACGGCGTCAGCTTCGATCTTGCCGCAGGCGAAATCCTTGGCATTGGCGGGCTGCTGGGCTCGGGCCGCACGGAAATCCTGGAAGCGATCTTCGGTTCCAGCGACGGCAGGACCGGCGGCGAAATCCGGCTCGACGGCGCGCCCGCGGATATCCGGTCGCCCCGCGACGCTAGGCGGCTGGGCATCGCGCTGGTGACCGAGGACCGCAAGACGCAGGGACTGCATCTGCAGGCATCGATCACCGACAATGTCGCGCTGCCGCTTGTCGGCGCGCTGGCGCGGTTCGGAATCCGATCAATAGCCGGCGAACAAGGCTTGGCGCGGCACGCGGTGAAGGCGCTTGGCATACGCTGCGGGACCATCGACCAGCCGGCCGGCACGCTGTCCGGCGGCAACCAGCAGAAGGTCGTCATCGGCAAATGGCTGGCGACAAGGCCGAGAGTGTTGTTGCTGGACGAGCCGACGCGCGGCATCGATGTCGGCGCCAAGCGCGAGATCTACGACCTCATCTTCAAGCTGGCACGGGACGGGCTTGCCATCGCCGTCATCAGTTCCGAACTGCCGGAACTGCTGCATCTTTCCGACCGCATCCTGGTGATGGCCGACGGCCGCCAGACCGGCATTCTTTCCCGCGAGGCGGCGAGCGAAGAGGCGATCATGCGCCTCGCGGCGCCGCGCCGGACGATCTCGAGACCAGCCGCATGAATGCCTTGAAACTCCTGTCCCGGACCAAGCTCTATTGGGGCCTGATCGCCATCTTCCTGATCGGCGTGCTGGGATCGCCGATCAGTTCCAAGGGCAACAACATTTTCCTGTCCTACGGCAACCTGCTCGACGTGCTGCGCCAGGTGTCGACAACCGGCCTGATAGCCACCGGCATGACGGCGGTGATCATCACCGGCGGCATCGACCTTTCCGTCGGCTCGCTGATGGCGATCTGCTCGGTGGTCTGCGCCATGCTGCTGACGGTTCCCGGCGTCACGCCGGCGGTGGTTCTGGGCGTGCCGACGGTCGCCGTGGTCGCGCTCTGCCTCGGTTTCGTCGTCACCCGCTTCATCTTCCTCAACCTTGCAAAATCCCGCGCCGGCGCCGACGCCGTTCGCGACGTCAGGCTGGATGGCGTTCGCGGACTGGTCACGCCCGGCATCGTCGGCGTGATCCTGTGCTGCCTTGCGCTGTGGTTCCTGCTGCCGCAGATCGAACCGAAATTCGGCGTGCTCGGCGTGCTGCTGGTGGCGCCATGCGTCGGCCTGCTGTTCGGCGCGCTCAACGGCTTCATTATCGTCGCCGGGCGGCTGCAGCCCTTCATCGTCACGCTGGCGATGATGGTGACGGCGCTCGGTATCGCGCGGCTGACCGCCGGCCAGAACAATGCGGTGCTGCCGGTCTATACCGGCTCGAACGCCACCGCCGATTTCGAGATGCTGCGCTCGCTGGTGTTCGGCGTGATCCCGATGCCCGGCCTGTTCTTCCTCGGCGCGATCCTGATCTACGGCGCGGTGCTGCGCTTCACGCCCTTCGGCCGCTATGTCTATGCCATTGGTGGCAATGAGGAGGCAGCGCGACTTTCCGGCATCGCCGCCGGCCGCGTGAAAATCGTCACCTATGCCGTATCCGGACTGCTCGCCGGCATCGCCGCCGTGCTCTATGTGGCGCAGTACCGGCAAGGCAAGCCCGATGCCGGCGCCGGGCTGGAGCTCGATGCGATCGCCGCCGTGGTCATCGGCGGCACCAGCCTGATGGGCGGACGCGGCAGCCTCACCGGCACCTTCTGCGGCGTGCTGATCTTCGGCCTGCTGTCCAACATCCTGCAGCTTCACAACATCAATTCAAACCTTCAGCTGGTGCTGAAGGGGATGATCATCATCGGCACCGTGCTCGTGCAGGAGCGCAACGCCGGTGATCTCCTGGCCTATCTGCGCCTGCCCGGCGGACAAGCGGCGCACAAGGAAACGACCGCGACAAAGCGGCCGTCACAAGAGACCCCGTCTCTGAATCTTGGAGGAAACAAGAAATGAAACGACGTGACATGCTGAAGCTTGCCGCCTTTGGCGCGGCACTGCTGACCACGACCGCGCTGCTGACCACCGGCAACGCCTATGCGCAGGACAAGAAGTGGAAGATCGGCTTTTCGCAGGTGACCACCATCGAACCTTGGCGCGCCCAGTTCAACAAGGACATCCTGGCCGAAGCCGCCAAACACCCGAATGTCGAGCTGATCGTCACCGACGGCGAGGACAAGACCGAGAAGCAGGTCGCCGATGTCGAAAACCTGATCCGCCAGGAAGTCGACGCGCTGCTGATCTCGCCCAAGGAGTCGGCCGGACTGACCGGCGTCGTGCAGCAGGCGATCGACGCCAAGATCCCGGTCTTCGTGCTCGACCGCAATGTCGACACCAAGGACTTTACCCAGTTCGTCGGCGGCGACAACAAGCTGATCGGCCGCGCGGCCGGCGAATATGCCGTCGAGCTTTTAGGCGGCAAGGGCAAGGCATCAGGCAATGTCGTCGAGATCTGGGGCGGCATGGGCACCGAGCCGGCGCATGACCGCCATGACGGCTTCCATGAATTCACCGACAAGGAGCCGGGCATCAAATACCTGCTCGATCAGCAGTCCGGCGACTGGAAGCAGGACCAGGCCTACAACATCATGGCTACCGCGCTGCGCAACAACGAGAAGATCGATCTCGTCTACGGCCACAACGACCCGATGGCCTATGGCGCCTATCTCGCCGCCAAGGATGTCGGCCGCGAGAAGGACATCAAGTTCATCGGCATCGACGGCCTGCCCAATGAGGGCGTGCAACTGGTCAACAAGGGTGAACTGACGGCGACCTTCACCTATGTGACGCCAGGCGCCGAAGGCCTGCGGCAGGCGATCAAGTTCCTGAACGGCGAGAAGGTGGAAAAGACCATCACCTTGCCGACGCAGAAGATCACCAAGGAGAATGCCGCGCAGGTGCTGAAGGATAACGGCCTCTGAGGTTTTCGCCGGAGACAAGCGCCAGAGGGGCATAGCTTAGCGCTGCCCCTCATCCCCCTGCCAGGACCTTCTCCCCGTAGAACGGGGAGAAGGGAGACGGCCGCAACGCCGGCGTCCTTTTGCGATGCTGAAAATTGGCAAAACCGTCGATGACAGCGTCTTTCTCCCCGTCACTATACGGGGAGAAATGTCCGGCAGGACAATGAGGGGCGGCGCCAACATGACAATGTAGATGCTCCTGCCTTAACGCACCCACGCAAAAGGCAGTACCTACGCCAGCTTGGCCAGCAGCTTCATGAAAATGGCGATCTCCTTGGGCGAGAGCGGCGCCAGCGTTTCCTGGGTGATTTGGCGTGCCAGCGGGATCAGCCGCTCGACCGCGTCGCGGCCCTCGGCGGTCAGGTTGACCAGCAGCCGCCTCTTGTCGACCTCATGCTTGGAGAGATCGACCAGACCCCGCGCCTTGAGGCGGTCGATGACGCCCTTCACCGTCGCTGCGTCCATGGCGATCAGCGTTCCCAACTGGTTCTGCGAGGTCTCGCCGACATCGCGCAGCTTGGCCAGTGCGGCGAATTGCGGCGGCGTCAGGTCGTCTATATGCGCGGCGAAGATCGAGACGTGGCGCTGGTGCGCCTTGCGCAGGATGAAGCCGACCTGCTCCTGCAGGTGGTAATCGTGATCGTCGGCCTCCTCGACCTCGACCAGCTTCAGCAGATTGTCCTCGCCGCTCACCGCAGCCCGTCCCAGGCCTTGATACCATCGGCCGCCAGACCGCCCATGCGGTCGTGCACGCGTGGGCCGCAGGTCATGGCAAGGCAGAACAGGATTTCCTCGGGACGGGGCCCATCGCTGATGCCGACTTCCATGGCATCGAAATGGCTGCGCACATAGGCGGCGTTGATGTGGCCGAGCGGCACGTCGAGCCGCGAACCGAAGGCACCGACCTTCTTGGCCGACGGCACGATCGCCTTGGCGTCGCCGAGCCGCTCGCGCATGGCGTAGCCGCCCGGCACGTGCCAGAGCGCGCCGTGCTCCAGCTCACCCGCCGTGCCGACAATAGCACCCTTGCCATAGCCGTCGATCTGCTTGACGTCGCCACCGAGCGCCGCGATCAGCCTGTCGGCGAGCAGCAGGCCAAGCGGCTTGAGGTCGTCCATGGCGCTCTGCAGATCCTCGACATAGCGTCCGGCGAAGGGATTTTTCACCAGCGCCATGGCGGCGGCGCGCCGGCGCGGCACCTTGGCGACCGGCCCGCCCTCGTGAAAGATCTCTTCGGTCAGAACCGCGATCTTGCGGATCGGAAACTCAGGCATGGGCAACTTCCTTCCCTGGACTTTTGTTGGGCGCGGCAAGCGCCATCGAACCACTGATGCGGGTCTCACCGCCAAGAAACAGCGCCGCTGCGGCAATCAAGCCGCGTCGGCGAAAATCTTCTGCGACGGCAAGGCCGTTGTCCAGCGCCCGCGCCACTTCGCCAAGCGCAAGCGTGCCAACGCTTTGTGTCACCAGCCGCGCGCCGAGATCGCTGTCGGGCGACAATTCGCATGCGGGAGTGCGCTTGATCGCGGGATTGCCGGGCAGATTTACCGCGTTGGCAATAAGCGTCGCCGCCGCGTCGGCCTCGGCGCCGGTCCGCGCGAGCACAGTGACGGCGTCGGCTATGCCAAGTGAGAAAGAGCGGCCGCGCCAACCGCTGGTGGCGACACCGCGAACATTATCCGACGAGCGGATCGTGATCCGGTCGGCGATGTCGGGGCCGGTGCCGGCGACCGCCAAGCCCATCGACTGGCCCTTGCCGATGTGAAGAGCGCAATCGCCGCCATTGTTGACATAGGCTCGATCGAGCTTGCGTCCAGCAAGCAGTGCGGCAATCATTTCGTCGGCTACCGATCCGGCAACGGCGGCCATCGGCGTTATGAAACATTCCGCCAAGGGGATGACGGCCGCTTCCATGCGACGCGCCGTCGGGCCATCAAAGGCGCGCGGCGCCAAGAAAAACGCCGGGAGCCGTAGTTCGGGAAGTTCCTTGACCAGTTCGATCAGGATCGTCTGGAACCGCGCGACGGCCTGCTCATAGGCCAAGCGGCATTCCTGCACCTCGCCGAAAGCCTCGACGATCAGGTCGATCGGCCCATGGTTGAGATGCAGCCGCTTGCCGTCCTGCAGCCAATGCGCTTGCGGGCCGTCCATCATTTGGCCTCGTTCGACGCCGCGCGCCGCAACTGCGCCAGCGGCGGCCATGGATTGCCGACCGCGGCACCGGTGCCGCGGCGCGGATTGAGGTATTCGCCACCCTTGGCGACAATGTCATCGACGCTGCGGATCTCGGCCTCGTAGCCGCCAAGCCCGACATAGTCGTCGCGGCGCAGGGTGAACTCGATCGGCGCCACCAATGCCGGCGTCGGAACATAGCCGAAGGCGCCTTCCGGCACCCGTGTGACATCGACCATCAGCGTGATGCCGCCGCCCGGCCAGACATAGACCGGGGCGCCGCCGACCGTGACATAGGTTTTCAAGCCTTGCACAGAGCGGGTGAGATTGACCGGGTTTTCGGTGACGCCGGCGCGCAGCGAACCGCCGGCGCCGCCGATGAACAGCACCGTGCACAGCGCCGGCTCGCAATTGTCCTCGATCAGCCCTACGGATTTTTGCAGCCGCTCGGGAAACGGCTTTTCGACCGGCTTCAGATCGTCATCGAGTTCATAATAGGCGAACTGCTCGCCGGTCGTCGAAACCATCAGCAGCGACAGGCCAGGACGCGCTCCTTTCTTGGCGTTCCATTCGCCAAGGATAGACAGCGGATCGGAAATGCTGGTGCCGCCCCAGCCAAGGCCGGGGTCGGACACTTTGAAATAGCGGCCCGGCGTCGAGCGGCGGCCGATGATCTTTATGCCGGTGTCCTGCCAGCCCAGCACCTTGCCGGCCTGATGCTCGGAGACGACGCCGGTGATGTGGTCGTCGACCACCACGACCTCGTCGACCAGGCCGCGCCATTGCGTGGCGAACATGCCGATGGTGGCCGAGCCGCAGCCGACACGCATGCGGTGCTCGACCTTGCCGTCGATGACCGGTGGTTTGCCAGCTTCGACGATGATGGTGGCGCCGCCATCGATGGCCAGTTCGACCGGCTTGCGGTTGCACAGATTGAGCAGCGCGTCGCAGGTGGCGCGCCCTTCCGCCTTGGAGCCGCCGGTGAGGTGGTGCACGCCGCCCAGCGACAGCATCTGCGAACCATATTCGCCCGTGGTGACATGGCCGATCGCCTCGCCTTGCGATCGTACGATGGCTGTCTCATCGCCGATGTGACGGTCGGTGTCGATCTTCACCTTGACGCCGCAGTAGGAGAAGATTCCTTCGGTGACGACGGTGACGAGATCGACGCCCTCGACTTGCTGGCTGACGATGAACGGGGCCGGCTTGTAATCGGGATAGGTGGTGCCGGCGCCTATTGCCGTGACGAAGCGGCGGCCGGTGTTGATCAGTTCGCCGTCCCATGCCTCGCCCTCGGCGACGAAAGGCACCATGGCGGCGCCCGTCTCCGCCGCATGGTCGAGGATGGTCAGCGGGTCCATGCGCACGATCCTGCCGCCGACATTGCCGTAGCGGTCGCAGGCGCCGGTGCGGCCATCGGCGATGTAGCACATGACCGGGCAAGCATCGCAGCGGATCTTCTCCGCTACCAGCTTCTCGCCGGGATCATGCGTTTCGAAGCGTTCGGCAAGCTCGCTCATGTGCGGGCATCCTTCTCGCGGATGGCGGCTCGGATACGCGTCGGCGTCGCCGGGACCTTGGTGATGAGAACACCGGTGGCGTGGCGGATGGCGTTGAGGATCGCTGGCGCCGTCGGAATCAGCACATGTTCGCCCAGACCCTTGGCACCGAACGGCCCCTCCGGATCGGGAACCTCGATCAGGATGGTCTCGATCGGCGGCACGTCGCCTATCGTCGGGATGAGATAGTCGTGCAGATTCTCGGTGCGGCCGGGGATGTATTCCTCCATCAGCGCCATGCCGATGCCCTGGGCGATGCCGCCTTCGATCTGGCCTTCGACCAGCAGCGGGTTGATCGCCTTGCCGACATCGTGCGCGGCGGTGATCTTGATCAGCTTCACCGTACCGAGCTTGAGGTCGACCTCCAGTTCGGCGATCTGCGCGCCATAGCCGTAAACAGCGTAAGGCTTGCCCTGACCCTTGGCATCGAGCGGCAGCGTCGGCGGATCATAGGTTTCTTCAGCACGGAAGACGAAGCCGTCGGCATCCGCGTCGAGGGCGGCGAGATCGATGCGGCGGGCGGCCTCGCCTTCGCGAATGACGATCGCCGAGCCGTCGAGTTGCAGCGCGGCCTTTTCGGAGACATTGGCGAAGCGCAGGATCTTTTCGCGCAATGCGCGACCGGCCTTTTCCGCGGCCTTGCCGGTCACAAAAGTCTGGCGCGAGGCCGATGTCTTGCCGGCGTCCGGGGTGATCGCCGTGTCGGCGCTTTTCAGTCGGAATTTTTCCAGCGGCAGGCCGAGTGCGTCGGCGCAGATCTGGGTGATGACGGTGTTCGAGCCTTGGCCGATATCGACGGCGCCCTGGTGCAGGATGATGTCGCCCGAAGCCGCGATGCCGACCCTGATGGTCGACGGGTTGGGCAGCGAGGTGTTGCCGCAGCCATACCAGCAGGACGCGACGCCGACGCCGCGTTTCTTGTTCGTATTGGCAATGTTGAATGCTTCAGTATCGGCCTTCGCACGATCCCAATGCGGTTGCAGCGATTCCAGGCATTCGGCAATGCCGACGCCCGATTCCAGCCGCTGGCCGGTCACTGTTTCGGAGCCATCGCGAAGGCAGTTCTTCAAGCGAAAGTCGAGCCGGTCCATGCCGAGCTTGCCGGCCAACTCGTCATAAAGCGTCTCCTGCATGATGGTCGCTTGCGGCACGCCGAAGCCACGGAACGCGCCGGAGATCGGCCCATGCGTGTGGATGGCGCGGCCCTCAGCGCGATAGTTCGGCGTCGCATAGGGACCTGACGCGTGAACCGGCACGCGGTTGGCCACGGTCGGCCCCCAGCTGGCATAGGCGCCCGTGTTGAAATCGCCGGTAAAGATCATGCCGGTGACATGGCCATCGGCATCGGCGCCGATGGTCGCCTTCATCTCGGCGGGATGGCGCTTGGTGGTCGACATCATCGATTCATTGCGGGTGTAGGCGAGCGCTGCCGGCCGCCCGGTCTTCAGCGCCACAAGGCCGATCAGCGGTTGCAGCGACACGTCGAGCTTCGAGCCGAAACCCCCGCCGGTCGCGGTCGGCACGATACGCACCTTGTCAACGGCAAGGCCGAGAATTTTTGCGGTTTCGTCGCGGTCCATATAGGGCGCCTGCGTGCAGGCGAAGACGACCAGCGTATCGCCGTCCAGGTATGCATAGCCGGCTTCCGGTTCGATATAGGCGTGTTCGACATAGGAGGTGTCGATCGTGCCAGACACGGTCACGGCAGCATCGGCAAGGGCTGCCTCGGGATCGCCACGCTCGACAAAGCCCTTGGTCAAAAGATTGGCTGGGCGGCTGTCATGGATCAGTGCCGCGCCCTCGGCCTGCGCTTCACAGGGCTGCAGAAAATGCGGCAATTCGGTCCAGCGGATAGGGAAATCCGACAGGTCGAGATCGAGGATCGCCTCACGCTCGCCAGCCACCAGCGCCACCGCCTCGCCGCGAAGCCGCGCAAAGCCTTCGGCAAGCGCCGGCTGGTCGGCGAACGGCCCGATGACGCCGAAACAGTTTTTCCCGGGAATGTCGGCCGCTGTGAAGACACCGGCGATGCCGGGATGCCTCTTTGCCCAGCCTTCCAAGTCGCCGAAAGCGAAGCTGGCATGGTAGTGCGGCGAACGGATCACCAGCACGGAAAGCGCATCGGCCGGGAAGGAATCGCCGCCGAATTTCTCGCCGCCGGTGACCTTTGGTATGCCGTCGAGCCGGACCGGTGAGGAGCCTACGGCGCTACCAGAAAGTGGCATTCTACGATCAAGACCGAGGTCAAATGAATAGCGTTGGCGCTGCCCCTCACCCTCACCCTTACCCTCTCCCCGTATAGAGACGGGGAGAGGGGGCGTCGACGCTGGAGCTTGTCCCTTCTCCCCGTCACTATACGGGGAGGTGAGAAGTGGTCCGCGCAGCGGAGGAAAGCCAACTGCTTGGCTTTCCGAATGACGAACGCCGGCAGGCGGATGAGGGGCAGCGCCGGCAGTCGATGATGCAATTGCGAACCGCCCGGCATCCATCACCGCCGCGATGATCTTCCGGTAGCCAGTACAGCGACACAGAATACCGCCCAGCGCATCCTGCACCTCGGTCTCGGTCGGGCTAGGCTTCTTGTCCAGCAATGCCGTCGCCGCGACCAGCAACGCCGGCGTGCAGATGCCGCACTGCGCCGCGCCATGCGCGAGGAAGGAGGCCTGCAAGGCCGACAGCCTGCCGTTGGCTAGACCTTCCACCGTCGTCACCGACGCTCCGGCAGCGGACGCCACCGGCATCAGGCAAGCGCAGACAGGATCGCCATCGACCAGCACGGTGCAGGCGCCGCAATCGCCGGCGTCGCAACCGACCTTGGTGCCGGTCATCAGCAATTCGTCACGCAGCACCAGGGACAGCCGGCGCAACGGCGGCACGTTGACCGAGATGGCTGATCCATTGACCTCGAAGGCGATGTCAGCGCGCTGAAGGCCAAGACCCGGCTGAATCCCACCCAGGTCCGGGAGAGCTTCACTGATTTCTTCAGGCAAGACCTGGCTCATGCCGCCACCATCCCGTGGTCGCTCATCTGTCCGGAGGCTTGCAGAACAGCGCGGGCAACAATCTCGCGCACCGCATCGAGCCTGTATTCGGCGCTTCCGCGCACATCGGCGATCGGTGACAGCTCAGCCATCGGCGCGGACTGAACCGCATCGGCGAGTCCGCCGTCCGCCGCCCGCCCGCGCAACGCAGCCTCGACACCGGCAAGCCGCTTGGCGACAGCCGAACAGGAGCCGACCGCGACCGCCGCTTCTCTCACGATACCGTTCTCGACGACCAGACGCGCCGCCACCATGGCGATGGATATAACCAGGTAGCGCCGCGCGCCGAGCTTCACGAAAGCCGAGGTGCCGGTGGACGCAGGCTTCGGCACGCGGATGGCCGTGACCATCTCATCGCGCTGCAAGGCCGTGCGGCGGTTGCCGAGAATGAAATCCTGCAGCGGCAGACGACGTGTCACCGCAGCCGAACGCAATTCGACCTCGGCATCGAGCGTGAGCAGGCTAGGGACGCCGTCGGCGGCCGGGGAAGCGTTGCAGAGATTGCCGGCGACGGAAGCGACGTTCTGGATCTGCACGGAACCGACTTCCCGTGCCGCCTGTTTCAGCGCGTCGAGGGCCGGCGGCAGGGGATGGCGGATGATATCGGTCCAGGTCGTGCGCGCGCCGATGACAAGATGGCCGTCCGTCTCGGCGATGCCACGCAATTCGGCGAGGCCGTTGATGTCCAGGACATCATCGCGGAAGGGCTTGATGCCCTGTGCGGGGTAGAAATCGGTGCCGCCGGCAAGAATGCGCCACGCGCCATCGCCAAGCAAAGCGAGCGCTTCGTCGACCGTGGTGGGTTTGGCGTAACGGATCACGCTTTGCCTTCCAGAAAAGAGGCCTTCGCAAACTTGCCGAGCAATCTTTCCGGTACTTCGAGCCGGCCAAATTCATTCGTATGCAAATGATATCAAGCCGGCACGAATTGTCAAAGCCAGAGTTTTGCGTCGTGCTCCCGCCCGCGCCGCCGGCAAGCATTTGTTGGCCATCGGAGGTTGACGCAGCCGGCCATCTGGTCAAGTTTCTGCGTCCGGTCGCGTCAGCGGCATCTTTCACCTGGAGCCTGATCCCAACAGAGAAGAAGGAGGCCGCATGGCCGACGAAGCGCTTGTTGTCATCGACCTGCAGAACGACTTTTGTCCAGGCGGCGCGCTGGCGGTGGCCGGTGGCGACGAGATTGTGCCGCTGGTCAACGATATGATCCGCCGTGCCGAGCACGTCGTGCTGACGCAGGACTGGCACCCCGCCGGCCATTCGAGCTTCGCCTCCAGCCATCCGGGCGCGCAGCCTTTCACGATGATCGACATGCCCTACGGCCAGCAGACGCTGTGGCCAGATCATTGCATCCAGGGAAGCCTCGGGTCGGATTTCCACTCCGGCCTTGCCTGGACCAAGGCCGAACTCGTCATCCGCAAGGGATTTCGGCCTGCCATCGACAGCTACTCGGCCTTCTTCGAGAACGACCGGACGACGCCGACCGGTCTTGCCGGCTACCTGCGCGAGCGCGGCATCGACACGCTCACCCTGGTCGGGCTGGCGACCGATTTCTGCGTCGCCTTTTCGGCACTGGATGCCGTCAGCCAGGGTTTCAAGACCACGGTGCGGCTCGATGCCTGTCGAGGCATCGATCTCAACGGTTCGGTCGAGACGATGCTGCATCGGATGCGCGACGCCGGCGTGACGCTTGAAGACCATCTGTCGGACTGAACGGATCGTGGGGCAGAACCCCCTCACCCGGATTGCCAACCGAATTGCAAAGGGCAATTCGGAGCAATCCGACCTCTCCCCAAGGGGAGAGGATGCCGGCAGCGGTGGCGCTTGGCTCTTCTCCCCGTTGGGGAGAAGGTGGCCGCGCAGCGGCCGGATGAGGCGGCTTTTCTCATACGAGATCAGCCTCTGCTCCTTGAACGCCTTGGCCGCAATCGTCGTGACGGCTCTTGCGATCCTATTTCCCGAGCATGCCCTAGCCGCAGAAGAACACGGCCTGCCAGGCGCCTCGATGTCGCTGTGGTGGGCGCTGCCCTTTGCCGGCCTGCTGCTGTCGATCGCCACCGGCCCGCTGCTGTTCCAGCATGTCTGGGAACACTACTACGGCAAGATATCGGCACTGTGGGCGGCGCTGGTGATCGTGCCGCTGGCATTGGCCTTCGGCACTCCATCTGCCACCGAAGCGGTGCTGCATGCGCTGCTCACCGAATACATGTCGTTCATCATCCTGCTGTTTGCGCTGTTCACCATTTCGGGCGGCATTCTGGTGGCCGGCAACATCCACGGCACGCCGCTGGTCAATGCCGGACTGCTGCTGGTTGGCGCGTTGCTCGCCTCGGTCGTCGGCACGACGGGCGCTTCGATGATCCTGATCCGGCCGATCATCCGCGCCAATGACAACCGGCCGTTCAATGCCCATGTCGTCGTCTTCTTCATCTTCCTGGTTTCCAACATCGGCGGCTCGCTGACGCCGCTGGGCGACCCACCGCTGTTCGTCGGGTTCCTGCGTGGCGTCGACTTCTTCTGGACGACCACCAATCTCTACCGGGAGACCCTGTTCGTCGGTGGCGTGGTGCTGGCGGTGTTCCTGATCGTCGACATCATCCTGCATCGCCGCGAGGCCGGAGCGCCGAAGATCAAGGATCCGACACCGGATACGAAGATCCGCGTCCGTGGCTTGCCCAACATCCCGTTGCTTGCCGGCGTCATCGGCGCCATCCTGCTTTCAGCCACCTGGAAACCCGGCGTGAGTTTCTCCATCCAGGGCGTGACCCTAGAACTGCAGAACCTGGTGCGCGACGCCATCATCCTGGCGCTTGCCTTCATCTCGCTGGGCGTCTCGCGCAAGGAGTATCGCGAGGCGAATGGCTTCAACTGGGGGCCGATCGCGGAGGTGGCGAAACTGTTTGCCGGCATCTTCATCTGCATCGTGCCGGTGGTCGCGATCCTGAGAGCCGGCCACGACGGCGCGCTGGCGCCGCTGGTCGCGCTCGTCACCTCGCCGCAAGGCGCGCCCAACGACCTCGCCTATTTCTGGCTGACCGGGGCGCTGTCATCCTTCCTCGACAATGCGCCGACCTATCTGGTGTTCTTCGAGCTTGCCGGCGGCGATCCACGCCACCTGATGACCGAGCTGGCCTCGACGCTTGCCGCGATCTCGGCGGGTGCCGTGTTCATGGGCGCCAACACCTATGTCGGCAACGCGCCCAACTTCATGGTCTATGCCATCGCCCGGCAGCGTGGCGTCAACATGCCCAGCTTCTTCGGCTACATGCTGTGGTCCGGGCTGGTGCTGATCCCGACATTTTTGGTTGCGGGTTTTCTGTTCTTCGGGTGATCAACCGACGCCCACGTATCGCCGAACCGCCGAAGGGTCGGCGCGCAGTTCTTCGACATCGACCGTCTCGCGGTTGCGGCCGTTCTCGATGAACGCAACGCGGTCGGCGACCGACAGCACGGCATCGACCCGCTGCTCGACCAAAATGGTCGATACACCCATGTCGCGGAGCTTCGACACCGTCTCGCGTATTTTTGCGATCATCGACGGCATCAGCCCTTCGGTCGGCTCGTCGAGCAGCAGCACCTCTGGTTCCAGGCAGAGCGCACGCGCCATGGCCAGCATCTGCTGTTCGCCGCCCGACAGGGTACCGGAGCGTTGCCTCAGCCGCTGGCGCAGCAGCGGGAAGAGGTCGAGCACGCTTTCGCGCGTCGTCTTGCCCTTGCCGCGTGCCATCAACCCGATCTCGATATTCTCAGCCACCGTCATCTCTGCGAACAGCCGCCTTCCCTGCGGCACATAGGCGACGCCGGCCTTCGGCACCTCATGCGCCGGCAGGCCGGTCAATTCCTGGTCACCGAGCCTGATCGAGCCGGCGCTGGCCGGAACCAGGCCCATGATGGCCTTCAGCGTGGTCGTCTTGCCGGCGCCGTTGCGGCCGAACAGGCAGAGCACCTCGCCCTTGTTCAGCGCGAGGTCGAGGCCATAGAGCACCTGGACCGCGCCATAGAAGCAGTCCAGCCCCGAGATGGTAAGTGCTTGAGACTTCGCCTCGGTCCTGTTTGTTTCAATCATGGGGCCGTCCCCAGATAGGCTTCCTGCACCGCAGCGTTTTTTCGGATCGCTTCGGGCGTGCCTTCGGCCAGGATCTTGCCGGCGTTGAAGACGGTGATGCGGTCGGCCAGTTGCATGACGACGGGCATGTTGTGCTCGATCAGAAGCACGGTGGCGTTTTTGGCGATCTCGCGCACAAGCCCGATGAAATTGTCGATCTCGCTATCGGACAGGCCTTGCGTCGGCTCATCGAGGATCAACAGGCGCGGCGTCAGCGCCAGTCCCATTGCCACTTCCAGCAGGCGCTGGTGGCCGTAGGACAGCTGCCCGGCCGGCATGCGGGCGCGGTCGGCAAGGCCGGTGCGCTCGAGCGCCGCCATGACCCCGGCATCTACGGCGCCCTTCGAGCGGCGGTCGCTCAGCGTGAGCTGCACCGGCAGCGCGACGTTGTCGTAGGCGGTAAGATTGGCAAAGACGCTGGTGAGCTGGAAGGTATACGCGATGCCGAGGCGAACCCGGGCGTATGCCGGCAGGCCGGTGATGTCGGCGCCGTCGAAGACGATCGTGCCCGAGGATGGCTGAATGCGACCGCTGACCAGGCTGACGAAAGTGGTCTTTCCGGCGCCGTTCGGACCGATGACGGCGCGGACCTCGCCCGGCATCAAAGTGAAATCGACATTGTCGACGGCGCGCAGGCCACCGAAATTGCGCGACAGGCCCTTGGTGGTCAGCAGCGGCATCATGGCAGCCACCCGAGCCAGCGCTGCCGGGCGGTGCCCAAAATGCCCTTCGGAAAGAACAGCACCAGCAGGATCAGCGCGATGCCGACGATCAGCAGATAAGCGGAGGTGTAGCCGCTGGTGACGTCGATGACATAATACATGAACAGCGTGCCGAGCAGCGGTCCAAGCGTCGTGGCGGCGCCGCCGAGCAGCACCCACAGCAGCGGCAGGATGGAATATTGCACCGAAGCGAAGTTCGAGCCGACATAGCCGAACAGCAGCGCATAGGCGGCACCGGACGCCGCGCAGATGGTGCCGGAGACAATGACGGCGGCGAGCTTGTTGGAAAACGTGTCGTAGCCCAGCATCTTCGTGCGCTCCTCATTCTCGCGGATGGCGACCAGCACGCGGCCATATCGCGAACGGACGATTGCGAGGGTAACGAGCAGCGCGAGCGAGAACAGCGACAGCGCACTCATGTAGCGCACGGTCGGATTGGTGAGGTCCAGCGCGGTGGCGCCGAAAGTGAGGACGCGTGCCGGCTGCGGCACGACCATGCCTTGGTCTCCACCGGTCCAGACGGAAAAATAGAGGATGACGAGATAGAACACCTGGGCGAACATCATGGTGACGATCATGAAGGCTACGCCCGTGGTGCGCAGCGCCAGCAGGCCAATGACCAGGGAAAGAACAACACCACAGGCAAGGCCCGCGGCGAATGCCGCCGGCACGCTCCAGCCGAGCTGGATGACGGCAAGGCCGGCACCATAGAGCCCGGCGGCGAAGAACATGGCGTGGCCGAGGCTGAGCAGGCCGACATAGCCGAACAGCATGTTGTAGCCCATGGCGAAGACCGCCAGCACCATGATGCGGGCGAGCAGGCCGTGATAGTATTCCGGCAGCAGGAAGCTCGACACGAAGAGCAGGGCGATGACGCCGAAATGCAGGGCGTAGGCCTTTGCCGGCGAAGCTTCGCTCATCGTGCCTGTGTCCCGAACAGGCCTTGCGGCCGGAACACCAGCACCATGGCGACCAGTAGCGTGGCGATGATCTTGGCCAGCGTCGGCGAGAAGAACATCGAGATGATGCCGTCGGACATGCCGATCAGCACGGCGGCGACGACGGTGCCGCGCAACGAGCCGAGGCCGCCGATGATGACGACGATGAAGGACAGCAGCAGCGGGTCCTGCCCCATCAGATAATGCGCCTGGCTGATCGGCACGATCAGCACGCCAGCAACGGCCGCCAGCATGGCGCCAAGCGCGAAGACGCCGCCATAGACACGGCCCACCGGAATGCCGAAGGCCTGCGCCGTCTCGCTGTCATATTGCGTGGCACGCATGATGAGGCCGATCTTCGTGCGGGTCAGCACCAGCCAGGTCCCGATGAGTAGAAGCGCGGAGGCGGCGATAACAGACAGCTTGTAGCCGGAATAGCCGAACCATGGCAGCAGGATGCGATAGCTGAACGGCGGCTGCACCGGCCTGGCCTCAGGACCGTAGAAGGTCAGCGCCAGCTGCTGGATGATGTAAAGCATGCCGATTGTGGCGACGATGGTGGCTTCCGGATTGTAGTTGAGCCGGCGCAGCACCAGCCGTTCGGCGACAAGCGCAATGGCGCCGACGATCAGCGGCGCCAGGACGAGGGCGGCCAGAAAGCCGAGCGCCGGGTGGCCACCGATGGCTGATGTGATCGCCCAGGCGAGCACGGCGCCGAGCATGAAGAACTCGCCATGGGCGACATTGACCACGCGCATGACGCCGAACACCAGCGACAGGCCGAGCGCCGTCAGCGCCAGCACGGCGGAGGTGACGAGGCCTTCAAGGGTGGCGAGGAGGAGGTGGGGTCCGAAGTGCACTGTGCTTAAAGAGCCAAGCTCACAGCGCCTGCGTCGTATAATCCCCTTCTGCCTCGTAAAGTCCGTCCTCGATCTTGGTCTTGTGGACGACCTTCAGCTTGCCGCCTTCGACTTTCGAGATGTTCTGGATGCCAAAGCACTGGTGGATCTTGCCGTTGAAGGTTTTTGCGCCCTGCGGATGCTCCGGACCTTCGGCGAAAGCGGTCAGCGCTTCGGTCGCCTCGACCAGCTTGGCACGGTCTTCCGGCCCCTTGTAGCCGGCGTCTTCCATCGCCTTCTTGACGACATAGAGAGTCTCCCAGCAGCCGAACATGTGCGCGGCGGTGGAGACGTCCTTGGGGTCGCCGACGGCCGCGCCATTGTCGTCGATGCCGACAGCGGCGCGATAGGCCTTCTGGGCGGCGGAATCATCGGGCTGGGCGTAGCGCGGCGAGCCCTCCCAGAAATGGCTGCCGTCGAGGAATTCGAGGCCGGGGCTGTTGATGTCGGTCGCTTCGAGCGAATCGATGAAACCGAACAGCTGCGGCCGGCTGGAGCCGTAGAACTCGCCGAGCTCCTTGACGAAGGTGAGCACCGCCGGGCCGACCATGACGTGGTAGATCACCTCGGTCTCGGCGGGAATCTGCGGGAAGTATTTGGTGAAGGACGATTCCGTCGGCGGGATGGCGATCTGGGCGATGACATCAGCGCCCTGCGCCTTCAGCGCCGGCGGCAGATAGTCGCGGTGATCGTAGCCGAAGGCGAAATCCGGGTAGATCATGGTGACCTTCTTGCCGACATTGGCGGAGATCCACGGCGCCATCGACTGGATCTGGCTCTTCACGTCGGTGATGCCGGGCTGGAAGACATAGCGGTTCAGCTTGGTCGAAGCGACATGATGGCCTTCGCTGACGACGAAGTAGGGGATCTTGGCCTCGCCGGCGGCGGGCGCCGAGCCGATCACGACATGCGAGAACAGCGTGCCGAAAACGATGTCGGTCTTGTGCTGGGTGGCGAACTTGGCGACCACTTCGGCGCCACGCGCCGGATCGGTGCCGTCATCCTCGATGACCACTTCGACCGGACGGCCATTGATGCCGCCGGCCGCGTTGATCGCCTTGATGGCGGCCGCGGTTGTCTTCTCGTACCAGCGGCCGTAGGCGGCGCCGATACCGGTGCGGTGCGACTGGAAGCCGATCTTGACCGGTGCGGAGCTCTGCGCCTGGGAATAGCGGACGAAGCCCGGCGCCACCGCGAGGCCGGCGCCCGCGGCCAGTCCCTTCAACGCCGTGCGGCGGGTGAGACCGGTTTTCGAGAGATCAAAGAACCCATTCTTGTCAGTCACGGCAGTTCCCCTGTTTTCGAGTTTTGACCAATGGCTGGGACGAAACGGATCACCCCGGACATGAGGGTGAGATTGCATGTGTACAAACTAAATCACCAAAGCCGAGGCCTGGCAAGCACGCTTCCCCTGGGGCAACGAAAGCCGGTTCTTGTCTCACCCGGCAGTCGGCGTGGCAAGCAACCAGAGACCGAACACCGTGTAGCCGATCATCAGCAGGGTGAGCGGAAACTGGCTGATCGCGGCGCCCGCGGGGCCTGGGTGCAACCGCCAGGCGAAGCCGTGGGCGAGGAGCACCGCGAGCATATGACCGAGGATGATGGCGCCGGCCTGAAAATTCCACAGCCACCAGGCGGAAGCAGCGCCTGCGATGACGCCGGCCTCGATCTGCATGTCGGCGGTTCCAAACAGGTTCCAGCCCAGCGCGAACGGGTCGGAAAGCGCTGCAACCGCGTACTGCCCATCGACGAGCAGCGCCGTCAGATAGTGCGCGAAATGATAGGCGAGCGCGATCGGCACGATCGACCAGACCAGCAGCCCGGCGGCCTGCTCGAGGGTATCGGGACTGCCGGCAAGCCGCTGTCCCACGAAAACGGCAAGCATGAATATGGCTGCCAGCAGGACAAACGACACGACCAGCCCCAGGCTGCCGATGCCCATCACCGCCGTGCGTCCCGGAAACTCGAGCGGATTGATGTCGAACAGGCCCAACCAGAAGAAGGTTTTCGACAGGCCGTCGAAGGATACCGATGACAAGGCAAGCAACAGGAAGGCAATGCCGCTCACCGGCAGCGGCTCGGCATCGAGCAGTTTCGCGCCCGGCCAGCACAGCCTGACCCGACCGTCCCCGATGCGTTCCACGACGGCAAAGCGCGCCACCATCGAGAAGAAGAGGCTCAGGAATTCACCCCGCCGGCGCCAGTCGTCGTGGCCGAACGCCAGCATGCACAGGAAGCTGAGCAGCCAGTAGAGCCCGGCGACCACCGCCAGCCGCCAGGGATCGTCGGGAGCCGGGTCGATGAGTTCGAACCAGGCGAATGCGAAGAAGAGCACGAAGGCTGGCCAGCAGCCGAGCCATTGGGGGAGCCGCCACACCGGTCCTTTGTCCCTGCCAGGCAGGAGCGAGACGATACGGCACGGCCCATACCACGGGTTGAGCCATGACCAGAGGTCACCGAGAAGCCCCTGCATCAACGCCAGCCCGACCCACAGCAGCGTCCATATGGTCAGCGGCAGCGGATTGGAAAGCGGATCGCGGCTGCCGAAGATACCGGCGGCGACCAGAATTGCGAAGCCGGCAAAGGATATCGTGCTGACGGCCACCCGGGCGCCGTCGCCGAATGCGAAAAGCCACAGGCGCCGCCGCCCGAAGCGATCGAGGACATCTGGCGACAGCGCCGAGAGCATGAGGAAGCTGACGGCGACGGCAAAGGCGCCAGCGGCCACGTAGTAGCCGGTGGGCAGAAGCAGGACATGGCCACGGTCGGAGGCGTGAGCAAAGGCCGCCACGGGCCAGGCAAACAGCGCGGCCGGAGCGAGACGGTAAAAAAATTGAATTGACGTACGACTGCCTTCTACGGCGCTTCCCTCTGTCCTGCCCAAGCGTCCCCTCGCTTCACACCTTGACCAATTGCTCCACGCGATCTTTTTCTCCGAAGATCCGCAGGTAGCGTTCGATCTCCTTTTCGTCGCCGGTGGCCTTGGCCGGATTGTCGGAAAGCTTGACCGCCGGCCGGCCATTGGCCTCGGTGACTTTGCATACCAGCGATATGGCGTCCAGCCTGCTGGTTTCGGTTGGCGCGCAGCCCTCGAAATCATTGGTGAGGTTGGTGCCCCAGCCGAAGGACATGCGCACCTTGCCCTTGAAGTGGCGATAGGTCTCCTCGATGGTTTCGACCTCGAGCCCATCGGAGAAGATCAGCAGCTTCTGCAGGGGATCCCTGCCCTTCTCACGCCACCAGGAAATGATCTTCTCGCCGCCCTCGATCGGCGGCGCGCTGTCGGGACGGAAGCCCGTCCAGTCGGCGACCCAGTCCGGCGCATCGCGCAGGAACGACGCCGTGCCGAAGGCGTCGGGAAGAACGATCAGCAGATTGCCGCCATAGTAGCGCTGCCAGTCCTGCAGCACCTTGTAGGGCGACTGCTTCAATTCCTTTTCGGAATTGGCGAGTGCGGCGAACACCATCGGCAATTCATGCGCGTTGGTGCCGAGCGCCTCGAGGTCGTTGTCCATGGCCAGCAGCACGTTGGAGGTGCCGGTGAAGGCATCGCCGATGCCTTCCTTCAGCGCCTCGACGCACCAGCGCTGCCACAGGAAGGAGTGGCGGCGGCGCGTGCCGAAGTCCGAAATGCGGATGCCGGGCAGCGCCTTCAGGCGCTCGGTCTTGGCCCACATCTTGGCCTTGGCGCGGGCATAGAGCACATCGAGCGCGAAGGGGCCGAATGCCCGCATGGCGGCGCGCGAGCGCAATTCGTTGATGATGGCGAGCGCCGGGATTTCCCACAGCGTGGTATACATCCACGGTCCGCCAAAGGTGAGTTCATACTGGCCGTCGCGCCTGGAAAGCTCGTATTCGGGCAGCTGGAAATCTTCCAGCCAGGCAAGGAACTCCGGCTCGAAGATCTGCTTGCGGCCATAGAAATTGTTGCCGCCGAGCCAGATCATCTCCTTCTTGCTGAGCCGCAGCGTGCGGGCATGATCCAGCTGTTCGCGCAGCTCGCCTTCGTCGATCTCATCTGCAAGGCGGACCGAGGTGGTGCGGTTGATCAGCGAGAAGGTGGCGTCGACCTTGGGGTACATGCCCCAGATCATCTGCAGCATCAGAAGCTTGTAGAAATCGGTGTCGAGCAGGCTGCGGACGATCGGGTCAAGCTTCCAGGTGTGGTTGTAGACGCGCCGCGCTATATCGGTCTTTGCCATGTCTCAATGCTGCCTTCGCTGCCTGCCATCCACAACCGCGACAGGCCTCATAGCATCGAATTGGGCAAAGCGCTGCCCGGTTTGCTGGCTGGCCCGACAAAAAGGAAACCCTGCCGTCGACCGCAAGCAAGGCGGCAACAGCGACGCCGCCGCAAGCCGTTGTCAGGAGGCGGTCCTGGCGCCAACGACCCTGAGTGCCGGCCGCTTCCGGCGGACCCCGATCCGGCCTGCCACCGGCGCGCTGGCGCGCCCGTCATCCAGCGCTTTCTCGGCGAACAGCCAATCGATGAAGACCTGTGCGATCGGTGCCGATTTCATCTCGTTGCGGCAGACGACATAGAAATCGTCGACCGCCGGCACCGACAGGCTGAACGGCGCGATCAGTTGGCCCCTGGCAAGCAGCGCGCTCGCCGTCACCGTATCGCCAAGCGCCACACCGTGGCCGTGGACAGCAGCCTCGGTCGCCATGCGCGCGTCGCCAAGATAGTGGCGGCGGCCGCGTTCAAGGTCGAGCCCGTCGGCGGCAGCCAGCCAGGTATGCCATTCCCGGCCGTCGTCGCCATGCAGGAAGACATGGTCGGCTAGATCGCGCACCGCGCGTATCGGGCGATTGTTGATCAGCGTCGGGCTGACCACGGGAAACAACTCGAGACCCGACCATTTGCGCATCCAGCAGTCGGTCCAGCCGCCGTCGCCATAATGCAGGCAGACGTCGATATGCGCAGCGCGGATGTCCCTGGCATCGTTGGACGGAATGAGCGTCAGCCGGACATCCGGATATTGGGACGTGAAGCTGCCCAGTCGCGGGATCATCCACAGCGACAGCAGCGCCGGCACGCAGGACACCGACAGGGCACCGGTGCTGGCCGGCCTTGTCATGCGCTGGGTGGCGGCGGCGATGCCATCGAAGGCCGCGGATACCGCCGGCAGCAATTCGGCGCCGTGCGGCGTGAGTTTCAGCCGCTGGCCGACGCGCTCGAACAGCTTGACGCCGAGCGACTGTTCCAACGCCTTGATCTGGTGGCTGATGGCGCCATGGGTGACGCTCAGCTCACTTGCCGCCTTGGTCAGCGAGGCATGCCGCGCCGTTGCCTCGAAGGCACGCAGCGGATTGAGGGGAGGCAGACGCTTGGCCATTGGCTTTCAGAAGTTTGTGAGTTTTTCTCACGCACAACAGCCTAACAATATCAATTGATTTTTCAATGCGCCTACCCGACACTTTGCCTGGGAATAGTATGAAATCGGCACGCAGCCCACGGAAAACGACCAGGCCGAACGACGGCCGCAAGCGTCGCCACGGGCTGCGGCATCAAGCCATGCAGGAGGACAGACATGGGTTATGATCGCGGCAAGCTCGAAGCGTTGCGTCGCAAATATGGCGAAAGCCATGGCGGCGAAATGTTCGACCCGAAGTTCCAGCGCGTGGCGGACAAGATCTTTTCCAAGAGCGGCACACGCCTGGCGCCCTATTCGGGCATCCCGACATTCCTCGCTGCGCCCTACCGTGAAATTGCCGCCGACAATCCGGATTTCGGCGATCTGCAGGTGGCGATCATCGGCGTGCCGATGGACCTCGGCGTGACCAACCGGCCGGGATCGCGCTTCGGGCCCAGGGCCTTGCGCGCCATCGAGCGCATCGGCCCCTACAACCACGTGCTGGAATGCGCCCCGACGCATGAACTCAGGGTCGCCGACATCGGCGACGTGCCGTTCCGCAGCCGCTACAGGCTGGAGACCAGCCATGAGGATATCGAGCGGCGCGCCAACCAGATCGTCGACGCCGGCGTCATCCCGCTGTCTGTCGGCGGCGACCATTCGATCAGCCATCCGATCCTGAAGGCTGTCGGCAAGAAGGCTCCGGTCGGGCTGATCCATATCGACGCCCACTGCGACACCAGCGGCCTGTTCGACATGACCAAGTTCCACCACGGCGGGCCGTTCCGCAACGCAGTGCTGGACGGCGTGCTCGACCCGTCGCGCACCATCCAGATCGGCATTCGCGGCTCGGCCGAGTATCTGTGGGAGTTCACCTACGAATCCGGCATGACCGTGGTTCACGCCGAAGAGGTGACGGGGCTCGGCATTCCCGCCATCATCGAGAAGGCGCGTAGAATAGTTGGCGACGGCCCGACCTATGTGTCGTTCGACATCGACAGCGTCGATCCGGCCTTCGCGCCGGGCACCGGCACGCCGGAAGTCGGCGGGCTGACGACGCGGGAAGTTCTTGAGTTGCTGCGCGGCCTGAAGGGCCTCAACATCGTCGGCGGTGACGTCGTCGAGGTGGCGCCGCAATATGACGCGACCACCAACACCGCCCATGCCGGCGCCCAGGTGCTGTTCGAGATACTGAGCCTGATGGTTTTCAGCCCGGCGATCACCGGCAAGGGAGCCTGACGTCTAAAACAGAAAAGGCGGCCGCCGCACTGGAGCCGGCGGCCGACCCAAACAAACAAAGCTTCCAGACAGGGGAATAAAAATGACGATACACACGACACTCAGATCATCCATCGCCGCCGTCCTCATGGGAGCCGCCGGTCTCGGCCTCGCCATCCAGGCCGCCAACGCCGACGCGCTGGCAGACATCACCAAGGCCGGCACCATCAATGTCGGCGTCTTCGCCGACTTCCCGCCCTTCTCCTCGGCCAGCGCCGACATGAGCCTCAAGGGCTACGACATGGACGTCGCGCAATACATCGCCGACACGCTGAAGGTGAAGCTCAACCCGGTCGCCGTCACCGGCCAGAACCGCATTCCCTATCTGAACGACCATCGCGTCGACATCCTGATGAGCGTCGGCTACTCGAAGGAGCGTGAACAGGTCATCGACTTCGCCGCCGCCTACGCGCCTTACTACATCGCGGTGATCGGGCCCGCGGCGATGACGGTCAAAGGCAAGGAAGACCTCGCCGACAAGTCGATCGCCGTCAATCGCGGCACGCTGGAGGACACCTCGCTCACCGAGGCGGCACCCGCATCGGCCGACATCAAGCGCTTCGACAACTACAACGCCGTGATCCAGGCCTTCATCTCCGGCCAGACCCAGCTGATGGTCGTCGGCAATGATGTCGGCGCGCAGGTTCTGGCAAAGCAGGACGCACTGAAGCCCGAGCAGAAGTTCCAGCTTCTGACATCGCCCTCGCATATCGGTCTCAACAAGAGTGAAGACAGCCTCAAGAAGGCGGTCAACGACGCCGTCGCCAAGATGCTGGTGGACGGCAAGCTGGACGAAAGCTCGAAAGCCTGGCTGAAGACCCCGCTCAATCCCGACAATCTCAAGGATTGAGTTCCCGTGGCCTTTGCCTGGCTCCCGGGTGCTCTAGGCGACATAGCGCGCGGCGCGGCCACGACGATCCTGCTGATCGCCGTGACCACGCTCGCGGGAACGTTCCTCAGCATCCTCGGTGCCGCGGGACGACGAAACGGCCCTGTGCTGCTCAAGCGGGCGATCGGCGTCTATGTCGAGGTCGTCCGCAACACGCCGTTCCTGGTGCAGCTGTTCTTCATCTTCTTCGGGCTGCCCAGCCTCGGCATACGGCTCGACCCGGTGCTGGCCGCCATGCTGGCCATGACGCTCAACATGGCGGCCTACACGATCGAGATCGTCGGCGCCGGGCTTGACGCCGTGCCTGGCGGGCAGACGGAAGCAGCTCTGGCACTTGGGCTCAGGCCACGCCAGGTCTTCATCAAGATCGTGCTGCCGCAGGCGCTCAAGGTGATCTATCCGGCGCTCACCAGCCAGATCGTCATCATGATGCTGGAGTCCGCCGTCGTGTCGCAGATCGCCGTGCGCGAACTGACCTATGAAGCGGACATGCTGCAGGCACGCACGTTCCGCTCCTTCGAGACCTATCTTGTCGTGACGGTGGTCTATCTCGTCCTGTCGATGGCATTGCGGCGACTGCTGGTCACCGGCGGACGGCGCGTACTCGGGGCTGGTGTGTCATGATCGAATTCACCTTCTGGGATATCGTGCGCAATCTTCTGCTCGCCGCCCGCTGGACGGTGCTTCTGTCGCTGGCCGCCTTCGTCGGCGGCGCGGTGGTCGGCATGGTCATCCTGTTCTTCAGGATCGCCAAGAATAAATGGAGCCGGCGCATTGCCTCCGGCTACATCGCGCTCTTCCAGGGAACGCCGCTGCTCATGCAGCTTTTCCTGATGTTCTTCGGCCTGCCGATGCTGGGCTTGCGCATCGAGCCGTGGACAGCGGCGGTGCTCGGCCTCACCTTCTTCGCCAGCGCCTATCTCGCCGAGATCTGGCGCTCCGGCGTCGACGCACTGCCGCTCGGCCAATGGGACGCCGGCGCCAGCCTTGGCCTGCACTACCTGCAGGAGCTCAGGCTGATCATCCTGCCGCAGGCGTTTTCGATCACCCGGGCGCCGACCGTCGGTTTCCTGGTTCAGCTCATCAAATCGACGGCGCTGACATCGATCATCGGCTTCGAGGAACTGGTGCGGACCTCCAACGCCATCAACAACGCGACCTTCGAGCCGTTCAAGGTCTACGGGCTGGTGGCGCTGATCTTCTTCGTCATGTGCTTTCCGCTGACACAGTACGCACGCAAGCTCGAGCAACGCGCGGCGGCCCGCTGACCCCACACAAAACGCCGCCGGACACCCGGCGGCGTTTTGTTTCAGCGACCAAAGGTGAGCGGCGAGGCGATCCTGTCGCGCCGCAGCCAGCGCGCCAGGAGCATCGCCGCCACCACGGCCAGTCCCAGCGCCAGCCCCATCCAGATGCCGACGCCGTGCAAGCCAAAATGGAAGGCCAGCACCACGCCAAGCGGCAGGCCAACGCCCCAATAGCCGATGGCCGCGTAGATCATCGGCACCTTGGTGTCGTGCAGACCCCTGAGCATGCCGGCAGCGACGGCCTGCGCGCCATCGAAGATCTGGAACAGCGCGGCAAAGACCAGGAACGATACGGCAAGCGCGATCACCCTTGCATTGGCCGGATCGCCGAGATCGATGAAGGCGCCGATCAGCAGATGCGGCCACAGGATCATGACCAGCCCCATCAGCGCCATGAACGAGACGCCGATGACATAGGCGGTCCAGCCGGCGCGCGAAACGCCAGCCGGATTGCCGGCGCCATGCGCAAGCCCGACACGCACCGTCACCGCCTGGTTGAGGCCAAGCGGCACCATGAAGGTGACCGAAGCGATCTGGATGGCGATGGCGTGCGCGGCAAGCGAATCCGCATCAATCAGCCCCATGAGCAGGGCCGCCACGTTGAAGATCGTCACCTCGAAGGCGAGAAGGCCGGCGATCGGCAGGCCGAGCCGCAGCAATCCCTTGAAGCGCGGCCAATCGGAGCGCCAGAAGCGTCCGAACAGGCGGTAGCGACGGAATTTCGGTTCCAGCATCACCACGGCGACCATGCCGAAGAACATCAGCGCGCTGGACAGCGAGGTTGCGAGGCCGGACCCAGCAATGCCCATGGCGCTGACGCCGAGATTGCCGAACATGAACACCCAGTTGAAGAAGACGTTGCAGGCGACGGCGACGAAGACGATGACCAGCGCCCAGCCCGGCCGCTCCAGCGCCGAGATGAAGGAACGCAGGATGATGTAGCCGTAGAAGGGCAGCACCGCCCATTCGAGCCAGCGCAGATAGATGCCGGCCTGATGCGCCAGCGCCGGCTCCTGGCCCATGGCCAGCAGAATTGCCTCGCCGTGCCAAAGCACGATCCAGATCGGAATGCAGATGAGGATCGCCAGCCACAGGCCCTGGCGCACGGTGCGGCGCAGGTCGCGCACCGAATGCCTGTTGCGGCCGAGCTCGGTGGCGATCATCGGCGAGGTCGCCAGCATGAGGCCGAGCCCGAAGATCAGCGGCATGAAATAGAGGTTGGCGCCGAGCGCGCCGCTGGCCAGCGTATCGGCCCCGAGACGCCCCATCATCATGACATCGGTCGCGGTCATCGCTGTCTGGCCGAGATTGGTCAGCACCATCGGCCAGGCGAGCGCCAGCGTCGCCCTGATTTCCTGACGCCAAAGGCTTCCCGGCGCGCGCGCGCCGGCTTCGATCGCAGACATTGTTCCGCTCTTTCCGAGTGCGGCGCGTCGGCATCGAGCCGGAAGCCGCATTTCAAACGGCAAAACCTTCGGTCTCGCAGCGTTTGCGCCAGCTTTTGGACGAAACGCGACATGAAGGCAAGAGAGGAGGCGCAACGAGCGATTGAGCCAGGGCGAGACTCGGCAGGGCAGACACCGGCTCCGTCCTACCGTGCGCACCGCGACCAGAAGAGCCGCAGGCTATGCCTCTTCCGTCGGAAGAAGCGGTTTGCGGCCGCCCAAGATGTACGCAATGGATTCAAGGATGATGCCATTTGTGTTCACATCGGTCACCTGGATCAGCTTTCCGGTCCGCTCGGACACGCCGGATGAAAAACCCATTCCCGGCATCTTGGCCCGATTCCTCACAAAGGCGACAAGCTTCTGCGAATAGTCGCCTGGCCGCGTGGCGTGCCAGAGATAGGCACCTTTCGCACTGACCAGACGAAGCGAATTCGCCTGCTTTGCCGTCGCCTCCTTGTCGGAGGTCTTCATCGTGTCGACCGCGAAGTCGCCGCCATCGTCCGTCAGTTGGTAGCCTTGGTAGGTGAAGTAGGGAGGGCCAGCCATCGCCGATTCCGAAACGCAAGTGAGAATGCCTGTCTCGCGATACCGTTTCATCTGGGCGGCGTAGAGAATGTCGGCCATGAGGCGGCCGTGCGGCGACCCTCCAAGTTCGATTTCCTCGGTAACGTGGGGTTCGGTGGCAATCCGCCCTCGCCGCTGAATTTCCGCCAGAGCGGCGGTCGCGGCATCCATGCTGCGATCGGGATCGCCAGTGTCAAAGACGGGCTTGATCGACTGGCCCCAAAGGCTGTAGCCGCGACCGGCATAGCCGGCGTAGCTGTTTGCGTGCACGGACGAAATCTTGCCGTTCGCGCTCACAACGTGCATTTCGCCGTCCTTGAGGATCGGCCCGAACGACCAGTTGGAAACGAGCTTGAAGACGGGGAAGGCGCCGGCCGTATGCTGATCGAGAATTTTGAGCGCGATCAAAAGACGTCCGGTATCGGCGCTGTCGAAACCTTCGCGCTCGTCATCCTTCGCGCTCAACGCGCGCTCGGTATGCGGCAGGTTCCCGCCGGCATACTGGAAGCTCGTCTGGCCCAGGAACTCCAGGATTCGACTGATCGTCGTTTCGAATTCGCGTTGATCGATGATGCCCAGCTGCTGGGCGGACAGAGTGGCAAGAATATGTGTTCCCACGTCCCACATCGTGGTGAACGGGTAGCCCGCCTGCTTGCCGAATTCCATCCATGACGTCGCCGGCACGATGCCGTTGAAGTTCCTGGCGCCCCAATCGAAATAGGTCCATGCGAGCTCGGCGTCGGCCTTGAGGATGCCACGGTCCAGCAGGTCCTGATCCGGCTTCCTCCAATCGCGCACCGCGACGTCGGCGCGCGCGCCTTGAATGCGTTGGACTTCCGGCATGGAAGGCGTGACGGCGCGGTAATACTCGTCGAAGTTCACCAGCCTGGTGCCACGCTGAGCGGACAGCTCAGCAAGCGTCTCAAGGATGACCGCCTTCTTTTTGGGCGAGTTGGCGGTATCGGGATGGATGCAGAAAACAGCATCATTGTCGGTCCCGAAATAGCTGAAGACCTCGTCCTTCGTGAAGTAGGGGATATCTTCGCTCCAGGCCTTCTCGAATTTCATCGTGTTCGAGACGTGGAGGATGCCTCGGCTGTCCAAACCATTGAACCAGCGCAGATCGCCTTTCTCGGCGCTGAATACAGGCGCTCCGGTGGCGGCCAGTGCATCGAGCGTATTGTCGTCGAATGCGTCATTGGGCGGAATGTAGGACGTGGGGAACCTGCCGGTCGAGCGATAGATCTCGCTGATACCACCCCGGATCAGGTCCAGATCCTTCCCGGGCGAATTGCCCAGAAGTTCCGAGGGCGTGTGGTTCCAGCCATGGGCGGCAATATCGAAGCGTTTATCGACGGACATGGCTTGCAGGTATGACTTGGCTGGTTTGTCCGCCGAGAGCAGGAAAGACTTCGGTGCCGGGATGATAGCGTCCGTAACCGGGTAGCCGGCTCCGATGAGATGGCGCACAAACGCCATGTGGCTTGGATCTGTGTCGGTATCCACCCTGAGATCATCGACGCGGACGACGATGAGCCGGCTTACATCCCGGCTTTGCTTATAGAGCTGTTGTGGAAGAATGCTTCGGAACCCGCCGCCGGCGGATGCGGCAAGCACGGTTTGGGCGATCTCGGCCGCATAGCTGGCCGCATCGCTGTCGCTCAGCCCCGCCAGCGCCGCGAACGGAAGGTCGACAATGATCGGATCGTCGCCGGCGCCCAGTTTTGCGATGTTCGCGCCTAGGGCAGGCGCACCGAGAAGCCGGCCGCCGGAGGGCTGCAGCCCCGTTGAACTGAGCGGGGACGCGAAAAGGTTCACCAGACCTGTATCGGTCGACCAATAACCACCGCTGTCGGGCTGCAGGCCCACCGGATCCTTTATCCCTGCCCGAAGACGAATGACCGATCGAAAACCCGCCATGCGCATCGACGCCGCATCCTGCGCCGAACGCAATGGTGAATTGGTGGTCAAGGTCAAGGCCGTGAGCACGGCCTTCGACTGGTACCTCTGGTACTCATTGATCAGGTAGGAAAACGCCGCCTGGATTTCACTTGCCTGGCGCGCTTGCAGATAGGGAACGTCCGACTGGATCAGGTCGGCATGGGCGCCGAATTCGATACCGTCCGGATTGAGCCGAACCGCCTGGCGAAGCCGGAGAGCCAGGCTGGAATTGTAATCCAGCATTTTCCCAGCGGCATCGATGGGGGCGACCGTTACGGTGATCGGCACCTTGCGAGTCAAGAACGGGTCGGCGACGGCGGAAAGCCTGGTCGGCGTTGTCTGTGCGTCCACGCCACTGATCGTGACGACCAGCGGGTTGGGCAGTTTCTCCTTGGCTGCGGCCCATGAGACGCCTTTGCCGGCCGATGCCAGCAGCGGTACAGTCAGGCCACCAAGAAGAACGGAGCGGCGGGTTATGTTCATGCTTGCCTCCCATGGGGAACGGAAACGGCGTAACGTTGCGGACTGATCCAGCGGCCGTCGGACTTCGCTGAAAACGACTTGAACAAAGCGCGCAGGAAAAGCGCGGCATCGAGGAGCCGGATCGCGGGAAACGCGAGGCCATAGAGGAGCAGGATCGGCCTGCGTTCTATCACCGCGACAATGACGGTGAGCGCGTAGTCCACCGCGAGGAACAGGGCCAACAGCTCAAGTGGCGAGACCGGCCTTACCGCGAGGTCCCCAAGCGACATCGCCGGGACCTCGATACCTGTGACAAGGTAGGCGACCGCGGCAATCGGCAAGCCCAGGGCGAAGACGGATATTATCAGAAGTTCGGCCAGCAGCCCGCCAAGGGACAGCCAGAAGCGGCTGGGCCAAAAGCCATGACGCCGCACGGTCTGCCAGAAGCCGAGATACCAGCGTTGAACCTGCTTGCGGTAATCGCCGAGCGTGAAAGGATCTTCCGACGAGCACCGCGCCCTGGGCGAATAGGCAACACGACCCAGCTGCTTGTGCTGGACTTCGAATGTCATGTTGAAATCCTCGATGACGAGCCCTGGCGCGGTGATGTCGATCTGGCGTAGCGCGCTTGTTCGGTAGATGCTGGCGAAGCCGGGCGCGATATAACTCACACTCGTCCATTTCCAGGATTGGCCGTACTGGAAGGCCGTCTGCAGGATCCGGTAGAGACGTGTCCTGTAAGCAGCGAAAAGCATGTCGAGGGTGGGCCAGCGCTGGTCGCGCCAGCGTGACAACACATGGCCAGCCACGGCCACCACCTTGGGGTCGTTGAACAGCGGCAGTGCGTGTTCGAAATAACCGGGGTCGATCTCTGAATCCGCATCCTGGATCAGCACCGCCTTGTAGCGGTCGCACAGTCGATACTTGCGGATCGCCTTGTCGATTGCGCGCGCCTTTCCCCGGTTGGGCTGGATGTCGAGCGCCCTGCAGCCGGCAGCACGCGCGATGGCGACGGTGGCGTCGCGCGACCCGTCACTGGCGACATAGATCTGCCTTGCCGGAATGATGGCCTTCAGCGCTCCGATGCATTTCGGCAGTGCGATTGCTTCATTGTGGGCGGGAATGACCACGGCAACATCGGATACCCGTACCGCTTCCTGAAAGTGACCGGCTTTCGCATTCGAACCGATCTCGCTGACAAACCGGATGACGCCGACGACGCACCAGAACGCGATGTTGATGCCCAGCGATGCGCTGAGAACCATCATCGTGATGTTGGTGGCGGCGATCCCGGTCATGGAAGCATCGTTCCCACCTGACCCCGACCGCTGGGCCGTTCCTGATAACCGACGAACCTGCGTTCGGACGATGCAGTCCTTGCCTTGGCGCGCTTTGCCTCCTGGATCGAAGCCAGCAGGTCCTGGTAGCTCTGGCGGATGCCCTTCGTGAGCGAAACCTTCTGGCGCCAGCCCAGCGCCTCGATCTTGCCGGTGTCCGGCCAACGGCCGCGATGATCGGCGATGAAGTGCTTTTTGAAGACGACGCTGCCGGGAAGGCCGGTTGCCTCCTTGATCAGGTCGAACAATTCGCGGATGGAGAGCTGGGTGGCACCCCCGATATTATAGACCTCGGCGCACTCGCCTTTCTCCATCACCGTCAGCAGGCCGTCGACGAGGTCGTCGACATGCAGGAATGTACGAGTCTGCGAGCCGTCGCCGAAGAGTGGAACAGGCTGCCCGGCGATGAGATGCGAGAGCATCTGCGGAATGACACGCTGGTCGGCCGGCGACATTCCTGGGCCGTAGGTATTGAAAATGCGCACGATGCGGACATCGACCTTGTGCTTGCGGCCCCAGAAGCGGGTCAGCGCTTCGCCGAACCGCTTGCCCTCCTCGTAGGGACTGCGCGGGCCCACCGGGTCGACCCTTCCGACATAGGTCTCCGGCTGCGGAAAGACTTCCGGGTCGCCGTAGGCCTCCGCTGTACTGGCAAACAGGTATTTTGCCTTTGACCGGCGCGCGACCTTGAGAAGATTGAGCGCTCCCACGGACGAGGCCATGAGCATTTCCTCGCCCAGCAAGGCGATGTTGGGAACGCCGGTCGGGCAAGCCAGATTGTAGACATGGGTATAGCGCCGCCGCTGCAATCGCGTGCAGAGGGCCGCGTCCGTGATGTCCATCTTGATGAACCTGAAATTTGGATACCGCGACAACTCCTCGACATTGGCTTTTCGCCCGGTCGAAAGATTGTCGACGACATCCACGAAGGCGCCCTGATCGAGCAGGCGGAGCGTCAGGTTGGTTCCCAGACACCCCGCGCCGCCAGCGACAAGGCATCTGATTTCTTCGGTCTTGCACGTATTCATATGGCGACAATCCTGCGTTGAATAGGAAGGAAAGCCGCACCCCTCAATGTGCGCTTTTGTGCATGGAAAGGGCATTTCCACAGACAACGCAACTGATAGTTAACAATATGCTAAACAACAGTGGTTAATTACCGCATTGTAATTGTTGATTTTTTTCGGTCATCACTCCTTGTATGAGCTATCTTGCAACAATAGTGTTCAAAAATGGGACAGGCGGCGGACTTGACACCACCTGTCTTCCGACGCAGCTGAAAATGCCGCAACCCTACCTCCTGAGCCCTTTCTTGAGCCGGCGCCCCGCGCTGGGAACAACTGGCACAAAGGTTGCGCTGGTCATCTCGAAAACCGTGAAGCCGTGGTGCCGGGAAAGGCTCGTCAAATCCCGCTACAGCGACTCGCGGGCATCGCATGACAGCAGCCGCAAGCGGCCGGCTGCATCAGTGGAGGCGCAATTGAACATTCTGGCGGATCAGGCCCGAGGGGCGATACTTCTTTCGAAACTGGATATGCGTACGGCCACGGTCGGAATCGTTGGACTTGGTTATGTCGGGCTGCCGCTCGCGGCGGCGGCGGCTCGCGCCGGCTTCAAGGTGATCGGCTTCGACGTGGACCACAGCAAGATTGAAAAGTTGAAGACGGGCCGATCCTATATAGGCGCCGTCAGCGACGAGGCACTGCAGTCGGTCATGGCCGATGGATCGTTGCGGGCGACGTCCGACTTTTCGGTCTTTGCCGAATGCGATGTCATCTCGATCTGTGTGCCGACGCCACTGACCAAGCAACGCGAGCCCGATCTCTCCTTCGTCGAGAATACGACGCGCGCCATCGCCGCGTATCTGAGGAAGGACCAACTGATCATTCTGGAGTCCACCACCTATCCGGGCACGACCGATGAAGTGATGAAACCTATTCTCGAAGCGCGCGGATACAGATCCGGGCGGGACTTTTTCCTCGGCTATTCGCCCGAGCGGGAGGACCCCGGAAGCGCAGGCTTCGAAACCGCCACCATTCCTAAGGTCGTCGCCGGTGACGGTCCGGTCGCCGCCAGACTGGTCGCGCTGTTCTATGGCGCCATCGTCGAGACGGTCGTGCCCGTATCGACGATCAAGGTGGCGGAAGTCGTAAAGCTCACGGAGAACATATTCCGTGCCGTGAACATCGCGCTGGTGAACGAACTCAAGGTCATCTACGGCGCCATGGGGATCGACATCTGGGAAGTGATCGAAGCGGCCAAGACCAAGCCTTTCGGCTATATGCCGTTTTACCCAGGGCCAGGTCTCGGCGGCCACTGCATACCGATCGACCCTTTCTACCTGACATGGAAATCGCGCGAGTTCGAGGTTTCGACGAAATTCATCGAGCTTGCCGGCGAGATCAATGTCTCCATGCCGCACTATGTGATGTCGAAGCTGTCGGAAGCGCTGGACACGCGTCTTGGCATTCCCCTCAGCCAGGCGTCCATCCTGATCGTGGGTGTCGCCTACAAGAAGAATGTCTCCGACGTGCGCGAAAGCCCGGCGCTGAAGTTGATCGAGTTGCTGGAATCACGGGCGGCCGACATCGCCTACCATGACCCCCACGTCGCGCGCATACCGAAGACGCGCAAGCATCCGATGCTTGCCGGCAAGGATTGCATTCGCCTCAGCCGGGATTCGATCGGCGCCTATGACGCGGTCGTCATCGTCACCGATCACGACGGGATCGACTATGGACTGCTGGCAAACCATTCGCGGCTGATCATCGACACGCGCAACGCCATGCAGCGCAACGGCATTGTCTGTGATCGTGTTGTGAAGGCGTAGGTTCTGAGCCCCGACTGTCCGGCCCCGGACAGCCGTGACGCTGCGCTCAACCTGACGGAGAAGCGGGCAATACCGAGCGGACGCACGACAAGCGCCTCAGCTTCGCCCGTAGAACGCATTCTCGACATGCACCGGCCAGCGCCACGGCAGCACCGCCACCATGTCGAAGCGCATCGACAGTCTGCCATAATCGGATTGACGCGAGAGCCAGACATCGGCCGCAGCCTCGATACGGCGTTCCGATTCATGGCTGATCGCCTCCATGGCTTCCATCAACGTGCGACGAGCCTTGACCTCGACGAAGACAACAAGGTCGCCACGCCGCGCAATCAGGTCGATCTCGCCGAAGCGCGTGCGGTGGCGGCGAGCGAGGATGCGATACCCCTTGAGCATCAGCGACGCTGCCGCCAGCCATTCGCCGCGATGGCCGCGCCGATAAGCCTTCTGGCGGCTGGCGCTGGTGCGTTCAGTCACCGCCCTCTCCAGAGGCATCCCTGAGTTCGAGCAGTCGCCGGTAGAGCGCCTGCTTCTGTCCGCCGGTCATCTTCGCGGCTTCGGCCGCGGCCTTGGAAGCCGGCATCTCGGCGGCGAGCGACAGCAGAAGCCGGTCGATATCCGCTGGTTGGTCGGCCTTGGCCTCCGCCGGACCGACGCAGATGACGATCTCGCCCTTCGGTGTATCGGCCGCCGCGTAATGGTCGGCGAGCGTTTGCAGCGTGCCCGTTCGCATTTCCTCGAAAGTCTTGGTCAGCTCGCGGCCGATCGCCGCCTTGCGGTCGCCGCCCAGCGCTTCGACCATCCCGACAAGCGTCTCGGCCAGCCGGCGCGGCGATTCGAAGAAGATCAGCGTCGCCGGCACGGCTTTCAGAGCTTCCAGCCGGGTTTGCCGTTGGCCTGTCTTCACCGGCAGGAAGCCGGCGAACATGAAAGCGTCGGATGGCAGGCCGGATGCCGTGAGCGCCGCGAGTGGCGCCGATGGGCCGGGGATCGGCACAACGCGAATGCCACCGTCCAGGGCCTCGCCGACCAGCCGATAGCCGGGATCGGACACCAGCGGCGTGCCGGCATCCGAAATCAGCGCCACGCTCTGCCCGGCCTGAAGCGCTGCGATCAGCTTCGGCCCGGCCTCGCCGGCATTGTGCTCGTGATAGGCGGTGGTGCGGCGGCGGATGCCGTAGCGATCGAGCAGCACGCGCGAAACGCGCGTGTCCTCGCAAGCGACGATATCGGCGGCGGCCAGCGTCTCCAGCGCGCGCAGCGTGATGTCGCCGAGATTGCCGATCGGCGTCGCCACCAGATAGAGCGCAGGCTCGAGCGGCCGGGCTGGTATTTCGGCCTGTCCGACCACATAGCTGCGTTTTACGATTTCACCGGTCACCAAACATTCTCCGTTCGGCTCTGTTTGGCATGGCTGATGGCCGCTTGCAAAAGCCCATGTCGATGTAAAGTGACCGCCATTCCTTTGCCACAGTAGGGAACGAAACCGGGATTGGCAGATTTAGCCCCTGATTCCCAAGGAGGACAGGATGGACAGCCTGAAGATACAGGACGCTTTCGAGCCCTATTATGTCGGCCGCCGGCGCTTTGCCTCACCAGCAGACAAGGCCCGGCCTGCCAAAGTCGATGAAAGCCGAGCCAGCAAACCGCCAACGAGCCGTTTGCCATCTGAAATCAGGCTTTCGACCGAAACCTATAGCACGACGGAGCACTGACCGGACGATGCCCAATAGATTCGATATTTTCATCACCCGCCTTGAAACGCAGACCGCCCGCAATGGCGCCCCACCGCATCCGATAGGCGATCAACAACGGGCCCGCCGCGACAAGAACGACCCGAAGCAAACCCGTTCGGGCGAGGCCCCTTCAGAGAAAGGCCGCGCCAAGCACCGCCACAAGCACGATGCCTGAGCTACCGCAAACGTCCGAGATCGGCGGAGACCACAGCCTCTTCGTCATCCTGGGGCGTAGCAAGGAGCGAAGCGACGCGGCGCAGACCCCGGGATCCATGCCGCGACATCGAAGCGTCGCGACGGATCAGAGTTATGCCGCCGCATTCCTCGGCAAGGGTCGCGGCCTGGTTCCTCGGGTCAAGCCCGAGGATGACGAAGGCGCGGTTACCGGCACTCGGCCATATCCTCAGCCGAGATATCGCGGGACCTTCGCCTCCAGCAGGCGAACAAGAGCCGGGTCCATGAATTCATAATCGTCGGGAATATCGAGGCAGATGACCCTGGCCTTCTTCAGGCTCGACTTGAATTTCTTCTGCAGCTTGGCGCGGTGCGCCTTTTCCATGACGAAGATGATGTCGGCCCACGCGACCATCTCGTTCGTCAGCGGCGTATCGGCATCGTGGTTTGTTCCCGCCGATGCGACCTCGATGTCCCTGCGTTTGGAAAACACCTGCTCGGCGGTCGGGCTGCGCAAGCGGTTCTGGCTGCAGACGAAGAGGACGTTCTTCACCGGCTCGCGGCCTCCTGGTACAGCGGCACTTCGGCTACGATACTACTCATCTAAGATTTCGCGTACCGATTTGGACAGCGGTATGTACTCGTCAAACGTCAGTCCGTAGAGTTGAAATTCTACCGCATGCTCGCGCGGCAGTACCCTCAGGTTTATACCGACATAGGTAAGAAAACCCCCGAATTACATCGAACTCCGTCATGCCTGAGGGCTTCACTTTCGATATAACCTTCTGATTTTTTATAATCACGGCATCGGCTTGATAAAAATCGTCGTCGGCCTTCCAAATTTCGGTCAATCCAAACTCGAACACATCATCCGTGTTCAATGTCCGCAGCGTCTCATGGATCAGGAACTTCATGGCAAGACCTATTGGATGCGGCGCAATGGCCTTTCGGCTGAGTAAACCGAACTCCTAGCATCCTTGGTCGAGCCGATAAATCGTCCACCACAGTCAAGCCAATTGACCTCTGGGCTTACCTCGCCAGATCGGCCACGACGGCATCGAGCACGATCATGCCCGCCGGCGTGGCGCGCAGGCGAGCATTGCCGATCGGCGCCACCAGCCCTTCCTCCTGAAGGGTCGACAGGCGCCTCGTCGAAAGCTCCCGCCCGGAAAACGCCTCGTAGCGGGAAAGGTCGATACCCTCGGCCAGCCTCAGCCCCATGAGCAGAAATTCGTCGGCCTCTTCCGAACGGGTCAGGATCTCGCCGCCGGTGATGCCGTGGCCCTTGGCCTCGACCAGATTGGCCCAGGTTTCCGGCATCCTCTCGGCGATCGTCACCACGCGACGCCCGCTTTCGACGAAGCGGCCATGCGCGCCGGGACCGACGCCGACATATTCGCCATAGCGCCAATAGGTCAGATTGTGCCGGCTCTCGGCGCCCGGCCTGGCGTGGTTGGAAATCTCATAGGCCGGCAGGCCGTGCGCCGATGTAATCTCCTGCGTCAACGCATAGAGGTCGGCGGCATGGTCATTGTCGGGAATGATGAATTTCTTCGCCGCGTGCAGGGCGTGGAAGGGCGTGCCTTCCTCGATGGTCAGCTGGTAGAGCGACAGATGATCAGCCGCGTGGCCGATCGCCTGTTCGAGCTCGGCCTGCCAGTCTTCCGGGGTCTGGCCGGGCCGGGCATAGATCAGATCAAAGGAGAGGCGCGGAAAGATTTCGCGCGCCAGGCCGATCGCATGGAGTGCCTCCGACACATTGTGTAGCCGACCAAGGAAACGCAAATCCTTGTCGTTCAGCGCCTGCACGCCGAGCGAGACGCGGTTGACGCCGGCTGCCCGGTAGCCGCGAAAACGCTCGGCCTCGACCGATGACGGATTGGCCTCCAGCGTCACCTCGATGCCATCAGGCACCGTCCAGTTCTTCGCCACGGCGTCCAAAACCCTGGCCACCGTTTCCGGCTTCATCAGCGACGGCGTGCCGCCGCCGAGGAAAACGCTGGTCACCTCGCGCGAACCGGTGCGCTGGCGCATTGTTGCCAGTTCGGCCTCGAAGGCGCTGGCAAAGCGATCCTGATCAACCGGCTGGTGGCGGACATGGCTGTTGAAGTCGCAATAGGGGCATTTGGCCGCGCAGAACGGCCAATGGATGTAGACGCCGAAGCCGGGGCTACGGTCGAGCAGCATGTTCATGTCGAACCCAATCGGGCCAGATTCAAGCGTGCCTGGGCAAATTTCTGGAAGGCGCGGGCGCGGTGCGACAGCGCCGTCGGCTGGCCGGGTTTCCAGCCGTGCTTTTCCTCGGCACTCATCTCGCCGAAGGTCTTTTCGAATCCACCAGGCAGGAACACCGGGTCATAGCCGAAGCCAAGTTCGCCGCGTGGCGGCCACACCAGCGTGCCCTCGACCTCGCCGCGATAGTATTCGGCATCGCCGTCGGGAAAGGCGAGGCAGATGACGGCGACGAAGCGGCCCTTGCGCTGCTCCGGCGAGGCCGCGCCGACTTCATGCAGCGCCACCTCTGTGCGCTGCATGGCCATGCCGAAATCGCGTGAACCGTCGGCTTTTTCAGCCCAGTTGGCGGTGTAGACGCCCGGCGCGCCGTCGAGCGCATCGACACAAAGGCCGGAATCATCCGACAGCGCCGGCAGGCCCGTGGCCTTGGCCGCGGCCAAGGCCTTGATGTAGGCGTTCTCCTCGAAAGTGGTGCCGGTCTCGTCCGGTTCCGGCAGGCCATAATCCCTGGCCGATTTCGCCTCGAAGCCGAACGGCCCCATCAGGTCGGCGAATTCGCGCAGCTTGCCGGCATTGTGGCTGGCGACAACGATCTTTTTCCCGTCAAGCGTATGCATCAAAGGCCCCAGATTCGTGGCTCGGCAAATTCGATGGAATTGCCCGAGGGATCGCGGATATAGATCGAACGACCGCCCTGCGGCCATTCGAATTCGCTTTCGATGGCAATCTTCTTCGCCTCTAGATGCGCCTTCCAGCCCGCGATTTCCACAGCGCTGGCGGCAAAGCAGAGATGACCTTCGCCGACAGTGCCATGCGGCGGCACTTTCAGTCTCGCGTCGGGCGCGGGCGGCACTTTCGTCGCTTCGGCGTTGAAGATGAGCAGGACACCGGCACCGCAGCGGAAAAAGAGGTGCCGGCCGTCGACCTTGCCGAGGAGGCGGAGGCCGAGGATATCGGTGTAGAAATTTTCGGCCGCCGCCAGATCGGTGACGTAGAGGGCGGATTCCAAGATTGTGGAAGGAGTCACGAGACACCCCCCTCTGCCCTGCCGGGCATCTCCCCCGCATGGGGGGAGATTGGCAGCTTCAGCGTCACAGCCCACTCTGCAGCGCTAGGGTTTAGCGAAAGCTTCGGCGACAGCCGATCTTCCCCCTTGCGGGGGAGGTGGCCGGCAGGCCAGAGGGGGGTGGGAAGGATCGCCAACCTTTATCGCCTTACAATCGGAACCTAAGCCACCGCCATCTGCTGCAGGCTGACCAGGCGCTGGATGCCCTTCTTGGCCAGGCCCATCAAGGACGCGAACTGCTCTTCGGAGAAGGGTTCGCCCTCGGCCGTGCCCTGGATCTCGACGATGCCGCCCTTGCCGGTCATGACGAAATTGGCGTCGGTGCCAGCCGAGGAATCCTCCACATAGTCGAGATCGATGACCGGCTGGCCATCATGGATGCCGCAGGAAATCGCCGCGACATGATCCTTCAGCACCTTGGAAACGCTGGCCATCTGCCGGGCTTCCATCCAGCGCAGGCAATCATACAGCGCCACCCAGCCGCCGGTGATCGATGCCGTGCGGGTGCCGCCATCGGCCTGGATCACGTCGCAGTCGACGGTGATCTGCTGTTCGCCCAGCGCCTGCAGATCGACAACCGCACGCAGCGAACGGCCGATCAGCCGCTGGATCTCCAGCGTGCGGCCGCCCTGCTTGCCGGCGGAGGCCTCGCGGCGCATGCGCTCGCCCGTCGAGCGCGGCAGCATGCCGTATTCGGCCGTCACCCAGCCCTTGCCCGAATTGCGCATCCAGCCCGGCACCTTTTCCTCCAGGCTCGCCGTGCACAGAACATGCGTATCGCCAAACTTCACCAGGCATGAGCCTTCGGCGTGCTTGGAGACGCCGCGCTCGAAGGAGATGGCGCGCATTTCGTCGAATTGGCGTTTGGAAGGGCGCATTCAGGCTTCTTTCTTGTCATTTTTCGGAATCGTGGCCGGCTTGTAGCCGCACGAGGCGCATGGCGCAAAGGAAAATGGCCGAGCGATCCGACACAGACACCGGGCGATCTGACACAGACACCGGGTTGCGCGGGCATGGCCGAAGTCTATATCCTTGGTAAGGAGGTTTTTGGCACGCATGACCAAAGCAGTCGCCGATCCCATTGTGCAATCGCCCGCTCTTCAATCGCTGGACTTGCGTTCGCGCGACATCTTCCGGCGCATCGTCGATTCCTACCTGAAGGATGGCGAGCCCGTGGGCTCGCGCAGCCTGTCGCGCATCCTGCCGTCCTCGCTATCGCCAGCCACCATCCGCAACGTGATGAGCGACCTCGAACATCTCGGCCTCATCTACGCGCCGCACATCTCGGCCGGCCGGCTGCCGACCCAGGCTGGCCTGCGCTTCTTCGTCGACGCCTTCATGGAACTCGGCGATCTCTCGGACGAGGAGCGCCGCGCCATCGAGGCGCAGGTGCGCGCGTCCGGTTCAGGCGCCACGCTGGAACACATGCTGACCGAAGCCAGCCAGATGCTGTCGGGCATGTCGCGCGGCGCCGGTCTCGTGCTTGCTGCCAAGAACGAGGTGGCGCTGAAGCATATCGAGTTCATCCAGCTCGAACCGACCAAGGCCTTGGCGGTGCTGGTGTCGCAGAACGGCGATGTCGAAAACCGGGTTGTCGACCTGCCCGCCGGCATCACCATTTCGCAACTGCACGAGGCCTCGAATTTCCTCAACGCCCATATTCGCGGCCGCACGCTGGCCGAGGCGCGGGTCGAGATCGCCCGCATCAAGGAAGAGACCAGGGCGGCCCTCGACACACTGTCGCAGGATCTGGTCGAGAAGGGACTGGCGGTATGGGCCGGCGCCGATAGCGGCCTGCCGGCGCGTCTCATCGTACGCGGCCGCGCCAATCTTCTGGAGAACGTCACGGCCCAGGCCGACATCGAATTGTTGCGGCATCTGTTCGAGGACATGGAGACGCAGGACGGGCTGATCCAGTTGCTCGATCTGGCCGAGGAGGGATCGGGCGTGCGTATCTTCATCGGCTCGGAAAACAAGCTGTTTTCGCTGTCGGGCTCGTCGCTGGTCGTCGCGCCCTATCGCGACAAGGATGCCCGTGTCGTCGGCGCGCTGGGCGTCATCGGCCCGACGCGGCTGAACTACGCGCGCATCGTGCCGATGGTCGACTATACGGCGCAACTTATTTCCCGCATGCTGCGCTAAGGTGTATTGGTATTCAGGTGATGCCGGCCCGCAAACGGCTGATACCTGCGCTTCCGGTGCTCGCGTACGAGAAGTACGCTCCGCTCCGGTTTTCGGAAGCCACCATTTTCGGCGCGGCCTGACCTGTATCTCAATACACCTTATCCCTAGCGGAAGGCTGACAAGGAGAAAAACAATGGCGCTCGAAGAGATCAAGGCCCAGATCAGCCTGCTGCTCGAGGAGATGGTCAACCAGCCCGAGGACCAGCACGAAGTGCAGGAGCAGTTGCGCGAAAAGCTGAGAGCAATGCGCGCCATGGGCCTGCCGTTGCCGGCCGATCTGGTGGAACTGGAAAAGCGCCTCGACGACGATTTCTACGCGGCCGGGAATTGAGCCACATTCAACTCCTCGTGTGAGTTGGAACGACCGCCGGTGCCGCCCGTTTCCTGTCTTCGCGACCGATCCTTGGAGGACAGGATGATCCGGTTTGCAGGCCCGACAGCAATTTCCGCCTTGTTTCTCGCCACGGCGGCATTCGCCCAACAGGCGGATCAGCCTGTGCTGAAGGGGCAAGCCGCCTTTGGCGACTGGCGTGCCGACAGGCCGGGCGTGCGCCGCTTCATCAAGCCGGAAGATTTGCCGAAGGCCTATGCCACGAAATCGGCGTCGAACGGCGCCGGACTCGTGGACAGGCCGAAAGGCGCCATGCCGCAACTGCCGCCTGGTTTCTCGGCGCAGCTGATCGCGTCGGGCATCGACAACCCACGCGTCGTTCGCGTCGCACCGAATGGCGACCTGTTCGTCGCTGACAGCGAGGCCAACCAGATCCGCGTCTACCGTCTCGCCGAGGGCGGTGCGACGCCTGTCGACACAATCTTCGCCGACGGCCTGACCCAACCCTACGGCATCGCCTTTTACCCGGCGGACAACCCGCAATGGGTCTATGTCGCCAACAGCGACAGCATCGTTCGCTTTCCTTATCATGCTGGAGACATGAAGGCCTCCGGCGCGCCGGAAGTCCTCGTCGACGCCATCCCTTCGAACCATCACTGGACGCGCGATATTGCCTTCTCGCCCGACGGCAAGACGCTCTATCTGTCGGTCGGTTCGGGATCGAACGTCGCCGAAGGCATGGCGAAGAAACCGGAGGGCGGGCTCGACGCATGGATCAAGTCGAAGCCTCTCGGCGCCACCTGGGGTTCGGAATACGGCCGGGCCGATGTGATGGCTTTCGACCCTGACGGCAAGAATGGACGGATCGTCGCGACGGGCCTGCGCAACTGTTCGGGCATGACCGTGCAGCCGGCCACTGGCACGCTCTGGTGCGTCGTCAACGAGCGCGACGCGCTGGGCGACAATGTGCCGTTCGAATATGCAACGGCGGTCAAGGAAGGCGCCTTCTATGGCTGGCCCTGGTACTATATCGGCGACAATGAGGACCCCCGCCACAAGGGCGAGCGCCCCGACCTCGCCGGCAAGGCCGATATTCCCGATGTGCTGATGCAGGCGCATTCCGCCCCGCTCAACATCGCCTTCTACACCGGCAAGAATTTTCCGGCGCAGTATCAGGGAGACGCGTTTGTCGCCCTGCACGGCTCCTGGAACCGAGCCAACAGGACCGGCTACAAGGTGGTCAGGCTGCTGTTCAAGGACGGCAAGCCGACCGGCGAATATGAGGACTTCATGACCGGCTTCGTCACCCCCAGCGGCGACGTCTGGGGTCGGCCGGTCGGCGTTGCCGTGGCCAAGGATGGCGCGCTCATCGTCACCGAGGACGGCAACGGCACCATCTGGCGCATCACCCATGGCAACGGCCCGTCCTGAACGTCGGCCCGCTGGTGCAAACGAATCCAGCCCGCAGGCAATTCACCTCTTGCCGCATATGTGCGACACGTGAGCGGTCCTCCTGAAAAGTGACCGCCATGACCCTCACCGGATTCCTTGCCTATAGTGCGGCGCTCGGCGTTGCCGCCGCCATTCCCGGTCCAGGCCTGACCGCACTGATTGCGCGCGCGCTCGGCTCCGGCTTCCGCTCGTCACTTGCCATGTCGTTCGGACTGATGCTTGGCGACCTCACCTATCTCACCGCCGTGGTGCTTGGCCTTGCCTTTGTCGCCCACACTTTCGGCATGGTCTTCCTGGCGATCAAATGGCTGGGCGTCGCCTACCTTGCCTTCCTCGGCTGGCGCTTCTGGACCAGCGGCATCACGCCCGAAACGGTGGAGGCAAGAAGGGCCAAGGGCGGGCTGGTGTCGAGTTTCATCGCGGGGCTGACCGTCACGCTGGGCAACCCCAAGACGATGATCTTCTATCTCGCCATCACGCCCACCATCGTCGACCTGAAGACGATCACGCTGGCCGATTACGGCATTCTCGCCGCGATCACCATCGTCGTGCTGCTGGTCGTGCTGGTTCCCTATCTGGCGCTGGCGGCCAAGGCCCGCTGGTTCCTGAAATCGCCGCGCGCCTTGCGGGCGCTCAACCGCACCGCCGCCGTTTTCATGGTTGGCGCCGCAGCCGCGATCGCCGCGCGCCAATAGGGCCCTTCTCGCCAAATCATTCCAGATGGGCCCCGCTTCAGGAAATGCTTTTCCGAGGCGGGCGTGTTTTAGGCACATGCCCCACTCGGATATTTTCGACCGACAGCTTATCTTGCGCGGCTGAAAGCCGTATCTTGCGAGGCTTGAATCCACCTGCCTGAAATCCTGGGAGCGAAACCGATGAACAAGCCCGTCACCTCCGCACGCGTGCCCGGCAGAGGCCGCGTCTACAATTCGATCACCGAGACCATCGGCGACACCCCGCTGGTGCGGCTCGACAAGTTCGCCAAGGAAAAGGGCATCGTCGCCAATCTCATGGCGAAGCTCGAATTCTTCAACCCGATCGCTTCGGTCAAGGATCGCATCGGCGTGGCGATGATCGAGGCGCTGGAGGCGGCCGGCAAGATTTCCCCCGGCAAGACGACGCTGGTCGAGCCGACATCGGGCAATACCGGCATCGCGCTCGCCTTCGCCGCCGCCGCCAAGGGCTACAAGCTGATCCTGACCATGCCGGAGACAATGTCGATCGAGCGCAGGAAAATGCTGGCGCTGCTCGGCGCAGAGCTGGTGCTGACCGAAGGACCCAAAGGCATGAAGGGCGCCATCGCCAAGGCCGACGAACTGGCCGCGACGATCCCCAACGCCATCATCCCGCAGCAGTTCGAAAATCCGGCCAACCCGGAGATCCACCGCACGACCACGGCCGAGGAGATCTGGAACGATACGCAGGGCGATGTCGACATCTTCGTCGCTGGCATCGGCACCGGCGGCACCATCACCGGCGTCGGCCAGGTGCTGAAGAAGCGCAAGCCTTCGGTGCATGTCGTCGCCGTCGAGCCGGAGGCCTCGCCGGTGCTGTCGGGCGGCCAGCCTGGCCCGCACAAGATCCAGGGCATCGGCGCCGGCTTCGCGCCAAAGATCCTCGACACGACGATCTATGACGAGATCGTCAAGGTCTCCAACGAGGATTCGATCGCCAATGCACGGCTAGTCGCCCGCCTCGAAGGCGTGCCGGTCGGCATCTCGTCGGGCGCGGCGCTGCAGGCGGCCATCGTCGTCGGCTCGCGGCCGGAGAACAAGGGCAAGAACCTTGTCGTGATCATCCCGTCCTTCGCCGAACGCTACCTGTCGACGATCCTGTTCGAGGGACTGGGCGCCTAGCCTGCCTCATATCAGGCAGCGTGGGATCGGGCTGGACCGCCGAAAATACCGCTCGTGGCAACCGGCGCTCGCTTGAGCGGTTCACCACTTACCTGTCATATCGCCGCCGGGCGCTTTGTGCGTACCGGCGGAGGATTTCATGTACAAGCTCTACACACGTCCCGGCAGCGGCGGCTTCGTCGTCGAGGCGGCACTCGCCTTGGCGGGAGCACCTTTCGACCAGATCGATGTTCCCAAGACCGACCAGCCCGGAGAGGCCTTCCTGGCCATCAGCCCGCTGAACCAGGTTCCCGTCCTGACCTTGCCGGACGGCCGCTCCATGACCGAATCGGCGGCGATCTGCATTCTGCTTGCCGAGCGTCATCCGCAGGCCAATCTGGCGCCCGCCGTCGACGCCCCTGCCCGCGCCGACTTCCTGCGCTGGATGGCGTTCATGTCGTCGGTGCTCTACCCGGCCGTCCTGCGTTTCTACTATGCCCCGCGCTACACGGCCGATGCCGACGGCACGAAAGCGGTCAAGCAGGCCGCCGTCGCCGAGATGGATCGCGGTTTCGCCATTGTCGATGCAGCGTTGCAGGGCCGTGACTGGCTGGTCGGCGGCCAGCTGTCGCTGGCCGACATCTACCTCGTCATGCTGGTGGCCTGGCATCCCGACGTCGACAAAGCGCGATCGGCGTGGCCGAACATCGAGCGCCTGTGGTCCGCGCTGCGCGAGCATCCGCTGTTGAAGAAGCTCAACACGTCGCACGAGATGTGGCCGGCCTGAACGGACTGAGGGCGGTCAGTCCCGCGAGGCTCAATTTCTGAGGACTGCCCGTTTTCCCTGCAGGAACCGACGCACCGCCGGGTCGCGTTCAAGGCCGATCGCCCGGTCATAGGCTTCGGTCGCCTCGGATACATTGCCAAGCCTGGCCAAAAGCCCGGCTCGCGCCGCCCAGTAGGGCTGATACTCATTGAGCCGCTTGTCGTCGCCCAACACGTAAAGCGCCGCCAGTCCCGCCACCGCGCCCTCAGCCTCGGCGATCGCCACCGCGCGGTTGATCGCCACCACCGGCGATCCCACGATCGAAAGCAGCGCGTCGTAGAGCTCGCGGATCGCCACCCAGTCGGTGTGGCCGGTCAGCCGTCGCGCTACATGGGCGGACTGAACCGCCGCCTCGAGTTGATAACGGCCGATAAGCTCCATCGTCGCCGCGTGCCTAAGCAAGGCCTCCGCCTCGTCGATCAAGGCGCCGTCCCACAGCGCAAGATCCTGCTCGGCCAGCGGCACGTAGTCTCCCGCCGCATTGCGACGCGCCGGCCGCCTTGCCTCGGCAAACAGCATCAGGGCCAGCAAGCCGAGCGCTTCCGGTTCATCCGGCATCAGCGAGGCAACGAGGCGGCCGAGCCAGATGCCTTCGGTGGCGAGATTGCGGCGCTGTGTTTCGGTGCCGGCCGGATCGGACCAGCCTTCGGCGAAGGCGGCGTAGATCGCCTCCAACACCGTGTCCAGCCGCTCGCCGAGTTCGGCGCGCTCGGGTATCCGGAATGGAATGCCGATCTCATGGATGCGGGCCTTGGCGCGCACCAGGCGTTGGCTCATCGCCGCCGGCGACACCAGGAAGGCTGAGGCGATCGTCGCCGCATCGAAGCCCAGGATAGTCTGCAGGATCAAAGGCGCGCGTATGCTCGCCTCGATCGCCGGGTGGGCGCAGGCAAACATCAGCCTCAGACGTTCGTCCGGCAGGTCTTCGTCGACCATGCGCGCCTCCATCTCTTCGGCGATCAATTTCAGATGGTCGCGGTTGGCCTCCCTGGTCAGCCGCCGCCTGACGGCATCGACGCTGCGCCGCCGCGCCACCGCGAGCAGCCAGGCCTCCGGCCTCTCGGGCACGCCGGATCGCGGCCACTGTTCGAGCGCCGCGGCAAAGGCGTCGGCCAGCGCGTCCTCGGCGCCAGCCACGTCGCGGGACCGTGCGGCGAGATAGGCGATCAGCTTGCCGTAGCTTTGCCGGGCGGCCGCCTCCGCCACCGCCCGCGCGATATCTGACCCGATCGCTGTCACGAAGTATATTCTGTCATGTATTCCGCCATCGGCCAGACCGGCCGCACCTCCATCGTGCCGGTGCCGGCACCGGGGCAGCGTGCCGCCCAGGAAATAGCCGCATCCATGTCCGGCACGTCGATCATGTAATAGCCGCCGAGCTGCTCCTTGGTGTCGGCATAGGGACCGTCAATCACGTTGGTCTTGCCGCCGGCCACCCGCACGGAGGTTGCCGTCGACGTGAACCTAAGCCGCTCGCCGCCAACGAACACGCCGGCCTTCTTCATCGCTTCGGTGTAGGCGCCATAAGCGGCGCTCATCTGGATGGCCGCCTCCTTTGAGGCAGCTGCCATTCCGGCCTCGCTGTTGTAGATAAGAAGCAGGTACTGCATGGTCATCTCCCGTGTTTTTCAGGGACCGCGTCGTTGCGGGCCGAACGTATGTCGCGCGGGCGTGTCCGATTTCGACAGGCATCGGAAAAATCTTCGCCCTTGGCCACGCGTTGCGCAAGACGCAGCTTTCCGGCATCGGCATCAATCTATTGCCTGGGCATGATCCCTGGCGAAATCGCTTTCGCGTCTCGGGATCGTGTCTAGCCGACCAAACGCCCCCTCAGTTCGGCGGAAGGAATATCGCAGCTGTCCTTCCTGCCGAACAGTGCATAGCGATTGCGGGCAATGCGCTCATAGAGCCAGTTGAGAAGCGGGCGCGGCAGGAGGAGCAGCAGCCTTGCCGTCCGCCACGGCCAGCCGAGTTCGGACATGACCGCGACGAGACTTTCCAGGCGTGTGAAGGCGGCACCGTCGATGATGACGAGATTGGTCTCGTAGCTGTCCGTCCGCAGCCCATGCCGACGAAACAGCGCCTCGCCGAGTGGCGACTGCGCGGTGGCGAAGCGGAAGCGGTTTTGCCGATCGAGCCTGACCACCATGCGGGCGAAGCCGGAGCACAGCACGCAGACACCGTCGAAGACAATCAGCGGATGGCTTGCATCGAAGGCTGGTGGTTCAGGAAAATGGGTCGGCTTGGTGAGGTCGGTCACGCGGGCCTCGGCGGCTTATGCCCCAAGACATTAAGCCAGCCGATCGCGGCATCAAAGCCGTGGCGATGTCGCACGCTGTCTGGCGACGAACGTTGGACGTTCGGCGCGATAGGTGGTTGCCCGGGAATCGGCGGCCGGCCTGCAGATCCGGCTGTTGTGGCGGCTCTCGAACGTCATGATCAGTGCGCGCTGATGCCGAGCGAGTTGCCGCGACGGGCGCAAGCCGGGCCTGGGCCACGCATGTAGTAGCGCTCGGGCCGATAGGTCGGCGCGACGAATTCCCGGATGGCGGCGGCATAGCCGATGAGGTGCGTTAGGAAGTTCATAGTACCAGGTCCCTGTCCGATTTTCGGATCTCTTTCCGAATTACCGGCATCATAGCGTCTAGGCGTGAATAGTCGGTGAACGCGATGTTAATCTTTGCCCAAAAATGCCGTGCATCGTGGCTGGAATGCGGCTGTTTCGGGGTCTTTCCGTGCAGTAAGGCTGCATTCCGGCCGCTGTGACTTTTGCATCACATATGTTTCGTTTTAATGTCGCCTGCGCGCGATTTTGTTTCAGTTTTTTCGACGGCTGCGAAAATTCTCCGCCTTGCGGTTCGTGTGGCCGGCCTTGCCGAAACGTCGGGCCGGAACTGGATGGGAATTTGCCCGTTCTCGCCTCTCACGGAGAGGATTTGTCATGGCGCCGCGTCCTGCCTGGAAGGGCTATCTGAAGCTTTCGCTGGTCACTTGTGCGGTCGAGCTGACCAATGTCGTCACCCACACCGAGAAGGTCTCGTTCCGGGTGCTGAACCGCAAGACCGGCAACACGGTGAAACGCATCTATGTCGACTCCGAGACCGGCAAGCCGCTCGACGACGGCGACGAGATCAAGGGCTATGAGGACGACGGCGATTTCATCCATATCGAGGAGGACGAGATCGAGGCCGTCCAGATCGAATCCTCGCACACGATGGCGCTCGACGGCTTTGTCGACAAAGCCTCGATCCAGCAGATCTATCTCGACACGCCCTATTATGTTGCGCCGGCCGACAAGGTGTCGGAGGAGGCGTTTGCCGTGATCCGCGACGCAATGGCGGGCAAGAAGATGGCGGGGCTGGCGCGCATCGTGCTCTACAGCCGCGAACGCCCGGTGGTAATCGAGCCGCTGGGCAAGGGCATGGTGCTGACGACGCTGCGCTACGACAACACGGTGCGGCAGCCTGACACCGTGTTCGGCGATATCAAGGCGGTGAAGACCGACCAGGAGATGACCGATCTCGCCGAACTCATCATCGACAAAAAGAAGGCGACGTTCGATCCTTCCAAGTTCGACGACAAATACGAAGACGCCCTGCTCGAACTGATCCGCGCCAAGAAAGCGGGACGCAAGGCGCCCAAGGCCAAGGCAGCGCCCAAGCCCTCCAACGTCGTCAATCTGTTCGATGCGCTGAAGAAGAGCCTTTCGGCGGATGCAGGCTCCGCGAAGGCTGCATCGTCGAAAACCAAACCGGCGGCCAAACGCGCCAAGCCGAAAGCCGGCGCGTCGAACCGCAAATCGGCCTGAGGACGCGAAGCGATGGCCAGCCTCGATCAGTATCATTCCAAGCGCGATTTCAAGAAGACGTCCGAGCCGGCAGGCAAGGTCGCGCGCGGCAAGAACGCCAAGGCGGGCGGCATCTTCGTCATCCACAAGCACGCGGCGACCCGGCTGCACTACGACCTTCGCCTCGAACACGGCGGCGTGCTGTGGAGCTGGGCGGTGACGCGCGGCCCGAGCCTCGATCCGCATGAGAAGCGGCTGGCCGTGCATGTCGAGGACCATCCGATCGACTACGCGCCGTTCGAGGGCATCATTCCCAAGGGCGAATATGGCGGCGGCTCGGTCATTGTCTGGGATGAAGGAACCTGGGTTCCCGAAATGGATCCGGCCAAGGCGATGAAGAAGGGCCATATCAGCTTCGAGCTGCACGGCCACAAGCTGCATGGTCTGTGGCACCTGGTGCGGCTGAAGCCCCGCGCCGGCGAGAAACGTGAAAACTGGCTGCTGATCAAGTCGGATGATGCCGCCGCACGTCCCGGCGAGGACATTCTCAAGGAAGCGCCGGAATCGGTGAAATCCGGCCTGACGATCGAGGAGGTCGGCGAGGGCAAGACCGCCGGAGGCCAGAAGCCGAAGGTCTGGCATTCCAACAAGTCGGCCGCCGGGAAGGAAAAAACCGCAGGCCGCAAACTCGAATTCATCGAGCCGCAGCTGGCGACGCTGGAGCGGGACGCACCGCCGGGCAAGGACTGGCTGCACGAAGTGAAGTTTGACGGCTATCGCATGCAGGCGCAAATCGCCGGCACGGATGTGCGGCTGCTGACTCGCACCGGTCTCGACTGGACGGAGAAATTCGGCGGCGAGATCGTCGCGGAACTCGCGGCGTTGACATGCAGCGATGCGATCATCGATGGCGAGATCGTCGTACTGGCCGACAGCGGTGTGTCCTCGTTCTCGCTGCTGCAGCAGGACCTGTCCGCCAATCGAACCAACCGCTTCATCTATTATGTCTTCGACCTGATGCGGCTCGACGGCCGGGATTTGCGTGGCGAGCCGCTGGTCGAGCGCAAGCAGGCCTTGCAGGAACTGCTCGGCAAGCAAGCCGAAAATCCCGCGATCCGTTTCAGCGACCATTTCGCCGAACCCGGCAAGGTCATGCTGGAGCATGCCTGCCGCATGGGGCTGGAAGGTGTCGTCTCCAAGCGCGCCGATGCGCCCTATCGCAGCGGGCGCGGCCGGTCATGGGTGAAGTCGAAATGCACGGCGCGGCAGGAATTCGTCATCGGCGGCTATCTGCCGTCGGAAAAGACAGGACGTGGGCTGCGCTCGCTGCTGGTCGGCTATCACGAAGACGGCAAGCTGCATTATGCCGGTCGCGTCGGCACCGGGTTCTCCACCAAAGGCGCTGCTGATCTGAAGACAAGACTCGACGCGCTGAAGGCAGAGTCATCGCCCTTCGATGCCGCCGTGCCGAAAGGCAAGGGCCTGGTCTGGGTCAAGCCTGAGCTTGTCGGCGAAGTGGAGTTTCGCAGCTGGACGTCCGACCGTATAATACGCCATGCCTCGTTCCAGGGGTTGCGCGAGGACAAGCCGGCGGAGGAAGTCGTGCAGGAAAAACCAAAGGCAGCGACAGGCAAAGGGCCGGCCAAGACAAGGTCGGCGCCAAGTGCGGCCAAACCCGCCGGAGCGATGACCACCACGGTAAAGCTTTCCCATCCCGACAAGCTGCTGTGGCCCGAGGAAAACATCTCCAAGCAGGGACTGCTCGACCATTACGCGCTTGTGTGGCCGCGCATGGAACAGTTCGTCGTGAACCGGCCGCTCAGCCTTGTGCGGGCGCCAGAAGGCGTCGGCGGCCCGCGTTTCTTCCAAAAGCACGCCTCGGCCGGCATGAACGACAAGATCGCCCGGATGAAAGACCCGACGGATGGCGAGGAGATCCTGTTCATCCGCGATTTCGATGGCGTCGCCGCGCTTGTGCAGTACGGCGTGGTCGAGATCCATATCTGGGGCTGCACCGTCGACGAGTTGGAGAAGCCCGACCAGATCATCTTCGATCTCGACCCCGATGAAGGCGTGGACGTGAAGGCAGTGCGCGAGGCGGCGCTCGATATCAGGGGCAAGCTTGACGAGCTGTCGCTGCCAAACTTCGTCAAGACTTCGGGCGGCAAGGGCTACCATGTCCTGGTGCCGCTGAAACCTTCGGCGGATTGGGATCAGGTTAAAACCTTCGCCCATGATTTTGCCAAGGCATTGGAGCAAGGCGCGCCAGACCGCTACACAGCGACGCTGTCGAAGAAGGCGCGCACGGGAAAGATCTTCGTCGACTATCTGCGCAATGGAAGGGGCTCGACGACGGTCGCGCCCTATTCGTCGCGGGCCAAGAAGGGCGCCACCGTGTCGATGCCGGTGACCTGGGCGGAGATCGAGGCCGGGCTGGCGCCGAACGCGTTCCCGATGGGCGACAAGACGACGTTGAAGCGGCTGGCGGAAGCCGATCCGTGGGCGGATTTCTTCAAGCAGGGGAAGGTGCTGAAGCGGGGGTAGGCAGCGCAATTTGTCAGCGTAGCGATCCTTCGCGCCCCCTCTGGCCTGCCGGCCATCTCCCCCACGAGTGGGGAGATTGGCAGCTTCGGCGCTTCGCACTCCTTGCACCGCAGGAGATTGGCAAAAGCTGGTGTGACGTCCGATCTCCCCCCATGTCGGGGAGATGTCCGGCAGGACAGAGAGGGGCTCTGTCCCGCCGACGTCTCCGCAGACCATCAAGCCAGAAACACCCTCTCAAACGCCTGCTTGCCCGGCGGCGAGAAGATCACCGCGCGGCTATCCTTCTCACGGCGGGCCCATTTTTCGGCGAGGATCTTGTCGAGGATGGCGGCGCCCAGCGTGCCGGCGAGGTGCGAGCGCCGCACGCTCCAGTCGAGGCAGGCGCGGCAGACAGGCCGCCGCGGCTTGGTGTAGACATCGATGCCGATGGCGGCGAAATGCGATGCGGCCGACGGCGCCAGGCTGATCTCGTTGTCGTCTCGGACCAGCACGTTTTTGGCGACAAGGCGGTCGAGCATTGCCACGGCCTGCTCGCCGGCGAGATGGTCGTAGCAGACGCGGGCCACGCGCATGGCCGTGTCGCGCGGGCCTGGCCGCACACGCTGCGGGCCGACCGACGCGGCAACCCCGATGATGGACTCGATCATGCCGGCCACTTGCGGGCCGGCGAGGCCGTAGTAGCGATGCCGCCCCTGGCTGGCCAACGTCAGCAAGCCGCCCTCCATCAGTTTTGACAAATGCGAACTGGCTGTCGGGAGCGACACGCCGGCTTCGAGCGCCAGTTCGCTTGCGGTCAGCGCCGTGCCGCCCATCAGCGCGGTCAGCATGTTTGCCCGGGCGGGGTCACCGACCAGGCTGGCGATGCGGGCAATGTCGGGTCCCTCACGCATAGTTCGTTCTCCATCGAAGCATTCTTGTCAGATAATCACTATTCTCCGGCCAGATCAAGGAGACGACGATGACGCCCGCTTCCACCTCCGCACCGTTCGAAAGCCGCCGATCGCTCCCGTTCGTCACCTGGTTCCGCTCGCGGCTGCTGGCCCGGTGGTATGACCGCCACCTGCAGCGTCGCGACCTCGCCGAGATCGACGACCACCTGCTGCGCGACCTTGGCCTGACGCCGCAGGACGTGCGTCGCGAATGCGCGAAGTCCTTCTGGCGGACATGACCAGCCAGGGAATTGCCTAGCAGATCCGCCCACCGGAAGCTTCGACGCCGCTCGAATTGTCGACGCAAGACACGCTCAAGGAGACGACCATGACCATCACCTGCTTCATCCGCTACGAGATCGACCCGTTCGGCAAAACGGCGTTCGAGGAATATGCCCGCAACTGGGGCCAGGCCATTCCGCGCTGCGGCGCCGACCTGATCGGCTATTTCGCGCCGCATGAGGGCTCGGCCACGACAGCCTATGCCGCCTATAACATCGAAAGCCTGGCCGCCTACGAAGCCTATCGCGCACGGCTTGCCGCCGATCCCGCCGGCAAGGCAAACTACGAGTTCGCCCGCCGCGAAAGATTCATCCTCAAGGAGGATCGCATGTTCCTGAAACTGGCGTCCGGACCACACGCGCCTCTGGTGAAAGTATGATCGCCGTCATCTTCGAGGTCGAGCCGGCGGCGGGCAAACGCGATGCCTATCTGGGCATCGCCGCAAACCTTCGTCCGCTGCTCGACGGCATCGACGGTTTCATTTCGATCGAGCGCTTCCAGAGTCTGGTCGACCCGAACCGCATCCTGTCGCTGTCGTTCTGGCGCGACGAGGAGGCGGTGAAGGCGTGGCGCAACACCGAGGAGCACCGGCAGGCGCAGCAGGCCGGGCGCGGCGGTATCTTTGCCGGCTATCGGCTGCGGATCGCGCACGTGGTGCGCGACTATGGGCTGACGGAAAGAGCCGAGGCGCCCGCGGATAGCCGGGCGGTGAATGGGTGAAGCTCCCCCTTCTCCCCTTGTGGGGGGAGCCGAAGGCGACGGATGAGGGGTGCTCCAGAAAGCACCAATGCCTCATTCCTTGCAACACCCCTCATCCGTCTTGGCGCTGCGCGCCAATCCACCTTCTCCCACAGGGGGGAGAAGGTAAAAAGGCCGCTCACGCATTCCCGATCAGCACGCCGGCCGCGAACACCAGGGCGCCGCCCAGCACCACCTGGAAGGCAGCGCGCAGGAACGGTGTCTGCATGTAGCGGTTCTGGACGAAGGCTATGGCCCACAATTCGAAGAACACGACCACCGCGGCCACGGCGGTCGCCGTCCAGAAGTGCGGGATGAGATAGGGCAGCGCGTGACCAAGGCCGCCCGCCGACGTCATGACGCCAGTGGTGATGCCGCGCTTTATCGGCGAGCCCCGGCCAGAAAGCTTGCCGTCGTCGGAAGCGACTTCGGTGAAGCCCATCGAGATACCGGCGCCGATCGAGGCGGCGAGCCCGACCAGGAAGGTCTGCCAGGTGTCATGCGTGGCGAAGGCGGCGGCGAAGATCGGCGCCAGTGTCGACACCGATCCATCCATCAGTCCGGCCAATCCTGGTTGCACATAGGTCAGGATGAACTGGCGCTGCTCGGCCGCTGCTTCTTCGTCCTTCACCTCGCCCGGCACGTGCTTTTGTTCCAGGCGCTGCGCCAGTGTTTCGTGACCCTGTTCGGCCACCGCGAGATCGTCGAGCAGCTTTCGCGTCGAAGCGTCGGTGGTGCGCTTTGCCGCCTCGACGTAGAAAAGATAGGCGCGCCGCTCCATCGCCTCGGCCTGGCTGCGCACATGCTCGATGCCAAGCGGCCTCACCAGCCAGTCGGGCTTGCGCTCGAAATAGCCCTTCACATGCTCGCGTCGGATCAGCGGGATGCGCTCGCCGAAACGCTTGCGGAAGAGTTCGATCAGCGCGTCGCGATGGCTATCCTCCTCCTCGGCCATCTCCTCGAACACTTTTGCCGATTGCGGAAAACGCTCCAACAACCCGTCGGCGTAAGCGCGGTAGATGCGCCCGTCATCCTCCTCGGATGAGATGGCAAGCGCCAGGATCTCCTGTTCCGAGAGCGATTCGAAGGGGCGGCGGCCGAAGCCGAAAACACGGGAAAGCATGAGGAATTCACCCTAGTTTAGAATAGTTCTAAACTAGGGTTTGACGTGCTCCCGGTCAACCGCACGGTTGGCCGATGTCAAGAATTGTTGAAGTCGGGCGCGGTGACCGTCTCTTCACTATCGGTTAATGTTCACCTATATTAGCAAACATCAACCAAGAAGAAGGAATTCGCGGATGCCGGCAAAACCGCATGAAGAAGCCTTTGATCCGAAGCCCGTTCTCGACCTCATCGCCAGCATAGAAGCCGATCTGCAGCGCCTGAAAGGCCTGGTCGAACAGCAGGTCGAGAAATTCGATCCCGCCAATCCCCACAACAAGGCTCCCGACGGCAAGCTGACGGAGGAGGGCGTCGAGTGCTGCTACCGGCTGTTCGACGAAGGCAAGTCGCGCTACACGGTCGCCCAGCAGATGAAGATCTCCTTTGCCGCGGCGACCCACCGTTTCAACAACTGGCGCAAGCTGGGTGGGACGAAGCGGCAACGGGCATTGCTGGGGTGAGACTTGCGGGCGCCCGCGGAGCAGCGCCCCCCAGACTTTGTAACGGTCACATTTTTTCGTTGGCGTCGCTCGGCCCTTTCCGTGCACCATGGGCGGATTGCATCTCCGCAGGATCCGCCATGACCACGCTTCCCGGCATCGCCGACATCCGCCACGCCGCAGCCCGGCTTTCCGGGCTGATCGTCGAGACACCGCTGATCGAGTCGCCGGAGCTGAACAAGCGTTTCGGTGCCCGTATCCTGTTCAAGCCGGAGACGCTGCAGCGCACCGGCTCGTTCAAGTTTCGCGGCGCCTACAACAAGCTGTCGTCGCTGAGCGAAGAGGAGCGCAGCCATGGCGTCGTCGCCTTCTCGTCGGGCAACCATGCGCAGGGCGTGGCCGCCTCGGCGGCAATGTTCGGCGTCAAGGCCGTCATCGCCATGCCGGCCGACGCGCCGGCGATGAAGATCGGCAATGTCCGCAAGATGGGCGCGGAGGTGGTGCCGTTCGACCGTTTTCGCGATGACCGCATGACCGTCGTTCGCCCCTACATGGAACAGGGCATGGTCCTGGTGCCACCCTTCGACGACCCGGCCATCATCGCCGGCCAGGGCACGATCGGCCTCGAGCTGACGGCACAGGCAAAGGCGCTCGGGGTGAGCCTCGACGCGGTGGTGGTCCCATGCGGCGGCGGCGGTCTGATCAGCGGCATTTCCGTCGCTGTCAAGGACGCTTCGCCTGGCACGGCCGTCTGGGCAGTCGAGCCCGAGCATTTCGACGACACCCGCCGATCGCTGGCCAAGGGTGCGCGAGTTTCGAACGAACCGGGTCACACATCGATCTGCGACGCGATCCTGACTGCCGAGCCGGGCGCGATCACCTTCGAGATCAACCGCAGGAACCTCGCCGGCGCCATTGCCGTCTCCGACACAGCGACCGAACAGGCAGTGCGCGACGCCATGGCCTATCTCAAGCTGGTGGTCGAGCCCGGTGGGTGCGTGGGGCTGGCAGCACTTTCGTCCGGCGAGATCGAGCTGTCAGGCAAATGCATCGTGGTGGTGCTGTCCGGCGGCAATGTCGACTACAGCACCTATGCGCGGATCATGGCCGCAGCCTAGCTGACAAGCTAATCCAGCGTCCGGCGGAAGCGCAGCAGTGCGGTACCGGCGAACACCGCCACGAACAGCACCAGCCAGGCGATCTCGCCGCCGATCGCATTGAAGTCGGCGCCCTTCAGCATGACCGCGCGGGTGATGCGCAGGAAGTGCGTGAGCGGGAAGATCTCGCCGAGAACCTGCGCCCAGCCCGGCATGCCGCGATAGGGGAACATGAAGCCGGACAGGAGCAGCGACGGCAGGAAGAAGAAGAAGGTCAGCTGCATCGCCTGCATCTGCGTGCGCGCCATGGTCGAGATCGTATAGCCGAGCAGCACCAGCGACAGCACGAAGACCAGCACCGCCGACAGGAGAAGCGTCAGCGAGCCGACGAAGGGGATGGCGAACAGCAGCTTCGCCGCCACCAGCACCACCGCCACCTGAACAGCACCGACGACGAGGAACGGCAGCACCTTGCCCAGCATGATCTCGGCCGGGCTTGCCGGCATCGCCAGGAGGTTCTCCATCGTGCCGCGCTCGGTCTCGCGCGTCAGCGCCATGGCCGTCATCATCACCATGGTCATCTGCAGGATGACGCCGAGCAGGCCGGGCACGATGTTGTATTGCGAGATGCCTTCCGGATTGTAGCGCTGGTGAACCACCACCTGCAGCTGCCCCCTGGCGTTTTCAGCGGCCGTTTCCTGCATGCCTTGTGCGCGCAGCAATGCCTGGCTGGCGACGGTGCTCAGCGTCGAGACGGCACCGCTCGCCGCCGACGGATCGGTGGCGTCGGCCTCGATCAGGATCTGCGGGTTGTCGCCGCGCTCGACCCGTCTGGCGAAATCGGCCGGAATGGTGACGACGAAGGAGACCGCGCCCTTGGCCATCAGCTCTTCGGCCTCCTCGGCGCTGTGAGCGACATAGTCGAACCGGTAGTAGCCGGTCACCTGCAGGGCGGAGACCATGGCGCGCGTGTACTGGTCGTTGCTCATGGCCACGAGTGCCGCCGGCAGGCTCTTTGGGTCGCTGTTGATGGCAAAGCCGAACAGCACCAGCTGCATCAGCGGAACGCCCAGCATCATGGCGAAGGTGATGCGGTCGCGCCGCATCTGGATGAATTCCTTCATCAGCAGCGCACCAAGCCTGGCGAAGGAGAATATGGCGTTCATCCCGGACTATCCTTGGCCATATTGTCCTTGGAGCCGGCCATGAACTGGATGAAGACATCCTCCAGGCTGGTTTCGCCCGGCGTCACGGTGACACCCTCGTGCTCTTTCTCGACATCGGCGAGAGCTGCTTCAAGTGCGGCCTTGTCGGAGCCGACGACATGCAGCGTCGCGCCGAACGGCGCCACCTGGTCGACGCCGGCGCGGCCTTCCAATGCCGCCGAGACCAGATCGAGACGCGGCCCCTGCACGACATAGGTTGTCAGCCCGGCATTCTTCACCACCTCGTCCACGGTGCCGCTGGCCAGCATCTTGCCGTAGGAAATATAGCTGATCCGGTGGCAGCGCTCGGCCTCGTCCATGTAGTGGGTGGAGACCAGGACCGTCAGCCCGCCACGGGCGAGCCGATGGATCTCGTCCCAGAATTCACGCCTGGCCTTGGGGTCGACGCCCGCCGTCGGCTCGTCGAGCAGCAGCAGCCTGGGCTTGTGCATGATGCAGGCAGCCAGTGCCAGCCGCTGTTTCCAACCGCCGGAGAGCGTTCCGGCCAGCTGGTTGCGGCGCGAGGTCAGGCCAAGCTCCTCCAACGTCCTGTCGACATAGTCGCCAACGGGCTTCAACCGGTAGAGCCGCGCCACGAATTCGAGGTTCTCGCCAATCGTCAGGTCCTCGTAGAACGAGAATTTCTGTGTCATGTAGCCGACTTCGAGCTTGATCTTCAGGCTGTCGGTGCGGATGTTGAAACCGAGCACCGTGCCTTCGCCCTCGTCGGGCGTCAGCAGACCGCACATGATGCGGATGGTGGTGGTCTTTCCCGAGCCGTTCGGGCCAAGAAAGCCGACGATCTCGCCCTCGGCCACCGACATCGTCACGTGGTCGACGACGGTCTTGTCGCCGAAGCGCTTGACCAGGCCGTGGACGTCGATGGCGTTCATTTTCCGAGATCCGCGAGATCGACATCGACGATCTGCCCAGGCTGCAGCACACCCTTGTCGCCCTCCGGCCGCGCCTCGACCAGATAGACCAGCTTCTGCCGGTTCTCGAGCGAGTAGATGACCGGCGGCGTGAACTCCGGGTCTGGCGAGACATAGCTGACGCGCGCCTTGAGCCCGGCCTCGCAGCCATCGCACCGGACGCTGAGCATCGTGCCTATCTTCACCGACGAGAACGCGCTTTCGGGTATGTAGACGCTGAGCTTCACGGCGCCGTCCGGCAGCATGGAGATCACCGGCGCGGTCGGCCCCGCCGTGTCGCCGGGGTTGCGGATGACATCATTGACGCGACCGGGGGACGGTGCGGCGAGCGAGCGCTTCGACAGCCGCCACTGCGCCTGGTCCAGCGCCGACTGGGCCTGCTTGACCTGGTTGTCGGCGGCCTTGATCGTCGCGGGACGCGCCGGCAAGCCACCGACGGCCAGATTGGCCTCGGCCTGGCCGACCTGCGCGTCGGCCGTCTCCAGCGTGGCGGCGGCCGTATCATAGTCGGCCTGCGTTCCGGCGCCACGCTTGAACAGGTCGCTGGCGCGGTCATATTTGCGCTTGGCGTCGGCGGCTTGCGCCTTGGCCATGTCGAGGGCGGCCTTGAGCGCGGCGATCTCTTCAGGCCGCTTGCCCACCTGCAGGTCGGCGAGTTGCGCCTGGGCCTGTGCAAGGGCCGCCTGGGCCTGCGCCACCGCGATCCTGGCGTCGGCATCCTCCAGTGTCACCACCGGCGTGCCCGGCATGACGCGATCGCCGCGCTTCACCGACACCGTTTCGACTTGCGCTACCTCGATCGGCGCCAGCAGCACGTAATCGCCCTCGACATAGCCGACAGCGAGCGGCGCCTGCGAACAGGCACTGAAAAGCTGGGCGGCGAGCGGGAGAGAACAGAGGAAGCTCATGGTTCATATCCCTTCCTGGCGGCCAGTATGGCGCCGAGATTGCCCGTCACCACCGCCGCGATCTTGCTTGCCTCGGCGCCGCCGATTGCCTGCCAGCCCATGCGGCGCATCACGGCCTCGCGGCCAATGCGGAAATAGATGACCTGACCGATGAGCGTGAACACGGTGAGCCGGGTCGTCTCGCTCTCGGCCGGCTCGCCGGTCGCCTGTTCCCAGATCAGACAGAGCCGCCGGTGCGTCGGCTCGAACACGCCCTGATAGATGCGATCGAGCGCCGCGGTCGGGTGCGAGAGCTCACGCAGCACGAACTGCACGATCGCGCCTGCCTGCGGGCTTACCACGACGAAACCCACCATGTGCTCCAGGGCCATGAACAGCTGCGCCTGGGCCGCCTCGCGACTGGATATTCCCGCCGCCAGTGGTGGCAGATCGCCGATTGCCTGCCCGGCGATCTTCTGCATCGTTTCGACAATGTAGTCGGCGGTGGCGATGCGAAGCCCTTCCTTGCCGCCGAAATGATAGGCTATCGACCCGATATTGGCCTTGGCTTCGGCCGCGAGCTCGCGTGTCGAGGTGCCGTCAAAGCCCTGCTGGCCGAAAAGCCGGAGCGCGGCCTGGACAAGGGCCGCGCGCGTTGGTTCGGCGGGAGGTTGCGTCGTTTCCCGCAATGGAACCCCAGCGCCTTCTGTCTTGTTCATACAAAATATTTAATCAATCGATTGATTAAAGTCAATCCAACTAGACCATCTTCGACTTGCCATCTCCGGCAGCGCGCGCTTTAGTGCCGGCCCATGGCAAAGGAAATCGAGCGCAAGTTCCTGGTCTCTGGCGTCGCATGGCGGACGCTGGCCGAGGCGGATATCCGCATCCGGCAATTCTACCTTGCCGCCGCGCCCGGTCGTACGGTGCGCGTGCGCATCAGCGATGGCACGTCAGCCAAGCTGACGCTCAAATTCGGCAGCAAGGCCCGGGAGCGCGACGAATTCGAATATGTGATCCCGCTGGCCGAGGCAGAGGAGATGCTGGCTTTCGCCATCGGGCGTGTCATCGAGAAGACACGCCACCATGTTAGGCATGGCGGCTACCTTTATGAAGTCGATGTCTTTGGCGGCGCGCTTGCAGGGCTTGTGGTCGCCGAGCTTGAGACACCCGACGACGTACAGGACGAAATGCTGCCAGACTGGCTCGGCCGCGAAGTCACCGGCGAGCAGGGATTTTACAACGCGTCGCTCGCCCTCGGGGGGATTCCGGAGATCGCCGCATGAGCTTCCGCATCGATCCGCGCCTGCCGTTGACCGGCGAGGTCAGGCGTATCCTCGCCGAGGAAATCGGCAAGGCGCTTGTCCATCTGGACGCGGCGCCCGGCCAGCTGGACCAGGCGCTGCACAAATGCCGCAAGCGGCTGAAGAACGTGCGCGCGTTGCTGCGCCTTGTTCATTCCGGGGATGAAACATTCTGCGTGGCCGAAAACCAGTGTTACCGCGATGTGGCGGGACTGCTTGCTGGACCGCGCGAAGCGACGGCACTGATCGAGACCGTCGACCGGCTGGCAGCGGCTTTCCCGGAAGATTGCGCCGATGGCGGACTGGATGCGGTGCGCGAGCGGCTCGTCGCACGCCAGCAGGCGCTGCACGCCGGCGACGACCTCGCCGCGACGATCGACACCGCAATCGCCGCCTGCGAGGCCGGCAGGAGCCGCATCGCCATGCTTTCCTTGCCCGATCTGCCCGAACAGGCCGCAGATATACTGGCCGAGGGCGCCCGCCTTACCTTGCGTCGCGCCAGGAAGGCACTGGACACGGCGGGATCGCGTGGCGAGGCCAACGATTTCCACGATCTGCGCAAGGCCGCCAAGACCCACGGCATGCATCTGTCGCTGCTTGGCCGGCTTTGGCCGACGCCGATCAAGGCCAGGCGCAAGGCGGTTGACGAACTCGGCGAAAGACTGGGCGAACTCCATGATGTGCTGGTCATGCGCGCCCTTCTCGATGCGGAGGACCGGCCGCTCGGACCGCCAAAGGAGACGCGGCTGCTGGCCAAGCTGCTGAAGCGCTCGGAAAAGCATTTGAAAAAAGCCTGTCTTAAAGAGGCCGCCGAGCTGTTCGGGGACAGCCCCAAGCGGTCGGCAAGGAAGCTTGCCCGCAAGGCGCGCGACGATCTGGCTGGTGCGACAATGCATGAAGAGGATACACCAGCCGCGGCCTGATCGCTGTCGCGGGCCGGAGTGACGCGCCTGAGGCCTCACAGGCAAAACCCGCCGATCAGCCTTTAGGCAAGCCCTGCCTTGCGCACGGCATTGGCATAGGACCGGCTGACCGGCAACAGCACGCTCTCTCCCAGTTTCAGGAACAGCTTGCCGTCCTTGCGCCGGTTGCCGGTGACGGCATCCAACGCCACCCAATGCGAACGATGAATCTGAAGGCCGGGAATATCGCCGGCCTCGCGGATGGCATCGGCAAGCCGCATCAGGACGAGCGTCGTCCCCTTGTCGGTGTGCACCTCGACATAGTGATCCTGCATCGACAGATAGGCGAGCTTTCCGCGTATGGCATGCGGCAACCGGTCGTTCAGGGCCGATTGCGCGGATTGCGACGGAGGCGAGACTGAAGGCGGGGATCGCTCCGGCGGACCTTCCTTCGCATCATTGCCGGCGGGCTCGGTGGCGGGTGCATCGGCATTGGCCGGAACGTCCCGCGCGCCTCTGCCGGCCAAGGTGGAAAGGAAGGAAATCGCCGCCGCGATCAGACTGCAATTGACGAAGAGTTTTGCAACCTCGGCCACTTGGGGAACAGGCCCGCCGAACAGCGCGTGGTTGAACAGCAGCACAACCAACGTCACCGGCACCCCAGCCGCGATGCCGGCCACCACGGTACGGACCGGCTGCGCACCGGCATTGCCGAATAGAATACCGAGCGTCAGCCGCATGGCCAGATAGCCGGCGACGAACGTCACCAGGGCCAACGCCAGCCAGTAAGCGAAGCGCGGCAGAAGCTCGAGCTCTTGGTAGGTGCCGAACGGCCCGGTGAGACCAAGGATCGCCGATACGGCCACAAGAGCGCCCCAGAAGCGCGGCGAGAACAGCAAAGCCTGCATTTGGCGAAGCGTGGAATGCAACAGCGTGTCTTTCACGTAGCCGTCCGTCCCTTGCCGAAGAGGCGTTTGATACGCCGGCTCCGCGCCGCCATGGTGCCAGGCGAACCCGCCAAGCTGATATCGCGCCGGCGGCAACCCTTCAACATCAGACGGAGATGCGCAATGTCCCTTCATCTCGCCCGTTGCTGCCGGATGATTTCGGTCCCTGTCGGCAGGCTGGCCTTTCCCGGTCTTGTTGGTGCCCTCGTCCTGGCCTTCAGTGGCGGTGCCCTTGCCGCCGGGACAGATGTCCCCAGCGCGGCCAGCATACTGTCCCACACGCCGATCTGGGTGTGGCCGCTGATCCTCTACGCCCTGCTCATCGGCTGGAAACGGACCCAGGCTCGCATCGTGGCGCCGCAGCGGCTTTTCGTCATGCCAGCGCTCATCACGGGTCTTGCACTCTACAATCTGGCTTCGTCCGGTGTCTCGGCCAGCGGGCTGCTCGGTTTCGCCTGCGGCGCCGTGGCCGGCGCCTTGGCGGGTATTGCCGTGGCGCGTCGCCGTCCCGCCACGATGCTCGCCGACGGCCGGCTGGCGCTGCAGGGCGATTGGGTGCCGCTGGCCCTCATCGCTGCCATCATCGTCATCCGCTATGCCAAGGGCGTCGCCCTGGGCGTGGACCCCGCACTGGCTGAAGTGCCCGGTTTCGTGCTGGCGAGCGCCTTCCTGTCGGGCTTCTTCGCCGCAATGATGATCGCTCGCACAATCGGCGTCCTTCCGTCGGGCTTCTTGCGCAACGAAGCGAGGCGGTCGGATGAAGTCGCCAACTCGCTGTAGATTTGCCCAGCGGGATAGAGGTTACGGCTTGCCCTCGTCCGTCGCCGCGCGCAGCGACCTGGCCAGCGCGGCGCGCACATCCGAAGGCGTGGCGTCGTAGCGTCTTCGGAATGCCCGGTTGAAGTAAGAGAGGTCGTTGAAGCCGGCCTCGTAGGCAATGGCGGTGATGCTGCTGCCGGCATGGCTGATGTCGCCGAGCATGCGATGCGCGCGAACCAGCCGCTGGCGCAGCATGAAATCCGACAGCGACGTGCCTTCGCTCTCGAACAGCTTGCGTACATAGCGCGACGAAAGACGATGGCGGGCGGCGACGTCCTCGGCCGACAGGGTGACATGCCCGCCATGGGCGACGATGTCGGCCTTGATCGCCCGCAACCGGGCGACACGCACGCCGCGCCCCCTGGCGATTTCGGCCGCGTCCCTTGTCGCGCCCAAAGCGAGCGCCGTGAGTCGAAGATATGGGTCGTCGCAAGGTGCCAGGCCTCGGCCGTCAATGTATCGCCGGCATCCTGGACCGACTGGACATAGTCGAGCAGCAGCCGCATCGCCCCGGCATCCGTCCGCAGGGGCCGCATCAGCACGGATGCCGGATCGCCGATCAGCGGCGAAAGCTGCTTCAGCGAGAAGCTCATATTGACGAAGCGAAACCCACCGGGGCCGATCAGGTTGAGGCCGACTTCTTCACCGCTCATCATCAGCGCCTGGCCATTGCCGACTGGCTCCTCGCGACCGCGATGCTTCATCAGGCTCATTCCGTCGAGCGCCGCCAGAAGAACGAGATCATCGCTGTCGATCAGCGATGTCGAGTGATGCACCCTGAATTCCGAGGAGCTGCCGGTGGCGATACCGAGGCCGGGCAACGCGCGCACCCGCATGTCGACCTCCGCGGGTGCGAGAGGATCAAGGTCGACCTTCAGGACCGTGCGGCCATAGACCTCACGCATGACCTCGACACGATCCCGCTCCGGAACCATGTCCGTGGTCAGTCGGAACGAAGCGGACGGCCCCATCGTCGCAGTCATCGGCACCCCCATGCCCAGGAGGGCGCTGATATGCGCCGAGGCCCCTGAAACGTCAATGCAGGGCCATTTTGGCCGTGTTTGGGGCCGTTTTGTCCAAGCACCCGTCTTTCGTCGAACCTAGTTTGCGGCGCGCTTCCGAACACGGAACCGCGCGGGGGGCAAGACAGCGGCGATCATCACGACGTGAAGCAGGCGCCGCTGTCCGGGTATGAGGACCGACATGACGAAGAGAATTTTCCTGGCGCTGACCATCGCGTTGGCCGGATGCCAAACGGGCCAGATCGAGGCTGAACCATCGCCGGCCCCGAGCGCGGGCAACAGCAAGAAGATCCAGCACAAGGCGACGAGAAAGGAAGCTGCTTGCGCCGAGGCCGCCCAGAAGGCGGCGCAGGCGAAGACCAATGCGGCCCTGCTTGGCGGTGTTCTGTCAGTGGCGGGGGGCCTTGGCGGTCTGGCTGGCAATGGTGGGGTCATTGCCGGCCAGGCCGCCTCGATCGGTGGCTCGGTGCTGCAGTCGCAGGCCGCCGGCAAGACCCCGGCCGGCATCTCGGAGAACTGTTATGGTTGATCTCCCGGCGACAATATGCCGGGTGGGGGCGCTCATACTGGTTCTCGGCATCATATTTCCAACCTCCCGGGCCGTGGCGCTGACCTCGCGCGATGCCTCCGCCGTCGTCGGCCTGATCGCGGCTCTTCAGCCTGAATTCGATCAATTCGCCTATGACGAGGAGATCGCCGCCGACTGGTACGAACGCGACGCGGCCGACAAGGGGCTGATCGCCGCCGCCGGCTTTACCGCCGAAAGCTGGGAGGTCGCGTTGGGCGAGACCGTGCGAGGGTTCCTGGCCACTATCCCGATCGCGGAACTCGATCCGATCCTCGGCAGGATGAAGAAGGCGATTTCCGACATGGGGGAGCTAAGCGACACGCAGAAGGGTGAAACGATCTCTGCCATCGACGAACAGATCGACGGCCTGATGGTGTTGCGTGCCGAGGGCCGTCCCTTCGCGGATATCGTGAGACCCCTGACACCAAGGATCCGCGACCTCATCCTCGATCCGACGATTCGGCAGCAATAGCCTGCCGATCAACCGGCACGGCCAGCCATGCCCGCGCTTTCGCTGGCCAATTGCGCCCGCGCATCCTTGATCGAGGCGGCGTAGGTCACCAGCGGTCGCTTGACACCGTGATTGATCAGCATACGGCGTATCCGCGGCGACGCCCCGGATATGATGAAGCGCACGCCGGCGCGCCTGGCCTTGTGCGCCGCGCCCTCGATGACATTGGCGGCGGTCGAATCGAAGAACGGTACGGCCGAGCAGTCGAGGATGAAGTTCTTGCGCTGGTCGGCGATGCGGTCCAGCACCGTGCCGACCGTGGATGCGGCGCCGAAGAAGAACGCGCCGGAGATGCGGTAGACGACGGTGTTGGCATCGCTCGCCTCGCCGGCATCATAGGCGGTCGAACCATCCGCTATGTCTTCCTGCACCAGCGGTTGATCCACTTCCACGGCGATGGACTTGGACATGCGGTCGATGAACAGGATCGAGCCGAGCACGAAGCCGACGACGATGCCCTCGGTCAGGTCGCGGAAGACGACGATCAGGAAGGTCGCCATCAGCACCAGCGCGTCGCCGCGCGAAGCCCGCAGCAGCGTGGCGAAGGCCTGCTTTTCGAACATGTTCCAGCAGACGACCGCCAGCACGCCGGCAAGGGCGGCGAGCGGGATGTAGCTGGCGAGCGGCGCCGCCACCAGCATGAGGACGAGCAGGATGACCGAGTGGATCATGCCGGAGACCGGCCCATGCGCGCCGGCCCGCACATTGGTCGCGGTGCGGGCGATGGTGCCGGTGGCGCAAATGCCGCCGAACAGGGCCGAGGCGATGTTGGCGAAGCCTTGCGCCACGAGCTCGCAATTGGATCGGTGCCGCCGTCCGGTCATGCCGTCGGCGACGACGGCCGACAGCAGCGATTCGATCGCGCCGAGCAGCGCGAAGGCTATCGCGTCCGGCAGGACGTCGACCATCCGGCCGAGGCTGACGGGCGGGAGCACCGGCCATTGCAGGCTGCGCGGGATGCCTCCGTAACGCGTGCCGATGGTCTCGGCCGGAAGCGCGAACATCGCCACGGCGAGCGACGCCAGCCCAATGGCGATCAGCATGGCCGGCCATTTCGGCCGCCACCGCTTCAACAAGGCAATGGTGACGATGGTCAGCGCCGCCACGAAAGTGGCGGCGATGTTCATCGTGCCGGCTGCCTCGCCAAGCGCGATCAGCTTCGGCACGAACGGCCCGGGCTCCTTGCCCGGCAAGGTGAGCCCGAACAGTTCAACGATCTGCCCGGAGAAGATGATGACGGCAATGCCGGCGGTGAAACCGACCGTCACCGGATAAGGGATGAACTTGATGTAGGTGCCGAGGCGGAGATAACCGATGGCAAGCAGGAAGACACCGGCCATCATCGTCGCCAGCAGCAAGCCGTCGACGCCGACGCGCGCAGTCGTGGCCGCCACCAGCACGATGAAGGCGCCGGCCGGGCCGCCGATCTGGAAGCGGCTGCCACCTAGCGCCGAGATAATGAAACCGCCGATTATGGACGTGTAGAGCCCACGCTCCGGTGTCACGCCGGAGCCAATCGCGATCGCCATCGACAACGGCAATGCGACGATGGCGACGGTCAACCCGGCGATGAAATCGGCCTTGAAGTGCTCGAGCGTGTAGCCCTCGCGCAGCACCGTCACCAGCTTCGGTGTGAACAGTTCTGAAAATGTCGGTCTCGCCGATTGATGGGCCGGTTGAGGGATTGTCTGCCGAACCTGATCCATGGACTGCCTTCCGCTCTGAAGGCGGCGGGATCGTCGGCAGGGTGTCGGCGGTCGCCGTCGCGACTTTTCTGCCGACCCGAGCGCGGGAGCCTTAGCGCGGCGCGACTGGCTTGAGACGTACGCCCCTGCCGCCGCGCTCGCTGGTCTGGTTCTCGCCGATCAGTTCCACCCCGGCTTCGTCGAGTGCCTGGATGACCTTCATCAGCGTATCGACCACGCCCCTGACCACGCCGTCGCTTGCCTCCATCCTCTGGATGGTGGGAAGCGAAACCCCGGCGCGCTCGGCGAGCGTCTTCTGATCGATGCCGGCCAGCGCCCTTGCGGCGCGCATCTGCGCGGCAGTGATCATCGGTCGAAACTCCCGTCTGAGTCTGCAGTATGAATGTATAATACGATCATTATGATGTTTCAAGCATCATAATGCATATATCAAACATGGACTCACGCATCGTCAACCACCTTGCGCCGCTGCAAGGCCCGTGCCACCAACCAGCACAGCATCGCCCAGGCGAAGCCGGCGCACCAGCCGGCCAACACATCCGACGGCCAATGGACGCCAAGATAAATGCGACTGACGCCCACCAGCACTGTCGTCAGCACGGCGAGCGACAAAACATAGATCTTCGTCGCCCGGCCATGCAGGAAGCGGGCCGCGAGCGAACCCAGCGTCAGATAAGTCACCGCCGACAGCATGGCGTGGCCACTCGGAAAGGACAGCGACGTCTCGTTGACAAGATGCGAGACGAGTTCGGGTCGAGGCCGGTCGACCCCGAACTTCAGCAGGCTCGACAGCACTTGTCCGCCCGCCACCGCCACGAACATGAAAAGCGCCGTTCCCCACCGGCGCGCCAGCAACAGATAGATGATCACCGCAGCCGTGATCAGCACCAGCACGCTGGCGCTGCCGAGACTGGTGATGTCACGCACGGCGCCCTCCAGCCAGGGCGGTCCGATCGGATTGTTTGGCAGGCCCGGTTCGCGGAAGGCGAGCAGGATTTCTGTGTCGAAGGCGTGCGGCGTGGTGGCACGCGCCACCTCCATCAGTTCCTCGAAACCCCACAACGCGCCGGCGATGACCAGACCGGCCAACAGCACCGGGAATTCGATCCAGCTGGTTAGCGTGCGTGCGGCAGTCTTCATAGGGCCAGTCGTCCTACAATCTTCCCTGCAGATAGGGCCCGAGCGTGATCAGCGCCACCGCCGCGATCGCCAGCACGATGCCGGTTGCCTGCAGCGCATTGACACGCTCGCCGAAGAACATAAGCGCCACGACGTTCACCGAGACAAGCTGGATGACCGCCGACAGGCTGAAGGAAACGGACATGCCGAATTCGCGGATCAGCCTCAGCATGATCAGATTGCCCAGCGAATAGAGCGCCAGCGTCAGCACGATCTTGCCCAGGCTCGGCGCCAGCCCCCATTGCTTTGCCGCCGTGGCAGCCAGCAGGAAGATGACCGTTGAAATTCCGAGCTGGAGTAATCCGGAAAAACTCACTTCTCGCCCCTCAATGACAGTTTTGGCAGTCCTTGTTTCCGAACCGTGCGGGAACGTCAAGCAAGGTCCATCGGGCCAAGTCCAGGTGCCGGACAGACCGCGGCCGAATGCTGCAACCGGCGGCTTTGCCCGGCGAATGCCAGTCGCGGTTGAAAGAACCCGGCATTGTCACGAAAATGTGATCGATCGATAATAAGGGGTTGAACAGGCACCCCCCGCTCCAGCCACTCAAAAGCCAGAGGCACGCCTATGACCGAAGATCGCTCCCCCGACACAAGATTCCGCACCAGCCTGCTCGAGGAAAACGAAGGCGCGGGCACCAACCCGACCGACAACCGCACCATGGGCGAGATCATCGCCGCGCGGTTCTCACGCCGGGGTTTTCTGAGGGGTTCCCTGGCTGTCGCGGCCATAGCCGCCACCGTCAGCCCGCTGGCCATGATCGCCGCAGACGATGCTCGCGCCGCCGAAGGCTCGGCCTTCAAGTTCGACGAACTCGAAGCCGGCATCGACGACAAGCATCATGTCGCGCCGGGTTATGACGCCGATGTGCTGCTGCGCTGGGGCGATCCGCTGTTCGCCGATTCGCCGGAATTCGACCCGACCAAACAGTCGGCGCAGGCCCAGGCGAGACAGTTCGGCTACAACAATGACTATGTCGGCTACATTCCGATCGACGGCTCGGCCGAACATGGCCTGCTGGTGGTCAATCACGAATACACCAACCCGCATTTGATGTTTCCGGGCATCGTCAAGATCGTCGAGAAGGACGGCAAGAAGTCGGCCGAGGTCGCACCGCTCAGCAAGGAGCAGGTCGATGTCGAGATGGCGGCGCATGGCGGCACCATCGTCGAGGTCCGCAAGGCCTCGGGCAAATGGCAGGTGGTCCGAGACGGCAAGCTCAACCGCCGCATCACCTCCAACACCGAAATGGCGCTGTCGGGCCCGGTCGCCGGCCATGACCGTGTCAAGACCAATGCCGACCCGTCCGGCCACAAGGTGTTCGGCACCGTCAACAATTGCGCCGGCGGCGTCACGCCCTGGGGCACCTATGTGATGGCCGAGGAAAACATCCATGGCTATTTCTCCGGCGACCTGCCGGAGGGTCACAAGGAAGCCGCCAACTACAAGCGTCTGGGCATTCCCGAAGGCGCCTATGAATGGGCGGCGCATTATGATCGCTTCAACCTCGCCAAGGAACCGAACGAGCCCAATCGCTTTGGCTGGATCGTCGAGATCGATGTCGACGATCCGACATCCGTGCCGAAGAAGCGCACCGCCATGGGCCGCTTCAAGCATGAGGGTGCCGAATCGATCGTGGCCAGGGATGGCCGTGTCGTCTTCTATCTCGGCGACGACGAGCGCTTTGACTATGTCTACAAGTTCGTCACCAAGGGCACCTTCAACGCCAACGATCGCAACGCCAACAAGGACCTGCTCGACGACGGCACGCTGCATGTCGCCAGGTTCGCCGAGGACGGCACGGTGGAATGGCTGCCGATCGTCTTCGGCCAGGGCCCGCTGACCGCCGAAAACGGCTTTGCCAGCCAAGCCGACGTGCTGATCGAGACGCGGCGTGCCGCAGACCTGCTCGGCGCCACCAAGATGGACCGCCCCGAGGACATCCAGCCCAATGCCGTCAACGGCAAGGTCTATGTCATGCTGACCAACAATTCGAAGCGCAAGGCCGATCAGGTCGATGCCGCCAACCCGCGTGCCGGGAATGCCTTCGGCCATATCATCGAGATCGCCGAGAACGATGGCGATTTCACTGCCGCCAAGGGCAAGTGGGAGGTGCTGCTGAAATGCGGCGACCCGGCCGTGGCCGATGTCGGCGCCACCTTCTCGACGGCAACGACGGCCAATGGCTGGTTCGGCATGCCCGACAATTGCGCGGTCGATTCGGCGGGCCGTCTCTGGGTCGCCACCGACGGCCAGGGCCCGAAGGCCACCGGCCGCACGGATGGCCTGTGGGCGGTGGACACCGAGGGCGCGGCACGGGCGACCTCGAAACTGTTCTTCCGCGTGCCGATCGGCGCCGAAATGTGCGGCCCGCTGTTTGCGCCGGACGACCAGACCGCCTTCGTCGCCGTCCAGCATCCCGGCGATGGCGGCGAGGACTGGGAAGCGTTCGGCCGTCCGTCCTACTATGAGGACCCGTCGACCCGCTGGCCCGACTTCAAGCAGGACATGCCGGTGCGGCCGGCGGTCGTCGCCATCACCAAGCAGGGCGGCGGCAAGATCGCGGTCTGATATCCGGCGAGACGTTGCGATCTGGAAGGGGGACTTCGGCGATCCGAAGTCCCCCTTTTTCGCACGAATCATTCAAGCCTCGGGAAAGATTGGTAATTTACATGTAGTGCCCTAGGTCATGATCAGGAGACCGTCACCATGCCGAAGTCCGTCTATGACCGTGGCCTGCTCAAGCCTGCCGATATCGCCAGGCTGCAGCGCGTGTTCGACGAGGCCTGCCGGCGCCGCGAAGCGCAGCCGGAATCGCCCGAAGCCCGCGAAATCGCGCTCACCCTGCTTGCCCTTCACAATGCCGGCATGGTCGACGAGGACATGCTGATGGAAGCCGTCGGCTTCCGACGGCTCGAGCCTAAATCGGCCTGACGAACCCCCGCGCTACACGTCCGCCTTGAACGTCTGCTTCTGCTGGCCGAGCCCTTCGATGCCGAGTTCGACGACGTCGCCAGCCTTGAGGAAGACTGGCGGCTTCATGCCGAGGCCGACGCCGGGCGGCGTGCCGGTGGAGATGATGTCGCCGGGGTGCAGCGACATGAACTGGCTGAGATAGGACACCAGGAAGGCGACGCCATAGACCATGGTCCTGGTCGAGCCGTTCTGCATCGTCTTGCCGTTGACCGTCAGCCACATCTTGAGGTTCTGCGGGTCGGCCACTTCGTCCTTGGTCACCAGCCACGGGCCGGTCGGGCCGAAGGTGTCGCAGCTCTTGCCCTTGGTCCACTGGCCCTGGCGCTCTGCCTGGAAGGCGCGTTCCGAGACGTCATGCGCAACACAGTAGCCGGCTACATAATCAAGCGCATCGGCCTCGCTGACATATTTGGCTGTCTTGCCGATGACCACGGCGAGTTCGACTTCCCAGTCGGTCTTCACGGAACCGCGCGGGATCAGCACGTCATCGTCCGGACCGACAATGGCCGAACTGGCCTTCATGAAGATGATCGGCTCCGGCGGCACGGTGGCGCCGGTTTCGGCGGCGTGGTCGGAATAATTCAGGCCGATGCAGATGAACTTGCCGGTTCCGGCGACGCAGGCGCCGAGCCGAGGCTTTCCCGAAACCACCGGCAGCGACTTCGGATCGAGCTTCGACAGCATGTCCAGCGAGGCCGGATGAAGTGTGGTGCAGGCAATATCGGCGACATGAGCGGAGAGATCGCGGATCGTTCCATCCGCATCGAGCAGGCCGGGGCGTTCGCTCCCGACGTCGCCATAGCGCAGCAGTTTCATGGTAACCTCTCCTCAGTCAGATTGATTTGGAGCGGTTCATCGTTTCACGGAACCGCTCTATCTCTTTGTCTTAAAGCAATTCCGGACGGAAAACCGCTACGCACTTTTCCTGCAATTGCTCTAGAGCCTTTTCCATCCCGATGAAATCGGGATGGGGCTCTATCTGTTTGTTTGAGCATGATCTCTGAACAAACGGGGACCGTTTGTCCGAGAAAGCCGGATTCCACCTTTCGGGATCATGCTCTAGATCGACCAGCCGCCATCGATATTGTAGGCCTGCCCGGACGTATAGGTGGCGCCGGCCAGATAGACGGCGAGGTCGGCGATTTCCTCGGGCGTGCCAAGACGGCCCATGGGCTGGCGGGCGATGAAGGCCGCGCGCGCCGCGTCATAGTCACCTTGCGCATGCATGCGGTCCTGCAGCGACGGGCTCTCGACGGTGCCGGGGCAGATGGCGTTGCAGCGTATGCCCTTGCCGACATAATCAGCGGCGATCGACTTGGTCAGGCCGATGACGGCCGCCTTGGTCAAGCCGTAGACGAAGCGGTTCGGCACACCCTTGGTCGAGCTCGCCAGCGACGCCATGTTGATGATCGAACCGTCGCCGCGTTCCAGCATGCCGGGCAGCACGGCGCGGATGGTGCGGATCATGGCGTGGACATTGAGGTTGAAGGCGAAATCGAGATCGGCGTCCTTCATCTCGAGGATCGAGCCGGAATGGACGAAGCCAGCACAGTTGAACAGCACGTCGACGGTGCCGATCTCGGCGAAGGCCGAGGTCACGGCCGCGTCATTCAGCACATCGACTTTGCGGGTCTTGATGCCCGGCGTCTTGCCGAGTTCGGCGAGAAGCACTTCGTTGATGTCGGTGGCGTAAACGGTGGCACCAGCCTTGGCGAAGGCCAGCGCGCTCGCCTTGCCGATGCCTTGCGCCGCCGCCGTGACGACAACCACCTTGCCTGCCAGATCCGCCATGTTTCTTCTCCTCGCCGCTTGTGATCGTCCGGGTTTATCGGCAGCCGGCCAAGGCGTCCTGTACCAGTCAGGCACCATTGTGCGGCCTGCGCCACTGTGCTCACAGATAAAGATGTTTTTTCTCGTTAAAGAACATCTGTCCGGGCGTCAAGCCCGAACAGGGATCACTTGCATGGCAACCAAGACGTCAGTCGCCGTAGGGCACCCAGACGTTCTTGACCTCGACGGCGCGGCGCAGGAAGGCGTCGCCTGCAGCCTCCTCCGATGCCCAGTCGAGGGTCCGGCCATTGCCGCTCCAGACGCGCTTGAGATTGCCGATGGACTCGGCTTCCGCCTTGGCGCAGGTCTCGGCATCGGCGAATATCCAGAGCCCGTCGACGTCGTCATGCTTGGCCAGCACGCCGGCAAGTTCGGCTGTGCGGCCGGTGACGATGTTGATGGCACCGGCCGGCACGTCGGAATATTCGATGACCTGATAGAGATCGGTGGCCAGCAACGGGTATTTTTCCGAAGGCACCGCAACGACCGTGTTACCCATGGTAAGCGCCGGTGCGACCAGCGAGATCAGGCCAAGCAAGGGCGCATTGTCGGGCGCGACGATGCCGATAACACCGACCGGCTCGTGCAGCGCCAGTGTCACGGCGCGAGCCGGCGGCTGATGTACCCTACCCTCGAACTTGTCGGCGAGGCCGGCATAGAGGAACAGGCGTTCGATCGACTGGTCTACCTCTTCACGCGCGGCCTTGGCGGCAACGCCCGTGAGTTGGACAAGGCGAGCGGCGAATTCGTCGGCACGGCCGGAAAGATTCTCGGCCAGATAGTACAGCACCTGGGCACGGTTGTAGGCCGTCGCCTCCGGCCAGGCCTTGCTGGCCCGCGCGGCCGAGACGGCGTCGCGGATATCCTTGCGGCTGCCCAGCCCGACTTCGCCGGCCAGCTTGCCCTTGGCGGTGGCGACAGCGAGCGAATAATTGCCGTCCGGGCGCACCTGCTTGCCGCCGATGAAGAGCTTTGCCGTGCGGTCGATGGCGCCGCCGTCCGATTGCTCTACCGGTTGGGCCGAAATTGTTGCCGGTTTGATGACCGGGCCAAGCGGCAGCTTTGCCACCAGATACTCGAACATGCCCTCGCGGCCGCCTTCACGGCCAAAGCCGCTTTCACGGTAGCCGCCAAAACCGCAGGCGGCGTCGAACATGTTGGTGCCGTTGACCCAGACGACGCCGGCCTTCAGCTGGGGTGCAACGTGGAGGGCGAGATTGACGTTCTCACTCCACACCGAGGCGGCCAGCCCATAGCGCGTGTTGTTGGCAAGCTCGATCGCTTCCTCGGTGTTGCGGAAGGTCATGGTCGCCAGAACCGGCCCGAACACTTCTTCCTGAGCAAGAATATTAGCCGGCGAAACACCCGTAGCGAGCGTCGGCAAATGGTAGTAGCCGGAGGGCGGCAACGCGACATCCGGCTGCCAGCACACGGCGCCCTGCCTGGCGCCCTCGGCGACCAGGCCCTTGACGCGGTCGAGCTGGCTCAGATCGACCAGCGGGCCGATATCGGTGTTCTTGTCCAGCGGCGCGCCGACGCGCAGCCGGCTCATCCGCGCCTTGACCTTGGCGATGAAGGCGTCCGCTATGCCTTCCTGCACCAGGAGACGCGAGCCGGCGCAGCAGACCTGGCCTTGGTTGAACCAGATGCCATCGACCAGACCTTCGACGGCACTGTCGAGGTCGGCATCCTCGAAGACGATGAAGGCAGACTTGCCGCCAAGCTCCAGCGACAGTTTTTTCCCTGATCCCGCCGTGGCCTTGCGGATGATCTTGCCGACCTCGGAAGAACCGGTGAAGGCGATCTTCTGGACGCCGGGATGATTGACGATGGCCACGCCGGCTTCCGGGCCGCCCTGGACGATGTTGACGACGCCCTTGGGTACGCCGGCGCGCTCGCAGATCTCGGCGAACAGGATGGCGGTCAGCGGCGTGAATTCAGCCGGCTTCAGCACGACCGTGCAGCCGGCGGCGAGCGCCGGCGCGATCTTCCAGGCCAGCATCAGCAGCGGAAAATTCCACGGGATGATCTGGCCGACGACGCCAACGGCTTTCTGGCCGGGAAAATCCCTGTCCAGCGCCTGCGCCCAGCCGGCATGATGGATGAAATGGCGGATGGCCAGCGGCACGTCGATGTCGCGGCTTTCGCGGATCGGCTTGCCGTTGTCGATCGATTCCAGCACCGCGAACAGGCGCTGGTGGCGCTGCATTGCGCGGCCGATGGCATAGAGCACCTTGGCGCGCTGGTAGCCTGAGGACGCCGACCATTTCGGCAGCGCCTTGGTGGCGGCCGCAACGGCCGCGTCGATATCCGCGGCACCCGCGTCAGACACTTTGGCCAGCAGCTTGCCGGAAGAGGGATCGCTGGTGTCGAAGGTCCTGTCGCTTGTGGCCGCCTTCCAGTCGCCGCCGATGAACAGCGCCTTGGAGAAGTCGCGCGCGGCAAGCCAGGCATCGGCCTCGTTGCGGGCTTCCGGGGCCGGGCCGTATTCCATGGCGTGATAGCGTTCGAGGATGTTCATGGGTGCTCCGTTGGGAGGAGATTTCTTTCTAGGGAGTGCTCCGAAGGAACTCCACGTTCAAATCCCTGACCCGGTCTTCACGCCATCGCGTGGCGATGATTGGCTGAATAGTGACCAGTCAAATGGTGTTCGAGCTGCCGCTCTATGTCGGTCAAAAGGCTCGATGCGCCGAAGCGGAACAGGGTCGGCTCGAGCCACGGACGGCCCAGTTCTTCCTTCATCAGCACCAGCCAGTCGAGCGAGACCTTCGCGGTCGAAATCCCACCGGCCGGCTTGAAGCCGATGAGATAGCCGGTCTCCTCGAAATAGGCCCTGATGGCGCGAACCATGGCGAGGCCGACGGGCAGCGTGGCGTTGACGCTTTCCTTGCCGGTCGAGGTCTTGATGAAATCGGCGCCCGCCATCATCGCCACCATCGAGGCCAGCATGACATTGCGCAGCGTGGCGAGGTCGCCGGTGCCGAGGATGACCTTCAGATGCGCGTCACCGCAGGCGGCGCGCATCGAGACGATCTCGTTGTAAAGCTCACGCCACTTGGCACCAAACACCAGCCCGCGCGGAATGACGACGTCGATCTCGTCAGCGCCGTCCTTTACCGAGGCCTCGATCTCCTGCAGGCGGGTCGACAGCGGCGTAAGGCCATGCGGAAAGGCCGTGGAGACGGCGGCGACATGGATGCCGGTGCCACGCACAGCGTCGACGGCGGTGGCGACGAAGGGATGGTAGACGCAGACGGCGGCCGGGCGAATGATCTCGCCGGCAATGCCGAGGCCTTCGATGATATCGCGGCGCAGGGGATTGATCGCCTTGGCACAGAGCCGGCGCACGCGCTCTTCGGTATCGTTGGAGTTCAGCGTGGTCAGGTCCATGCAGGCGATGGCGCGCAACAGCCAGGCCGCCTGGTTGTCGGCCTTGATCGAGCGCCGCTTGGTCAGGCTGGCGACACGCCGTTCCAGCGCCGAGCGGTTGACGCTGCGCATCGATTCCATGAAGCCGAGGTCGAGCTTCATGCCGGGATTGCGGGCAATGCCGTGGCCGAGCTGGACGGGATTGTTGGCCGCGGCGCGCGCCGGCAGCGAGGTCACCTTGGAGGCGCTGGCGCCGAGATCGGCTTCGCGGATCGTGCTGCTCATCTCCTGCCCTTTCGTTCAGCGGCGTGCGCTTGTCTCTTGGCCCGCTTCATGTCCCAAAACCGCTCGACGCTTTTGGGCGACACGCACGAAGATAGCCCGCGAAGCCACGCTTCACGAGTCCTCAGGCGAGTGATAGCTGAAAAAGGCCGCGACGGCAGCACATTTTTGACCGGAAGGTCAAAACCCGGTTTTCGAGCGAAGCCTTCGGGACCTCAGCCGACGAAAGCGCGCTCGACGACGAAACTCGACGGATGGCTGAGCGAGCCTTCGTGGAAACCGAGGCTTTCGGCCAGTTCCTTGACGTCCTTCAGCATGTGCATCGAGCCGCAGATCATGATGCGGTCCGTCTCCGGATTGAGCTTCTCGATACCGAGATCGGTGTAGAACTTGCCGGAACCGATCAGTGCGGTGATGCGGCCCATGCGTGGCGACTCCTCGCGGGTCGTCGAATTGTAGAGGGTGACGCGGCCGCCGGTCAGTTCGCCGATCAGCGGATCGTTTTCGAGCGCCGCGACCAACTCCTGGCCATAGGTCAACTCCGCGATGTCGCGGCAGGTGTGGGTCAGGATGAGCTGATCGAACTTCTCATAAGTGTCGGGGTCGCGCAGCAGGCTGGCGAAGGGCGCGATGCCGGTGCCGGTCGAGATCATGAACAGGCGCTTGGCCGGAGTCAGCGCGTCGACCACCAGCGTGCCCGTGGACTTCTGGCGCATGATGACGGTGTCGCCGACCTGGATCTTCTGCAGCTCCGAGGTCAGCGGGCCGTCCGGCACCTTGATCGAGAAGAATTCCAGCTCCTCGTCCCAGGCGGGGCTGGCCACCGAATAGGCGCGGTAAACCGGCTTCTCGGCATTGGGCAGGCCGATCATGACGAACTCGCCGGAGCGGAAGCGCAGTGATTGCGGACGGGTGATGCGGAACGAGAAGAGCCGGTCGGTATAGTGCTTCACCGAGACGACGGTCTGCGCATAGACATTGGCCGGAATCGGGAATTGCAGCGGCCGGGCGTCGGCGGTGTTGAACGCGGGTGTGGTGTTCATCAAATCCAACCTTCCGGCGCAACCTTCGGGCGTTGGCGCCAAACCTTCTCCTGCGCGTCCGGACCGTTCAGGTCCCGGCGTGCTCGGCACACTCCGAAGCGGTAAGCTCTTGTGTCGGGAATTTATTAGTATACAAACGATATTTGCGTCAAGATACCGCCGCGAAACACCTTTCCAAACTGCTGCATATCCGTAGTCCGTGCATTTCGGGTTTCGACAATGAAAGAGAATTTTTCGGTGCAGCCGCAGGATTCCCTGGGCAACGTCGTCGCCGGCATCGATGTCGGCGGAACCTTCACCGACCTGCTTTTGATCGATGGCCGCGACGGTGGCCGGGTGCATATCGCCAAGACCCCGACCACGGTCGACAATCAGGCGTTCGGCGTCGTTTCGGCACTTGGCGCCACCGGATTTCCGATCGACGGCATCGACCTCATCGTGCATGGCACGACGACGACCACCAACGCGGTGCTTGAGCGAAGGTTGGCGAAAACCGGCATGATTACCACGCGCGGTTTTCGCGATGTGATCGAGCTCGGCCGGCGAACACGGCCGCAGGCCTATGGCATGACCGGCAGCTTCGTGCCGATCATCCCGCGCAATCTGCGGCTCGAAGTGTCGGAGCGCGTCGAGGCCTCCGGGACCGTGCGCACGCCGCTCGATGAAGCCGAAATGCGCGATGCCGTGAAGACGCTGATTGCGGCCGGCTGCGAATCCCTCGTCATCCACTTCCTGCATTCCTACGCCAACCCGGCGCATGAGCGCCGCGCGGCCGAGATCGCCGCCGAGTTTTGGCCGAACGGCTACATCACGGCTGGCCATGCGCTGCTGTCGGAAGCGCGCGAGTTCGAGCGCGGCGTGACGGCCTCGGTCAACGCCTCGGTGCAGCCTATCCTCGAGCGCTATGTCGAGCGACTGCGCAAGGAATTGGATGCAAAAGGCTATGCCCGCGACTTCCTGATCATGAACGGCAATGGCGGCATGATCTCTGCCCGCTTCGTCACCCGCGAATCGGCCAAGACGGTGATGTCCGGCCCGGCCTCCGGCGTCATCGCCGCCGCCTATACGGGAAAACGCGCCGGTTTCGAAAACCTCGTCACCTACGACATGGGCGGCACCTCGACCGACGTGGCGCTGATCCGCAACGCCGAACCCGCCGTCTCCAACGAGATCGAGATCGAGTACGCGATGCCGATCCATGTGCCGATGGTGGCGGTTCACACGGTCGGCGCCGGCGGCGGCTCGATCGCCCGCGTCGATGCCGCTGGCCTGATCCAGATCGGTCCGGAAAGTGCCGGCGCCAATCCCGGCCCGATCTGCTACGGGCGCGGCGGCCTGGAGCCGACCATCACCGACGCCAACCTGGTGCTGGGACGGCTGGCGCCGAAGAAGCTGCTGGCGGTCGAAAACCCGGTCACGGTCGATCGGGTCACCGGCATATTCGAGGACAAGATCGGCAAGGCCACCGGCCTGTCCGGCGTCGAAGCTGCCGGCGCGGTGCTGCGTCTCGGCAACATGAAGATGGCCGGTGCGATCCGCATGGTCTCGGTGTCGCGCGGCCATGATCCGCGTGACTTCGCGCTGTTTGCCTTTGGCGGTGCGGGTCCGCTGCATGCGACAGCATTGGCGCGCGAACTCGGCCTGCCCCGCGTGCTGGTGCCGGCGCGTCCCGGCATCACCAACGCGCTCGGTTGCGTCGTCGCCGACCTGCGCCACGACTTCGTCAACACGGTCAACCAACCGGTAGCCATGCTAGACGAAGCCCAGCTTCACGCTGTATTGGAACGGCACCGGAACGAAGGCGAGGATCTGATCGGCAAGGAAGCGGTGAAGCCGGAGACGATCCGTGTCACCCACTCCGCCGACATGCAGTTCGTCGGCCAGACCCATATCATCAACGTGCCGCTGCCGTCGTCGTCGGTGACGCGCGCAACGCTGCAGCAGCTGTTCGAAAAAGCCTATTTCGCCCGCTTCAAGGTCGAACTGCCGGAAATCCGCGCCAACCTGGTCAACCTCAACACGTCGGTGACCGGCGTGCGTCCGGCGATCGACCTGTCACGACTGATCGACCCGGCCGGGCGCGCCAAGACGCTGGACGAAGCGCGGCGCGAGATCCGGCCGGTCTGGTACGCCGGCCAATGGCACGATACGCCGGTGTACTCACGCGAAAAGCTGCCGCTCGATGCCGTGATCGAAGGGCCGGCGATCCTCGAACAGATGGACGCGACGACCGTGCTCGAGCCCGGCGACCGGGCACGCGCGGACGCCGACGGCAACATCATCATCGACATTGGCGAGGCATGAGATGAAGCTCGACGCCATCACGCTTTCGGTTCTCCAGGCAGCGCTGCAGCAGGTCTGCGACGAGATGGATTTGACCTTCTCGCGTGCCGCCTTCTCGCCGGTGATCGCCGAGGCCAATGACCGTTCCGACGGCATCTATTCGGCCGTCGATGGCTCGCTGATCGCGCAAGGCAGCCAAGGCCTGCCGGTGTTCGTCGGCGTCATGCAATATTCGACCAGCACGGTGATCGAGATGATCACCGATGGCCGCTGCTTGGCCCCGGAGCCCGGCGACATCTACATCGTCAACGATCCTTATCTCGGCGGCACGCATCTGATGGATGTGCGCTTCGCCATGCCGGTCTACCGGGACGGCAAGATCTTCTGCTGGCTGTCGAACACCGGCCACTGGCCCGACATCGGCGGCTCGGTGCCCGGCGGCTTCTCGGCCTCCGCGACGGCGGTCGAGCAGGAAGGCCTGCGGTTGCCGCCGGTAAAACTATTCAAGAAGGGCGTGCTCGACCGCGAGATCTACGCCATCATCTGCTCGAACATCCGCGTCGCCGACCAGCGCATCGGCGACATCCGCGCCCAAGCGGCGGCGCTGCTGATCGGCCAGGACCGGCTCAATGGAATCCTGGATCGTTACGGTGACGAAACCGTCGTCGAGGCGATCGCCGAACTACGCCGTCGTGCCGCCGAGCAGATGCGCGCCAACATATCAGACATTCCTGATGGAACCTACCATTCCAAGGCGTTTGTGGATTCCGACGGCGTGGTGAACGAGCCGCTGACCATCGCGCTCGCCGTCGAGAAGCAGGGCGATACGCTGACCTTCGATTTCGCCGGCTCGTCAAAGCCCTGCGCCGGGCCGATGAACAGCGTGCTGGCGACGACCTTGTCCTCGGTCTATCTCGCCATGCGCCATATCTTCCCGGATGTGCCGATCAGCGCCGGCGCGTTTGAGCCGCTGATCGTCAAGCGGCCGGAAGGCACCTTCCTTGATGCGAAGTATCCGCGCCCGGTATCGGGCTGTGCGGCAGAGGTTTCCCAGCGCATCGCCGAGGCGGTATTCGCGGCCATGGTGCAGGCGCTGCCGGACAAGGTGACGGCGTCTCCCGCCGGCTCCAGCGGCAATTTCGCGCTCGGCGGCAACGATCCGGCGCGCGGCCGCGACTATGTCATGTACCAGATCTCCGGCGGCGGTTATGGCGGCAATGCTGGCCATGACGGACTGACCAATGGCTGCTCGACCATCGGCATCTCAAAATCGCCGCCGGTCGAGATCATGGAGCAGGCCTTTCCGGTGCTCTATCGTCATTATGCCTTGCGTGAGGGTTCAGGCGGCGCCGGCAAGCATCGCGGCGGTTTCGGGCTCGCCTATGAGGTCGAAATCCTGCGCGGCGACGCCCGCGCCTCCTTCGTCATGGACCATGGTCGTTTTGGCCCGCAGGGCGCGCTCGGCGGCCGGGATGGCGCGGTCAACACGGTGACCGTCTTTCGCGATGGCGAGGCGCATGTGCCGCCGCACCTCTCCAAGGAACAGGATATCGCGTTGAAGGCCGGCGACCGCGTGCGCGTCGGCACGCCAGGCGGTGGCGGCTATGGCGATCCGCGCGAGCGCGACCCGGACCTGGTCGCCCAGGACGTCAGGCTTGGTTACTATACGGCCGAGCAGGCCCGAGACATGTTCGGGGTCACGGCACAAGGGACGTGACTGGACTGAGCAGCGCTCTCGCCGCGCCGTGATCGCCGCAGCGCATGTCGTTTCCGTCTCCGCCGAGAGCTTGAAAGCCCGTAGACTTCCCGGGTCAACGGAGATCTGGAACATGCGTCTTTTCGGTCGTTTCGTGCTTGCCGCTTCCGTCGCCCTTGCGCTGGCCACGGGGGCCGCTTCCGCCCAGGACAAGAAGCTGAGGATCGGCACCGAGGGCGCCTATCCGCCCTTCAACTATGCCAATGCCGACGGCACGCTGGGCGGCTTCGACATCGATCTCGGCAAGGCGTTGTGCGCTGAGATGAAGGCCGAGTGCGAGTTCATCGTGCAGGATTTCGACGGCTCGATCCCCGCACTTCAGGCCGGCAAGTTCGATGCGATCATCAACATCACCATCACGCCCGAGCGGGCCGAGAAGGTGGAGTTCACCCACAAATACTACCAGACGCCGCCGGCCATCGCGGTGCCGAAGGATTCGACCATCACCGGCACGTCGCCGGACGATTTGAAGGGCAAGGCATTGGGCGTGCAGACCGCGACCATCCACCAGAAGTTCGCCGAGCAGAAATACAGCGGTTCGACCATCAAGGCCTATCCGACCGGCGACGACGCCCGCACCGACATGGCCAATGGCCGGCTTGATGCGATGATGGATGGCTCGATCATCCTGACAGAATGGCTGAAGAAGCCCGACGGCGCCTGCTGCAAGCTGCTTGGCACCTTGACGGCCGACCCGGCCATTCACGGCCCCGGCGTCGGCATCGCGCTGCAGAAGGGCAACAAGGAGCTGGCCGACAAGCTCAATGCGGCAATAGATACGCTGCGCGCCAACGGCAAATACAAGGACATCAACGACAGGTATTTTGCCTTCGATGTCTACGGCAACTGAGATCGTTTGGAAACTCTACTCTGGCGGCCATCTGAAGGCGATTTCTGCGCTTCCGGTGCTCACGGACCCAAATGTCCGCTGCGCTCCGGTTCTCGAAATCACCGTCATATGGCTCACCAGAGCGAGTTTCGAAACAGTCTCTGGACCGCAATTAAATAATGGAGATTTTCTTGGCTGAGCGGCGATCCCCTTTCTACAGCAGCATTGTCGGACTGGGCGCGACCATGGGTCGGGTCGGCGGCGATTTCATCTCGGCCAAGTACTATTCCGGCATTGCCGACGAGCATCTGAACACGCGCAGGAATGTCGGCGTGCAGGATCTCAGCACCATGGGAAAGATGGACATCAAGGGGCCGGACGCCGAGGCGCTGGTCAACCATGTCATCGTCAACGACGCCGCCGCGATGAAGCCGGGGCAGGTGCGTTACTCCACCATCTGCCGCGACGATGGCGGCATCATGGACGACCTCACCGTGTTCCGGCTGGCGCCGGAGCACTTCATGCTGGTGACCGGCTCCGTCAATCGCCTGAAGATGCTGCCCTGGCTGCAGCATCATGCCGGGGGGCGCAAGGCCTATGTCACCGACATCACAGCGGCCGTCGCCTTCCCGACCATCCAGGGCCCACGCTCGCGCGAACTGCTGAAGGCGCTGGTTTCGGATGCCGATCTGGACGGGCTGAAGCGCTGGGCATTCACCTCAGGGCGCATCGGCGACACCAAGCTGCTGATCTCGCGCACCGGGGTGACCGGCGAACTCGGTTTCGAACTGTTCGTGCCGGCCGACGAGGCGGCCTCAGTCTGGGAAAGACTGATGCATGCTGGCGGGGATTTCGGTTTGAAACCTTACGGCGTGCTGGCGATGTTCACGCTGGGGTTGGAAAAGGCCTATCCGGCGCACGGCATCGACATGGACGAGACCCGCACGCCGTTCCATGTCGGGCTCGATCGCTGGATCAAGTTCGACAAGGGCGATTTCATCGGCCGCGAAGCCTTGCTCAAGATCCGCGACAAGGGGCTCGATGAACGCTGGACCGGACTGATCCTCGACGGTGACAAGCCGGCTGCTACGGATGCCCGGGTTCTGGCTGACGGCGAGGACGCGGGCGTCGTCACCTACAGCGACCATGGCTATTCGCTGGGCAAGGTGCTGGCGACCGCGCATCTGCGGCTGCCGTTCACGGCCGTCTGCACCGAACTCAGCATCGACATCGATGGCGTGCCGACCCGCGCGGTGGTGGCGCCGATGCCGTTCTTTGATCCCGAAGGGGCGCGGTTGCGGGGGTAGCCTGGGCTTGGCAGGCGAATAGTTCCTACAGCGTCATAGTGGCCAGCTATCGGCGCTGCCCCTCACCTGCCTGCCGGCATCCTCTCCCCGTATAGTGACGGGGAGAGGGGCGCTCTCATCACCGACTTCGCAAGCCATTGGCGTTGCAGGAAGAACGCCAGCGCTGCGGCCAGCCCATCTCTCCCCGTTCTACGGGGAGAGATGTCCGGCAGGACAGTGAGGGGCGGCGCCAACGGTAAGATTGCTCCCTAGCCCCGCCGATCCAGCCGCGCCACCAACCGGTCGCCCACCCACTGGATGCCGCAGACCAGGATGATCAGCACGATGACCACGGCGACCATCACCGACGTCTCGAAACGCTGGTAGCCATAGCGGATGGCGAGGTCGCCCAGCCCTCCGGCGCCGATGGCGCCGGCCATGGCCGAGGCGCCGATCAGCGTCACCAACGTCACCGTGAAGCCGGCGACGATGCCGGGCAGCGCCTCGGGCACCAGCACCTCGCGGATGATGGTCCAGCGATTGCCGCCCATGGCGCGCGCCGCCTCGATCAAGCCGTGGTCGACCTCGCGCAACGACACTTCGGCGATGCGCGCGTAGTAGGGCGTGGCGGCGATCGACAGCGGCACGATGGCCGCCCAGGTGCCGATCGAGGTGCCGACGATGAGCCTAGTCACCGGGATCAGCGCCACCAGCAGGATGATGAAAGGCACCGAGCGGAAGCCGTTGATGACCGCACCCAGCGCGCGGTTGACCCACAGGCTTTCGGCGATGCCGCCGCGTTCGGTGGCGATCAGCGCCAGCCCCAGCGGCAGGCCGAAGACCAGCGAGATGAGGCCGGAGGCGCCGGTCATCAGGACGGTCTCCCAGATCGAACGCAGAAGGAGCTCAAACAGAACCGGCGACATGGCCAAGCACCTCCACCCGCGCCTGGCGGGATTTCAGGAATGTGATCACCTCGGCGAGATGCCTTGCATCGCTGCCGGGGACAGAGAGAAACAGCGTTCCGACGGGCTGCTGCTGGATATGGTCGATGCCGCCATGGACGAGGCGGAATGGACCAGGGACGATTGCCGCCAGATCCGAGAGCAATGGACCTCTCGCGACCTCGCCTGCCACGTCGACACGCAGGATGGTTTCAGCGCCGGCCGACGGCGCCAAACGGGCTGCCAGTTCGGGCGGCAGCTGCGGCCGGATGGCGCCGAGCAGGCTTTTTGTGATATCCGAGCGCGGATCGGCAAACACCGACCAGACCGGCCCCTCCTCGACGATGCGTCCGGCGTCGATCACCGCCACGCGGTCGGCGATCGAGCGGATCACCTCCATCTCGTGGGTGATCAGCAGGATGGTCAGGCCAAGCCGGCGGTTGATGTCCTTGAGTAGGGCGAGGATGGAGCGCGTCGTCTCCGGGTCGAGCGCCGAGGTGGCTTCGTCCGACAACAGCAGTGCCGGCCGCGCTGCCAGCGCCCTGGCAATGCCGACGCGCTGCTTCTGGCCGCCCGACAGCGACGCTGGGTAAGCCTTGGCCTTCTCCGATAGGCCGACGAGGTCGAGCAGTTCGGCCGCACGCGCCAGCCGCTCGGCCTTGGGGCGGCCCTCGATCTTCAGCGGCAGGGCCACATTGTCCTCGACGGTCTTGGCCGACAGCAGGTTGAAGTGCTGGAAGATCATGCCGATCCGTCGCCGCAGCGGCTGCAGGTCGCGTTCGCCGAGCCGGCTGATCTCGCGGCCCTCGATGAAGACCTGACCGGAATCCGGTCGCTCCAGACCGTTCAGGCAGCGGATCAGCGTCGATTTGCCGGCGCCGCTGCGGCCGATGATGCCGAGGATCTCGCCCTTGCGCACGGTCAGCGAGATGCCGTCCAGGGCCGCCGTGGCGCCGAAGCGGCGCTTCAGGTCGACAAGGCGCACGACATCCTCCGCGGATCCGGCCGTGGCCGGCTTCCCATCAGCGGTTGCGATGAAATGCTGGTTCATATGTGCTCCCTATTCAGCCCGCCGGAAACACGATCGCGGCCCGCGCGTTGAGCGCGGACCGCAATCGTTATCGAACCAGGCGCGTCGACGCTGACGGCCTCAATAGGCGCTCAGGCCCGTGCCCTTGTAGACCTTGTCGAACTCGGCTTTCACCGCATCGTTCTGGTAGGAAGCCACCAGCGTCTTCACCCAGGCCTCGTTCTCATTGCCGGCCTTCACCGCGATGAAATTGCGGTACGGGTTGTCGGCGATGGGCTCCTGCGCGATGCGGTTTTCCGGCGTCAGGCCGCTTTTCAGCGCCCAGTCGGTGTTGACCACGGCCGCGTCGAGATCCTCGACCGAGCGTCCGACGATGCCGGCGTCCAGCTCCTTGATCACGACTTTCTTGGCGTTTTCGGCGATGTCGGCGGTGGTGGCGAGGATGCCGGTGCCGTCCTTCAGCTTGATCACGCCCTCGTTCTGCAGCACACGCAGCGCCCGGCCTTCATTGGACGGATCATTGGGCACGCCGATGACCGCGCCCTCGGGCAGGTCGGCGACCTTCGTAAACTTCTTGGAGTAAAGGCCGATCGGCCAGACGCCGGTATAGCCGACGCGCACGATATGGTAGCCTTGCGTCTTGATCTGGTTGTCGAGATAGGGCTGGTGCTGGAAGGCGTTGGCGTCGATCTCGCCGCGCTCCAGCGCCTCGTTGGGCTGGGTGTAATCGTTGAACACCACGGTCTCGATGGTGAGGCCCTTTTCGGCCGCCTGCGCGGTGACGACGCGCCACACATCCTCGTCCTCGCCGCTGATGATGCCGACCTTGATCGCCTTCTTGTCCTCGGCGAACGACGCCTTGGGCGCCACCAGGCCGCCAAGGGCGACCGCTGACGCGAACAGCAACGCAAGACCACCGCGCCTTGTAAGGGTTGACGCAAAGAGAGAGGGCAAAGTGTTTCTGAAGTCGGACATGATTGATCTCTGTGGTTGTCAAGTCGTGGCAGCCGGGCGGATTGCCCGAGCTTGATCACAAAATCACAAACTCTATCGATTTTATCAAAGAACGCTGTTCCCCAAACGATCGGATAGCCGGGAATATTCTCTCAAAGATTCCCGGACTGAGAGCACAGCGGCATTCCAGGGTTGGCACCCCAGGCGCGGCACTTTACCGCTTGACTGGCGGGCCGTTCCGAATAGGCTAATGAAAGAAAGTTTCCGAAGCGCATCGCGCTTTGATCGAAAATACCGGCTCTGACCGCCGGACGGCAAGAATGCCTCGTATGCCTCGCCTTCCACGGCGGCGGCTGCGGGGCATTGTTCATTTTGGGGCCTCGTTTGAAACGGCGTATCGAGATCGGCATCCTTTATTCCCGCTCGGGCAGCTATCAGCTCGTGTCGGATGCGTGCCGGATGGGCGCGATGCGCGCGATCGCCGACATCAACGCCGACCGCAGCTCAGGCATCGAACTGGTGCCGGTCGAGCGCGATCCGCAAAGCAATGCCGACCGCTACGCGACGCTGTGCGAGGACATCTTCAAGACGAGCAGCGCCCGCCATGTCGTCGGCTGCGTTACCTCCTGGAGCCGCAAGGAAACGATCCCCGTGCTGGAGAAGGCGGGCGGCATGCTCTGGTACGCCTGCCCCTATGAAGGCTTCGAGGCCAACGAGCACGTCGTCTACATGCACGCTTGCCCCAACCAGCACCTGGTGCCGCTGATGGCCCATGTCGTGCCGCGCTTCGGCGCCAACGGCTTCCTGCTCGGCTCCAACTATATCTGGGGCTGGGAGATGAACCGCGTCGCGCGCGACCTGATCGCGGATGCCGGCGGCAAGGTCCTGGGCGAGCGCTATCTGCGCATCGGCGAGACCGACGTGTCGCGCCTGATCGCTGAAATCCGGGCCACGCGGCCGAACTTCATCCTCAACAACCTGATCGGCACATCGTCCTATGCCTTCCTGGCTGCTTATCGCGAGCTGGCGGGTGAGGATGCGGCCTTCAGCCCCGAAACCTGTCCCGTCATCTCCTGCAACCTCACCGAAGGCGAGCTGCCGGCGATCGGCGAATCCGGCAAAGGACATCTGTCGGTCGGGCCGTATTTCGCGCCGCGGCCAGCCGCCTTCGCCTCGTCCTTCGAGGCATCCGCCTATGCGTCCGTGCAAGTGATGGCCGACGTGCTTTCCCGCGATCCTGAGGCCGGTCCGGCGGAGTTTTCAAAAGCTTTCGCCGAACGGCGCTTCTCCACCCGGCTTGGACCGATCGCCATCGACGCCAACACCCAGCACGCGACGCTGCCGGTGATCATCGGCCGGATCGCGGACGGGTTCTTCGAAGTCGTCAGCCGCGAGGACGAGGTTGCGCCGGACCCGTATCTGTCGCGCTACGACCCCGCCAAGACGTTCGGCCGCCCGCGCCTGAGGGTGGTGTCGTGACCAGGACACGCATTCCCAATCTGGGCGGCGCCAGGGCCTTCGTCCTGCATCGCCCGCATCCGACGGTGCAGGCGATCACCCGGCAATTGTCGGCCATCGGCCTGAACACAGTGGACTGCTGGCCGGAGCTGCCGGCCGAGGCGCTGGCCGCCGATTTCGTCTTCTTCGACGCCGACCTCGGCTTCGACGAACAGTTTCCCTGGAAGCCGGGCGAGGCGCCGATGCCGCTGGTGGCGCTGATCGGCTCGGAGGCGCCGGGCCGCATCGAATGGGCGCTGTCGCACAAGGCCGATGCCCAGTTGTTGAAGCCGGTCGGCAATGCCGGCGTCTACAGCGCGCTTTTGATCGCGCGCCAGAGCTTTGAAGCGCGAAAACACCTGGCTAGCGAGATTGCAGCGCTTCGCCAGCGTGTCGCGGAGCGACAGACCATCGTGCGCGCGGTCGAGGCGCTGTCGAAAGGCGCGGAAGACGGCCGCGCCTACGCACAGCTGCGCTCGCTGGCCATGAGCTGGCAGATCAGCATCGAGGAGGCCGCGCGCCGCATCGTGGCGATGACGGATAAGGAGGGCAGCGATGACCAATCCCATCGCGCCTGATCTTCCGGCAGCAGCGCGCATGCCGGGCAAGCCAAGGGCCGGCGTCTGGCGTCGGCTGCTGCAGCGTCCGCTGGCGCTGATCGGCCTGCTGATCGTCGCCATCGTGGTGGGTGGCGCCATCCTGGCGCCGTGGCTGACCGGCTATGATCCCAACGAGCAGATGTTCGACGGCCTGACCATCGAGGGCTCGCCGCTGCCGCCGAGCGCTCATTTCTGGCTGGGCACGGACCTGCTCGGCCGCGACCTGCTGACGCGCATCCTCTACGGCGCGCGCACATCGCTGATCATCGGCGTCGTCGCCAATGGCGTGGCGCTGCTGATCGGCACGCTGGTCGGCGTGACCGCCGGTTATTTCCGCGGCTGGATCGGCAGCGTGCTGATGCGGTTCACCGACCTGATGATGGCCTTTCCGGCGCTGCTGCTGGCGATTTGTCTGGCGGCGGTGTTCCAGCCGAGCCTGTGGATCGTCGCCATGGTCATCGCGCTGGTGAACTGGGTGCAGACGGCACGCGTCATCTACACGGAAACCAGTTCGCTGTCCGAGCGCGAGTTCATCGACGCCGAGCGCACCATCGGCGCCAGCGCACCGCGCATCCTGTTTCGCCACATCCTGCCGCATTTGCTGCCGACCATCATCGTCTGGGGCACGCTGGGCATCTCGACCACGGTGCTTTTGGAAGCGACGCTCTCCTTCCTCGGCATAGGCGTGCAGCCGCCCACCGCATCCTGGGGCAACATCATCTTCGAGAACCAGACCTATTTCCAGGCAGCGCCCTGGCTGGTGTTCTTCCCGGGTGCGGCGATCCTGGCGCTGGCGCTGGCCTTCAACCTGATCGGCGATGCGCTGCGCGACATCCTCGACCCGACGCAAAGAGGCCGGGCATGATCGCCTATCTTGGCCGCCGCATCATCCAGTCGGCGCTGATCCTGCTCGGCGTCTCGCTGATCACCTTCGCGCTGCTCTATCTGCTGCCCGCCGATCCCGTGAGGCAAATCGCCGGCCGCAGCGCCACGCCCGAAACCGTCGAGAATATCCGCCGCCAGCTCGGCCTCGACCAGCCTTTCGTCGTCCAGTACTGGCACTACCTGACCAGCCTGCTCAGCGGTGACCTCGGCCGCTCCTACATCCAGCGCTCGCAGGTCACCGAGCTCATCGTCTCGCGGCTGCCGGCGAGCCTGCTTTTGATGGTCGGCGCCATCCTGTGCGAACTGGCGATCGGCCTGACCATGGGTCTCATCGCGGCCATCAAGCGCGGCACCGCAACCGACCAGTCGCTGATGGTCGCCTCCTTCGTCGGCGTGTCGGCGCCGCAATTCGTCGTCGGCCTGCTGCTGCTCTACGTGTTTGCCGTGCGGCTCGGCTGGTTTCCGATCGGCGGCTACGGGACCTGGCGCCACCTGGTGCTGCCGTCGCTGACCATGGGCATACTCGGCGCCGGCTGGTACGCGCGCATGATGCGCTCGTCGATGATCGACGTGCTCCGGCAGGACTATGTGCGCACCGCGCGCGCCAAGGGCCTGGCGCGCCGCGCCATCCTCTTCCGCCACGCCCTGCCCAACGCCATCCTGCCGGTGATCGCCATGATCGGCATCGACATCGGCATCTTCATGGGCGGCATCGTGGTGGTCGAAAGCGTGTTCGGCTGGCCGGGCATCGGCCAGCTCGCCTGGCAGGCCATCCAGCGCGTCGACATTCCAATCATCATGGGCGTCACGCTGGTCTCGGCCTGCGCCATCGTGCTCGGCAACCTCCTGGCCGACATCATCGCGCCCTTCATCGACCCCCGTATCAAACTGAGATGAGCATCAAGCTCAGATGAAACCAAGAAAACAAGCCAATGAAAGGGAACATAAAATGAAGAAGTTTCTGGCCTCCACCGTGGCGGCATCGGCGCTGGCGCTGATGCTCGGCATGACAAGCGTTCGCGCCGAAGACACGATCGATCCCAACGCCAAGCAGGGCGGCGCCATCACCATCACCTACAAGGACGATGTCGCGACCCTCGATCCGGCGATCGGCTATGACTGGCAGAACTGGTCGATGATCAAGAGCCTGTTCGACGGGCTGATGGACTATGAGCCGGGCACCACCAACCTGAAGCCCGATCTCGCCGAAAGCTATGACATCTCGCCCGACGGCAAGACCTTCACCTTCAAGCTGCGCCATGGGGTGAAATTCCACAATGGCCGCGAGATGACCGCCGACGACGTGAAATATTCGCTGGACCGCGTCACCAATCCGAAGACGCAGAGCCCCGGCGCCGGCTTCTTCGGCTCGATCAAGGGTTATGACGATGTCGCCGCCGGCAAGGCGACAAGCCTCTCCGGCGTCACCGTCGTCGATCCCTATACGGTCAAGTTCGAGCTGACCCGCCCCGACGCCACCTTCCTGCATGTCATGGCCATCAACTTCTCGCATGTCGTGCCGAAGGAAGAGGTCGAGAAATATGGCGCCGATTTCGGCAAGCATCCGGTCGGCACCGGCGCCTTCAAGCTCGCTGAGTGGACGCTGGGACAGCGCATCGTCTTCGAGCGCAATGCGGATTACTGGCACAAGGGCCTGCCGCATCTCGACAAGATCACCTTCGAAATCGGCCAGGAGCCGATCGTGGCGCTGCTGCGCCTGCAGAAGGGCGAGATCGACGTGCCCGGCGACGGCATTCCGCCGGCCAAGTTCCAGGAAGTGATGGCCGATCCCGAGCAGAAGGCGCGCGTCGTCGAGGGCGGCCAACTGCACACCGGCTATGTCACCATGAACACCACCATGGCGCCCTTCGACAATGTGAAGGTGCGCCAGGCCGTCAACATGGCGATCAACAAGGCACGCGTCGTCCAGATCATCAACAACCGCGCCGTGCCGGCCAACCAGCCGCTGCCGCCGTCGATGCCGGGCTACGACAAGGAATTCAAGGGCTATCCCTATGACGTCGCCAAGGCCAAGGCGCTGCTGGCCGAGGCCGGCCACGCCGATGGTTTCGAGACGCAACTGTTCGTCATGAACACCGACCCGAACCCGCGTATCGCCCAGGCGATCCAGCAGGATCTGGCGGCGATCGGCATCAAGGCCAGCATCCAGTCGCTGGCGCAAGCCAACGTCATCGCCGCCGGCGGCGATAAGGCCGGCGCGCCGATGATCTGGTCCGGCGGCATGGCCTGGATCGCCGACTTCCCGGATCCGTCCAACTTCTACGGCCCGATCCTCGGCTGCGCGGGTGCTGTTCCGGGCGGCTGGAACTGGTCGTGGTACTGCAACAAGGATCTCGACGCCAAGGCGGCCGAGGCCGACGCCATGGTCGACCCGGCCAAGGCCGGCGAGCGCGACAAGATGTGGAGCGCGATCTATGAAAAGGTGATGGCGGACGCGCCCTGGGCGCCGGTGTTCAACGAGCAGCGCTTCACCATGAAATCCGCGCGCATGGGCGGCGCCGACAACCTCTATGTCGACCCGGTCCATATCCCGATCAACTATGACAATGTGTACGTAAAAGATGTGCAATAACTGCGATTACACCATCCACGGGCGCCACCATCATTTCGGCTGGGACAATTCCTTCGTCCCGGCCGAGACGGTGGCGCCCGGTTCGACCATCGAATTCCAGTGTCTCGATTCGTCAGGCGGCCAGTTGACGCCGGGCAGCACGGTCGGCGACATCGCCAAGCTCGACTTCGGCAAGATCAACCCGGTGACCGGGCCGATCTTCGTCGACGGCGCCGAGCCGGGTGATGCGCTCAAGGTGACGATCGAGATGTTCAAACCGTCCGGCTTCGGCTGGACGGCGAACATTCCGGGATTCGGCCTGCTCGCCGACGACTTCAAGGAGCCGGCGCTGAACATCTGGAAGTACGATCCCGCCTCGCTCGAGCCGGCTTTGTTCGGCAAGAACGGTCGCGTGCCGCTGAAGCCGTTTGCCGGCACCATCGGCAATGCGCCGGGTGAAAAGGGCCATCACTCGGTGGTGCCGCCGCGGCGTGTCGGCGGCAATCTCGACATCCGCGATCTCGCCGCCGGCACTACACTTTACCTGCCCGTCGAAGTGGCGGGCGCCCTGTTCTCGGTCGGCGACACGCACGCCGCGCAAGGCGACGGCGAGGTCTGCGGCACGGCGATCGAAAGCCCGATGGACGTCGTGCTCAAACTCGATCTCGTCAAGGACGCCAGGTTGAAGACGCCGCGCTTCACCACGCCCGGGCCGGTGACACGCCATCTCGACGCCAAGGGCTATGAGGTGACGACCGGCATCGGGCCGGACCTGATGGCGGGCGCCAAGGAAGCGGTCGCCCAGATGGTCGACCTGCTTGCCGGCCGCTACCAGATCGACCCCGTCGAAGCCTATATGCTGGCCTCGGTCTGCGGCGACCTGCGCATCAGCGAGATCGTCGACATGCCGAACTGGGTGGTGTCGTTCTACTTCCCGCGCTGCGTGTTTGAATGATGCTGCGTCGGCGCCAAGGCACCCCCCTCTGCCCTGCCGGGCACCTCCCCCGCAAGGGGGGAGATTGGCAATTTGTCCGCTGCGCCTTTTCTCAGGCGGTGGTGATTGGCGAAAGCCGGGGTGACCTCCGATCTCCCCCCTTGCGGGGGAGATCGCCGGCAGGCCATAGGGGGGCGTGCCGGAGTAAATTCCTCTCCGGACCACACTCCCAATGACCTCAGCTCGCGAAACAATCCTCGACATCGCCAACCTCTGCGTCAGCGTGCGCGGCGAGGATGGTGAGCGCGAGGTCGTGTCCGGTCTTTCGCTGCGGCTTTCGCGCGGCGAGACGCTTTGCATTGCCGGCGAATCGGGCTCCGGCAAATCGATGACGTCGCTGGCGATCATGCAATTGCTGCCGCAGCCGGCGGCCCGCATCTCCGCCGGAACGATCCGGCTTCACGACAAGGGTCTGGGCGATACCGAACTGACTGGTCTCAACGAACGGCAGATGCGGCGCATCCGCGGCAACCGCATCGCAATGATCTTCCAGGAGCCGATGACATCGCTGAACCCGGTGCTGTCGATCGGCCGCCAGCTGACCGAATCCATCGAGGCGCATACCAGCCTGTCGCCAGCCGAGGCGCGCAGGCGCGCCATCGACGCGCTGAAGGCGGTGCGTATTTCCGAAGCCGAAAGCCGGCTGAAACAGTTTCCGCACGAGCTCTCCGGCGGCATGCGCCAGCGCGTGATGATTGCCATGGCGCTGGCGCTCGAGCCCGACGTGCTGATCGCCGACGAGCCCACGACGGCGCTCGACGTCACCGTTCAGGGCGAGGTGCTGGAACTGCTGCGCGACCTGCAGCGCGAACGTGGCACCAGCGTCATCCTCATCACCCACGACATGGGCGTGGTCGCCGAAATGGCCGACCGCGTCATCATCATGCGGCATGGCCGCATGGTCGAGGAAGGCAAGGCCGCCGACATCTTTGCCCGGCCGCAGGCCGCCTACACCAGGGAATTGCTGGCCGCCGTGCCGCGCATCGGCGCCGGCGTTGGCCGACAGGAATCCAGGGACACTGAAGCGGCGGCATCGGCAAATGTCGCCGAGGTCAAGGACCTGCATGTCCGCTTCGACCTGCATGGCGGCTTCTTCGGCCGAGTCAACCGCCGTGTCCACGCCGTCGAAGGCGTCAGCTTTTCGATCGCACCGAACGAGACGCTGGCGCTGGTCGGCGAGTCCGGCTGCGGCAAGTCGACGACCGCCAAGGCGCTGGCCGGGCTGGTGCCTTACAGCGGCGACATCGTCGTTGGCGGGCGCAACCTGTCGGGTCTTGGCCGCGACGAGCGCAAGGCGGTGCGCCGCGACGTGCAGATGATCTTCCAGGACCCCTTCGCCTCGCTCGACCCGCGCATGCGCGTCGGCGACCTCGTCGCCGAGCCGCTGGTGATCCACGGCATCGCTTCGAAGGAAGAGCGCAGAGAGCGTGTGGCGGCGCTTTTCGAGCGCGTCGGCCTGACGGCCGACCAGATGGAACTCTATCCGCACGAATTCTCAGGCGGTCAGCGCCAGCGCGTCTGCATTGCGCGTGCGCTGGCGCTACGGCCGAAGCTGATCATCGCCGACGAGAGCGTCTCGGCGCTCGACGTCTCCGTGCAGGCGCGCGTGCTCGACTTGCTGAAAGAGCTGCAGCGCGAGTTCGGCGTCGCCTATCTGTTCATTTCGCATGACATGGCGGTGGTCGAGAATATTTCCGACCGTGTCGCCGTCATGTATCTCGGCCAGATCGTCGAGATGGGCACACGCGACCAGGTCTTCACCAACCCACGCCACCCCTACACGAAACGCCTGATCGAAGCCGTGCCGGTGCCCGATCCCGCGAGGCGAAGGAGCCGCTTCGCCCGGCTCGAGCAGGAGATCCCGAGCGCCACCCGCAAGATCGGCGAGGCGCCGATGAAGCTGATCCTGCAGGATTTTGGCAACGGGCACCTGGTCGCCGCCGAGGCCTGAGGTCCGCATAACTCCAGTGTTTTCCGTGGTTCGCATACCGGTTTCGATCGCGGATATTGGCCACCGATCGCGCCCCGTCGCCAAAGGCCGGAAGCCGGCTCCCATCTCGGAACATGGCCCGGCTGTTTCACAAGTAAGCAACAGGCTGCTACGAATTGCGCGGGGGCAGGTTCGACGACCGAATGTGCCGGGAGGACATCCAGGATGCAGTTCAGGCGCAGGCAGAACACGGCCGCCATCCCCCGGACGGCGCCGGCCTTCGAGCATATCGTCACCGAGGCAAGCGAGAGTTTCCTTTGGCGGCTCGACGACTATCCGTGGGAGCGCAATGTCTGGAACTTCCATCCGGAGTACGAGATCCACCTGCTAAGAAAGTCTTCCGGCGTGGTGCTGGTCGGCGACCATATCGGCGAGTTCGGGCCGGGCTACCTGACCATTGTCGGCGGCGGGCTGCCGCACGATTGGGTGACAGCGGTGCAGCCGGGCGAGTTGATCCAGGGCCGTGACATCGTCCTGCAATTCGACGCCGAGAGGTTACGGGGCTCGGCGGGCCTGTTGCCGGAACTGCGCGAACTGGAGCCGTTTCTCGAACGATCGTTGCGCGGCATGGTCTTTCACGGCCGGACGGCGCTGGAAGGCGCCGAACTGATGGAGCGGATGGGGGAGGTTAGCGGGCTAGGCAGGTTCTGTCTCTTCCTGCGCCTGGTCGATCTTCTCGCCCGGACCGATGAATATGAATTGTTGTCTTCGCCGGATTTCTCGCCGCTTCTCGATGCTGCGTCGCTGGACATCATCCAGCGCACGCTGACCTATCTGTTCCAGCATTTCACCGACGATCTGAAGTTGCCGGACGTGGCTGAAATCGCCGGCATGACCGAAAGCACATTCTCGCGCTTCTTCCAGAAGAACACCGGCAACAGTTTTAGCGACCACCTTGCGAAGCTCCGACTCTGGCAGGCCTGCAAGCTCTTGGCGGACACCGATATTCCGATCACCGACATCTGTTTCCAGGTCGGCTACATGAACATCTCGAACTTCAACCGGGCCTTCATGCGCAAGCACCGGATGACGCCGTCATCCTATCGACGGCTGTCACGCCAGCGGCTGACACTTCGCGCATAAGCGCTTCCTGAAAAGACCGTTTCAGACCCGATCGATACTCATGTGATGGGCTCCGCATCCGGATCCAGTATTTTGCAGCGCACAATGCATAAAAGTACAGGTCGCATGCAACGATGCTTCTAGCAACGTCTGCTGCAACTCCGCATCTTGGCGATGGGTGGCATGTCACTCGGGCGATGGTGAGGATCGCATAATCCGAGGGCTTCGGCTTCCCGCGAAGTGTTCCTGGAGGAGAACGACCATGAAACCAATTCGGCTCGCTGCGAGCTTGAGCGCAGCTTTTATGCTTTCCGCTACCGTTTCCACCATCGCCCTGGCACAGGCGCCGGTCTGCTCGGCGCCGGTCAAGGTTCTGGCACAGCCACGCGACGGCCTGACGCTTCTGGAGGACTCGAAGGCCGAGTTCCAGAAACTTGCCGGCGCGAGCTTCCAGATCGACTATCTGAACGAGAACGACCGTCGGGCCAAATCGCGCGCCGATGCATCCACCGTCGGCAACTACAACGTCTACTATGTCGACGAGGCCAACGTCGCGCTGTTTGCCTCGTCGAAATGGATCGTGCCGCTGACCGATTACTATCCGCCGGACTATGACTACGCCGACTTCGATCCGGGCCGCCAGAAGGTCGCCACCTATGACGGCAAGGTCTGGTTCGCACCGCTGACCGGCGGCGGCGACCTGATGGTCTATCGCAAGGATGTGCTGGAAGCCGCGGGCATCCAGCCGCCGAAGACGCTGGACGAGTTGATCGCCGACGTGCCGAAGCTGACCAATCCGGACAAGGGCATGTATGGCATTGCGCTACGTGGCGCACGCGGTTCGGGCGCCAATGTCTGGCGCTGGATGCCCTTCTTCAAAGCCTATGGCGGCCAGTGGTTCGACGGCGACAAGCCGGTCTTCAACTCGGACGCCGCCGTCAAGGCGACCGAGACCTATCTGAAGCTGTTCAAGGATTCGGCTCCGGGCACGCAGACCGGCAGCTGGGATGAATCGACCGGCGCGTTCCTGTCCGGCCAGGTCGCCATCCTCGTCGAGTCGACGCCGCTGTCGGGCATGGCGGTCGATCCGAAGACGTCACAGGTGGTCGGCAAGATCGGCTTCCTGCCGCCGCCCTCGCCGCTACCCGGCGGCGGCTACGGCCATGGCCTTGCCATCGCGGCGAAAGCCAATGCCGACGATGCTTCGAAGAAATGCGCGGGCCTGTTCATCGCCTGGGCGACGTCGAAGGAGAATGAGAAACGCCGGCTCGACGCCCACCAGTTCGGTGAGCTGAACCGGACCAGCATCCTGGCCAGCAAGGAATTCGCCGATATCTACGGCGCCGACCTCGGCCAGGCGCTGGCCGCGACGGGCAAGGTCACGGCGGTCAACTTCTGGCAGGACCCGCGCTGGCCGGATCTCGGCGACCGCTGGGGCATCATCCTGGAGGAACTGGTTGCCGGCACGCGCACCGACATCAAGGGCAGCCTCAACGAGCTTGATGCCTATGCCAATCAGCTGGTGAAGAAATAAGCCATCCTCCCCCTGCGGCGCGCGGTCCACGGCATTCGATCGAATGTCGGGATTGCGTGTCGCAGGTCTTTGAGACGCAATCGAGATCATACAGATGCCTCGACGTTCATCCTTGCCGGTCACCTTCGTTGTGCCGACGCTCCTCATCCTGCTGGTGCTGTCGATGGTGCCGACGCTTTATGCGATCATCATCGCCCTGCAGAACCGTGAGCTGAGCTCTCCGGACTATTCCTATGTCTGGTTCTCGAACTTCGCCGACCTGTTTTTCGATCGCCGCTTCCTGAACGCCGTATGGGTGTCGGTGAAATGGGAGTTCGTCACCGTCATCGCGACGATGGCCGTTGCCATCGGCCTTGGCGTGCTGATGTTCGAGGTCGCGTCGCCGCGCCTGCGCAATGTCTATTGCCTGCTGTTCATCATCCCGGTCCTGCTGCCGCGCGTCTCGGCGGCCTTCGTGTGGAAATTCGCCTACCACCCGCTCTACGGCATCGCCACCTACCCCTATCGGCTGCTGACCGGCGGCCTGATCTTCGATCCTCTGTCCAAGCCGTCAACGGCACTGTTCGCCGTCGCGTCGGTCGATGTCTGGCAATGGGGCCTGTTCTTCGCCGTCATCGTGCTGAAGCTACTGGAGACCCTGCCACCCCAGCCGATCGAGGCGGCCCGGCTTGACCACGCCAAGCGCTGGCAGATCCATGCCTACGTGACCCTGCCGATGCTCAAGGCGCCGCTGATCAGCCTGATGTTCGTCAAGATGATCGAGTCGCTGCGTTCCTTCGACCTGATCTATGTGATGACAAGGGGCGGACCGGGCGTGGCCACCGAAACGCTCGACATGTACGCGTTCTCGCAAGGGTTCATCGAGTCGGGCAAAGTGTCCTATGCCTCAGCGATGGCCGTGCTGATGATGATTGCCACCGTCATCACTTTCACCATGCTGTGGAAGCGGGTGCAATCATGAGGCCCGGCCGCCTGATCGGCAAGACCGTGCTGGCGTTTGCCGGCTTCATGGCGGTGTTTCCGCTGTTGTGGACGGCGCTCAATTCGCTGAAGAACAATGTCGACATCATCACCCGCGTCCCGCGCGTGGTGTTCACGCCGACGCTTGCCAACATCAGCTACATTCTCGGCCGCGACAGCGTCATGACCGGCCTCTACAATTCGATGGTCGCTTGCGGCGTCGCAGTGCTGATCGGCATCGTGCTCGGCCTGCCCGCGGCCTATGCGGTGGCCCGCTACCCGAACCGCTGGGCCGGCGACATCCAGTTCTTCGTGCTGTCGCTGCGTTTCCTGCCGCCGGTGGCGGTGGCGATTCCGCTGATGGTGATCTGGCTGCAATTTGGGCTCTACGACACGCTGGCCGCGCTGATCGTCACCTATTCGCTGCTCACCATCTCGGTGATCATGTGGCTGGCCATTCCCGCCTTCCAGGCCGTGCCCAAGGAGGTCGAAGAAGCCGCCTTTGTCGACGGCTATGGCGCCTATTCGGTGTTCTGGAAGATCGCGCTGCCGGTCGCGGCGCGCTCGCTCATAGGTGCGGTCGCCTTCAGCTTCGTGCTGGTCTGGAACGAGTTTCTGATTGCGCTGATGCTATCCAGTTCGAACGCCAAGACCTTGCCGATCGTCGCCTCGGAACTGTCCCAGCAAGGCATGAACGTGCCGTGGGGAATCCTGAACGCCTCGGTGGTGCTTTTGTCGCTGCCGCCACTTTTGTTTCTCGGCGTGCTCAGCGGCTTCCTGAATTCCGTTTTCCGGCAGAAAAAGACTTGAAGCGAGGACGATACGATGCGGGCATTGGTTCTTGAGAAGAAGGGCGAGCTGTCCTTGCGCGACATCGCGCTGCCGCTCGACGTCGGGCCTGACGACGTCAGGATAGCCATCCATACGGTCGGCGTCTGCGGCAGCGACGTGCACTACTACACCCATGGTGCGATCGGCAGCTATGTGGTGCGCGCGCCGATGGTGCTCGGGCACGAAGCGTCCGGCACTGTGGTGGAGATCGGCGCCAATGTCAGAACGCTGAAGGTCGGCGACCGCGTCTGCATGGAGCCGGGCGTGCCGAACATGTCGTCGCGAGCGACGAAGCTCGGCATCTACAATGTCGACCCGGACGTGACCTTCTGGGCGACGCCGCCGGTTCACGGCGTGCTGGCGCCCTATGCCGTCCACCCGGCAGCGTTCACCTACAGGCTGCCGGACAATGTCTCGTTCGCCGAGGGGGCGATGGTCGAGCCCTTCGCCATCGGCATGCAGGCGGCCGCCCGCGCGCGCATCGTTCCGGGCGACGTGGCCGTTGTCGTCGGTTGCGGGCCGATCGGCATCATGATCGCGCTTGCGGCGCTCGCCGGCGGCTGCTCCAGGGTGTTCATCTCCGACTTCTCCGCGCCAAAGCTGAAGATCGCCGCGCAGTATCCCGGTATCGTCCCGGTGAATATCGGCGAGCAGTCGCTTGTCGATGCCATCCGGGTGGCGACGGACGGTTGGGGTGCCGACATCGTGTTCGAGGCCAGCGGCAATCCAAAGGCATTCGCCAACCTGTTCGACATCGTGCGCCCGGGCGGCGCGGTCGTTCTGGTCGGCCTCCCCGTCGAACCGGTGGACATCAACGTGCCGGCTGCGATCTCCAAGGAAGTGCGGATCGAAACCGTGTTCCGCTACGCCAATATCTTCGACCGCGCGCTGCAGCTCATCGCGTCGGGCAAGGTCGATCTCAATCCGCTGATCACCGGCACCTATGCTTTCGGCGACAGCATAGAGGCGTTCGAACGCGCGGCATCGGCACGCCCCGACGACGTCAAGCTGCAGATACTGATGTCAGGCGAGGAGGGCTGAACGACCATGTCCGCGATTGTCTGCTCCCATGTCGCCAAATCCTATGGCGCAACCACGGTCATCCGCGACCTGAACCTGTCGATCGAGGATCACGAGTTCGTCGTTTTCCTCGGGCCTTCCGGCTGCGGCAAGTCGACCTTGCTGCGGATGCTGGCGGGGCTTGAGGACATCAGCGGTGGCGAGGTTTCGATCGGCGGCAAAGTGGTCAACGATCTCGATCCGGGCGACCGTGGTATCGCCATGGTGTTCCAAAACTATGCGCTCTATCCGCATATGACGATTTTCGACAACATCGCCTTCGGCCTGAAGCGGCAGAAGGTACCGAAGGCCGAGATACAGCAGCGTGTCCAAGCGGTTTCGAAGACGCTGGGCCTCGAACCCTATCTCGGCCGCAAGCCGGCCGAACTGTCCGGCGGGCAGCAGCAGCGCGTGGCGATCGCGCGCGCCATGATCAAGACACCGAAAGTGTTTCTGTTCGACGAGCCGTTGTCCAATCTGGACGCCAAGCTGCGCAACCACATGCGCGTCGAGATCGCCAGGCTGCACCAGTCGCTGAAGACGACCACCGTCTATGTCACCCACGACCAGCTCGAAGCGATGACGCTCGCCGACCGCATCGTGCTGCTGCGCGACGGCAGGATCGAGCAGATCGGCTCGCCGGCGGAGATCTACGAGCGGCCAGGCAACCTCTTCGTGGCCGGGTTCATCGGCACGCCGAACATGAATTTCATCGACGTGACGGTCGGCCGAAGCGGCAACCAATGGACATTGACCGCCGCCGGAACGGTCTTTTCCATCGAAGGCTCCCGCTTCAGTCTCGGCGGCATCGAACAGGCCGTCCTCGGAATCCGGCCTCCCGACCTGAAGACGGCCGCCCACGATGATGGTCGCAACCTTCTGCAGGGTACGGCGGACCTGATCGAGTTTCATGGCAACGATGCGCTGGTGACATTTAGCCTGGGCGGCAAGGAAATCAGTGCGCTGGTGCCAAGCCGCGAATGCCCGGCTATTCGCAGCCGCGTGCGCTACACGATCGACGAAACCAGCATTCATCTGTTCGATGCGAAATCCGGCGTATCATTGCTGAGGTGATGTCGCCGGTTGGGCTCTACCTGATGGCATCCAGCATCTGTCTTTGCCGGTGCATCTCCAGGAAAATCCGGTAGTCGCGCTCGAAGCGCGGGCCTGAGGCCGGGTTCGAAGCGCGTGTCCGGCCGCCCTGCTGCATGGCAAGACAGGCGGCGTTGAGATCGGGGAAAAGCCCGGCGGCGGTTGCGGCGACCATGCCGGTGCCGAGCAGCACGGCTTCGTCGGCCAGCGGCTCGATCACCGTGCAGCCGGTGGCGTCGGCATAGAGCTCCATCAGCAGCGGGTTCTTGGTGTGGCCGCCCGTGACATGCAGCGTGTCGATCAGATAGCCGTTTTCGTTCAGCGCCTCCAGCACATGGCGTACGCCGAGCGCGATGCCGACGGCGGTACGCCAGTAGAGCTTGCACAGGCTGTCGAAGGAGGAATCCAGCGTCAGCCCGCTGACGACGCCGACGGCATGCGGATCGGCGAGCGGCGAGCGGTTGCCGTGGAAATCCGGCAGCACGTGCAGCCTTGCGGCGAGATTGTCACCCTCGGCGGCGCGCAGTTCGGCGACGCGTCGTGCGATCTTGGCGTGCATGGCGGCGTCCGGCTCGCCGCCGGCGCCGTGCCAGCGGATGATGTGGTCGAGCAAGGCGCCGGTGGCCGACTGGCCACCTTCCGAGAGCCACAGCTTCGGCAGCGCCGCGCCATAGTAGGGACCCCAGACGCCGGCGAAAGGCTGCGGATCCGGTGACATCGCCATGACGCAGCTCGATGTGCCGGCGATCAGCGCCAGATGCCGGCCGATATTCTCAGCGTCGCCGGCAAAGCCGCCGAGCACGCCGAGCGCGCCGGCATAGGCATCGATGACCCCGGCGCCGACGCGGCATTTCTCCGTCAAGCCAAGCTCCGCTGCCGCCCGCGCGGTCAGCGGGCCGATATCGGCGCCGACGGGGCTCGCCTTCTCCGGCAGGTTGCCGTGCTCGAAAAGGTCGCCAAGACCAACGATGTCGAAGAAGTCGCGCTGCCACGCGGTTTCTTCATGCGCGAGATAGGTCCATTTGGCGGTCAGCGTGCATTGCGACCGGGCCAGTGAGCCTGTCGCCTGCCACGTGAGGAAATCGGCCAGATCGAATAGATAGCCGGCTTCATTCCACGTTTTCTGCAGGTTTCGCTTCAGCCACATCAGCTTCGGCGTCGCCATTTCCGGTGACATGACGCCGCCGATGTAGTCGAGCACGGCGTGGCCGCTTGTCGTGCATTCGTCGGCCTCGGCAATGGCACGATGGTCAAGCCAGACGATGGTGTCCCAGCGCTTGTCGCCGGTGACGGAGACGCTGAGCTGGCCGCCATGCGTATCTCGCACAACCAGCGAGCAGGTGGCGTCGAAGGACATGCCGACGACATCCTCGGCGGCGACGCCTGCCTTGGCCCGGGCGGCACGCACGGCGGTGCAGACCGCCGACCAGATATCACGAGAATCATGCTCGGCGTGATCCGGCTTCGGCTGATTCATGGCGATCGGATGTTCGGCGCGGCCGAGCAAGGCGCCCCTTGTGTCGAGAATGCCCGCGCGGGCGCTCCCGGTGCCGACATCGACCGCGCAAACAAACTGTTTCGTCAAGATGCTCTGACTCTCGCTCCCAGGCCTGCAATGAGATCGGGCAATTGCAGCATGTCAGCGAATATAAAGTCCGGTTGCATCGACGCAAGCCGTGCTTTAAGCGCCGGTTGGCCGGCATGCGAGCCGCCGGTGAAGGCAAAGATGTGCATGCCCGCCGCCCGCGCCGCCTCGACGCCCGCCGGACTGTCCTCGATAACCAGACAATTTTGTGGTTCAGCACCCATGGCCTTGGCGGCGTGCAGGAAGAGGTCGGGCGCTGGCTTGCCTCGCGCGACCATGGCCGCGCTGAACAGATGCGGTTCCAGCAGGCCCAGCAACCCGGTAACGTCGAGTGCGTGGCGGATGCGGTCGAGGGTTCCGGAAGAGGCGACGCAGCAGGGCGTGACGAGCCTCGGCAGCATCTCCCTGACGCCTGCCACCGGCTTCAGTTCCTCGCGAAACCTGCGCATCAGCTCGACGCGCATCTCGGTCAGCTGCCTGTCGGTGATATCAAGCCCGAAGTCACGGCCAAGGATCTCGCGGACGCTCTTCATGCTCTTGCCGAGGAAATGCTCGTAGGCGGTATCCTCGTCGATGGTGCCACCGGCAAGCTTGATCATGCCGAGCAGGGCGGAGACGGAGAGCCCTTCGCTGTCCACGAGCACGCCGTCGCAGTCGAAGATGACCAGTTCGGGCGCCATGGCCTGGAATGGTTCTCAGAGCTGGCCGGCGAGGTAGCGCGTCAGGGTAGCGCGCGCGCCGTTCGACCACAGCACGTCGAGCGCATGGGCGAAGGCTTGCGCGAAGACAGTGGAGCGGCCGACATCGCCATAGATGTCCTCCATGGCGAGCCACGCGGCCGGCGTATCCTTCGCCGCCTTCGACGTCGCCTTCAGGCGGTCCCAGCTGGGGTCGTTGGGCTCGATGACAGCGCCCGAATCCGTCGTGCCGAAGCAGTAGCGGCACCAGAGCGCCGACTCCAGCGCGAGGCCGGCGACGCCTTTTCCCGCCTTCAGCCTGTCGGCGATGGTCGGAATGATGAATTTCGGCTGCCTGTTGGAGCCGTCGAGGCACAGCCGGCGCACGGTGTCGCCGATCTTGGGGTTGGAGAAGCGGCTCTCGATGAGCTGGTAATACTCCTCCAGCACGGTGTCCGGCACCGGCGGCACGGTCGGGATGATTTCCTCGCGCTCGAGCTTTGCCAGGAAGCCGCTGACCAGCGGTTCCTGCATCGCCTCATGGACGAAATGGATGTCCATCAGGCCGGCGGGATAGGCGATGGTCGCGTGGCCGCCATTGAGGATCCGGATCTTCATCAGCTCGTAAGGCGCGACATTCTTGACGAACTGCACGCCGACCTTCTCCAGCGCCGGGCGTCCCGCGGTGAAATGGTCTTCCAGCACCCATTGCCGGAACGGTTCGCAGAACACCGGCCAGTTGTCCTCCAGCCCGAAATCTTGAGCCAGAATGCCGCGTTCGCGGTCGGTGGTGGCCGGCGTGATGCGATCGACCATGCCATTGGGAAAGGCGACATGATCGCTGACCCAGTTCGCCAGGTCCTCGTCGATCAGCCGGGCGAGGCCTATGACGCCGTCCGAGGTGACATGGCCGTTGTGGGGGATGTTGTCGCAGGACATGACGGTGAACGGCGCGGTGCCTTCGTCGCGGCGGCGCACCAGTCCGGCGAGGATGATGCCGAACACCGTCCTGGGCGTCGCACCTGGCTGAGCGTCGGCGACAATATCGGGATGCGTCGGGTTGAACACGCCGGAAGCCGGATCGATGAAATAGCCGCCTTCGGTGATGGTCAGCGAGACGATCTTGATCGCCGGATCGGCCAAACGCTCGATGGTGCCAGCCGCATCACCCGGCATCAGGAAATCGATCATGGCGCCGGTGACACGGGCGCTCATGTGACCGCTGTCCTGCTCGACCACGGTGGTCAGCCAATCCTGTTCTTCCAGCTTGACGCGGCCGACCTTCTCCCCCTCGAACACGCCGGCGCCGACCAGTGCCCAATCATGGCCGATGCCGGAATTGAACAGATCGTCGAGATAGACGGCCTGGTGCGAACGATGAAAATTGCCAACGCCGAAATGCACGATGCCGGCCTTCAGGCTGGAGCGGTCGTATTTCGGACCGGCGACCTTGGCGGGCAGCCTGGAGAGATTGGAGGAGGAGAGTTTCACGGTCATCTGTTTTTACCCTTTTGGCCGGGCTACGGCCTTCGTTCACGAGAACAAGGTCGGGGTGCCACACGTCCCAAGGTCAGTGCGGCATTTCATCTTGATAGCGGCCTCTGCTACCCGTGGAGGAACGAGCAACAGAGGCCATCCCCCTCAGCTCATCCACTGGCCGCCATCGACATTGTAGGTCTGGGCGACGATGTATTCGGCGTCCTCGCTGGCGAGAAAGACCGCCATGCCTGTGAGGTCCTGCGCCGTACCCATGCGGCCATAAGGCACCGCCTCGCCGACAAGTTTTTTCTTCTCGCCCCTGGGGCGGTTTTCGTATTTGGCGAACAGGGAATCGACGTGATCCCAGTGCTCGCCATCAACCACGCCCGGCGCGATGGCGTTGACGTTGATGCGATGCTTGATCAGGTCGAGCCCCGCCGACTGGGTGAGCGAGATGACGGCGGCCTTGGTGGCGCAATAGACGCCGACCAGCGCCTCGCCGCGCCGCCCGGCCTGGCTCGCCATGTTGATGATCCTGCCGCCCTTGCCCCGCGCGATCATCGAGCGGCTCGCCGCCTGCAGCATGAACAGCGTGCCGGCGACATTGACGGAAAACAGCTTGTCGTAGCTCGCCTTGGTGATTTCGACGATCGGCGCCAGGTCGAACAGGGCGGCATTGTTGATCAGTATGTCCAGCCCGCCGGTCTTTTCCTCGACGGCCTTCACCGCCGCCTCGATCGAGACGAGATCGGTGACGTCGAGCTTGACCGCGTAGGCCTTGTCGCCGATCTCGGCAGCCGTCTTTTCCGCTGCTTCCAGATTGATGTCGGCAATGGCGACCGTGGCGCCCTCGCGCACATAGGCTTCGGCGAAGGCCCTGCCGATGCCGCGCGCCGATCCCGTGACCAGCGCCGATTTGCCGTTCAGCCTCACTGCGCCATCGCCTTGCCGTCGGGGCCGAAGCGATGCAGCTTGGCCTTGTCGGGCGTCAGGTAGATCGTGTCGCCGTGACGGACGGCCAGTTCGCCATCGGCGCGCACCGTCAACGGACCGACCCCTTCCGCCTGCACATGCAGGAACGTGTCGGAGCCGAGATGCTCGGCGACGCCGACGACCGCTTTCCAGTCGCCGGCCGTCGTCGAAATCTGCATATGCTCGGGACGGACACCGATGGTCTTGGCGCTGTATTTGGCGGCGGGCGCGCCTTCGATGAGGTTCATCTTCGGCGAGCCGATGAAGCCGGCGACGAACAGGTTCTTCGGGGTCTTGTAGAGCTCCATGGGCGAGCCGACCTGTTCAATGTTGCCGGCGTTCAGCACCACGATCTTGTCGGCCATGGTCATCGCCTCGACCTGGTCGTGGGTGACATAGACCATGGTGGTCTTGAGCTGGTGGTGCAGTTCGCTGATCTCCAGCCGCATTGTGCCGCGAAGCGCTGCATCAAGGTTGGACAGCGGCTCGTCGAACAGGAAGGCCGAGGGCTGGCGCACGATGGCGCGGCCGATGGCAACGCGCTGGCGCTGGCCGCCGGAGAGCTGGCCGGGACGGCGTTCGAGATAATTGGTGAGGTTCAAGACGCGTGCTGCGTCCTTCACCTTCTTGTCGATGGTCGCCTGATCCTCGCCCGCCATCTTCAGCGGGAAGCCGATGTTCTTGGCCACCGTCATGTGCGGGTAGAGCGCATAGGACTGGAACACCATGGCCAGCTTGCGCTTGGCCGGCGCCTCGCCGGTGACGTCGCGGCCATCGATGTTGATGGTGCCGCCGCTGGTGTCCTCCAGGCCCGCGATCAGCCGCAGCAGCGTGGACTTGCCGCAACCCGACGGGCCGACGAAGACGACGAACTCACCGTTCTCGATCACCAGGTCGAGGCCGGGGATGATCGACGTCGCCCCGAAGGACTTGGAGACGTTCTTGAGCGTGATGTTTCCCATGGTTTCCTCCCCGAGGGGTTATTGTCCGTCGTCTTTTTGCTCGTGTTTGACCGTGCCTGCCGCTACTTCACGGCACCGCCCATTATTTGACTGCGCCAAAGGTCAGGCCGCGCACCAGCTGCTTCTGGCTGAACCAGCCCATGATCAGGATCGGCGCGATGGCCAGCGTCGAGGCCGCCGAAAGCTTGGCCCAGAACAGGCCTTGCGGGCTGGAGAAGGAGCTGATGAAGGCGGTGAGCGGCGCGGCGTCGGTGGTGGTCAACCGGATCGTCCAGAACGCCTCGTTCCAGGCCAGGATGATGTTCAAGAGCATGGTCGAGGCGATGCCGGGCACTGCCATCGGCGTCAGCACATAGATGATCTCGTTCCACAGCGATGCCCCGTCCATGCGGGCCGCTTCGAGGATCTCGCCGGGGATCTCGCGGAAGTAGGTGTAGAGCATCCACACCACGATCGGCAGGTTGATCAGCATCAGCATGATCATCAGGCCGATGCGGGAATCCAGCAGGCCGAGGTTGCGGAAGATCAGGTAGATCGGGAACAGCACGGCGACCGCCGGCATCATCTTGGTGGACAGCATCCACATCAGGATGTCCTTGGTCCGCTTGGTCGGCGAGAAGGCCATCGACCAGGCCGCCGGTATGGCGACCAGCAAAGCGATGATGGTCGAGCCGACCGACAGGATCACCGAGTTGAGGAAGAACTTGAAATAGCCGCTCTGCGCCTGGACCTCGGAATAACTCTCGAACGTTCCCGAGGGGATCAGGCTGAAGCCCTGGATAGCCTCCTGCTCCGACTTGAACGAGGTGATGATCGTATAGAGGATCGGGAAGAAGATCAGCAGCGCGACGATCCAGGCGGCCGCGGTCGCGATCGTCTTGTGCCGGTTGGTGACTGCACGTGCCATGATCAGGTCCTCCCGTATGGGCGATGTTGGCGGCAAGGTCGACCCCCACTCCGGTTTGCTGCGCAAACCACCTCTCCCCCGATCGACGGGGTAGAGGAAGGGCGCGGCTTCGATGCAGGCGTTTCCTCTCCCCCGGGCAGGGGGAGAGGTGTCCCGCGCAGCGGGACGGAGTGGGGGTGGTTCAGCGCACGCGACATCGTACCCTCCCTTATTTGTCCAAGTTCTTGCCGACGGCGCGCATGGCGAAGAAGGCGACGATGTTGGCGAGGATGACGGCGATGATACCGCCGGCGGATGCCTGGCCGATTTTGAACTCCAGCAATGCCTTCTGATAGACGAGGAACGGCAGGTTGGTGGAGGCGTAACCCGGGCCACCATTGGTGGTGACGAGGATTTCAGCATAGACCGACAGCAGGAAGATCGTCTGGATCAGGATGACGACGGTGATGGCGCGCGACATGTGCGGCAGCGTCAGATAGATGAAGCGGCTGACGAAGCCGGCGCCGTCCATCTCGGCGGCTTCCTTCTGTTCGCCATCAAGCGACTGCAGCGCGGTCAAGAGGATCAGCGTTGCGAAGGGCAGCCACTGCCAGGCGACGATGATGATGATGGCGGTGAGCGGATGCTGGCCGAACCAGTCGATCGGCTGGGCGCCGAAGAAGCGCGCAATATCGGCAAAGACACCGTATTGCGGATGCATGATCATGTTCTTCCAGACCAATGCGGCCACCGGCGGCATGACGAAGAACGGCGAGATGACGAGGATGCGCACGATCCCCTGTCCCCACATCGGCTGATCGAGCAACAGCGCCAGCAGGATGCCACCGATCACCGTGATCAGCAGCACGCTGACCACGATGGTGAGCGTGTTGAGGATCGACTGCAGGAACGCCGGGTTGGAATAGAACAGGGCGTAGTTGGAGAAGCCGACGAAGCCGTCACGGATCGGGTTCAGCGGATTGTATTGCTGGAAGGAGAACCACAGCGTGAACGCCAGCGGGACGATCATCCACACCAGCAGCAACACCACGGATGGCGCCATCATGAAACGGGCAAGCGAACGGGTCTGCTGAGTAGCCATGACGGTCACCCTTCAAGGTCAGACTGAATTTTCAGAATTGGGACTATAAAGGCGGCCGCCCGAACTGGGAACTCGGGCGGCCGTTGCCGGTCATGGTATGCGACCGGCATTCGGCACCGGGAGGAGCCTTACTTGATATAACCGCCTTCGGTCATGGTCGCGGTGGCCGCGTCCTGAGCCTGCTTCAGCGCATCGTCGACGCTCGACTGGCCGGCAAGCGCCGCCGAGAAGAGCTGGCCAACCGTGGTGCCAAGGCCCTGGAATTCAGGAATGGCGACGAACTGGACGCCGACATAGGGCACCGGCTTGACGGTCGGATGGGTCGGGTCAGCCGCGTTGATGGAGTCCAGCGTCATCTTGGCGAACGGAGCCGCCTTCTGGTAGTCGGCATTGGCGTAGAGCGAGGAGCGCGTGCCCGGAGGCACGTTGGCCCAGCCTTCCTTCGAGGCGACGAGCTCGGCGTAGTGCTTGCTGGTTGCCCAGGACACGAACTTCTCGGCGGCGTCAGCCTTCTTGGTGCCGGCGGGAACGGCGAGCGACCATGCCCATAGCCAGTTGCCGCGCTTGCCCAGCCCATTGTCTGGCGCCAAGGCATAGCCGACCTTGTCGGCAACGGTCGAGTTCTTCGGATCCGAGACGAAGGACGCGGCGACGGTGGCGTCGATCCACATGCCGCACTTGCCCTGCTGGAACAGCGCCAGGTTCTCGTTGAAGCCGTTGGACGATGCGCCCTCGGGGCCGTCGGCCTTCATCAGGTCGACATAGAACTGCAGCGTCTTCTTCCACTCGGGCTGGTCGAACTGTGGCTTCCAGTTCTCGTCGAACCAGCGCGCGCCGAAGGAGTTCGACATCGCCGTCAGGAAGGCCATGTTCTCGCCCCAGCCGGCCTTGCCGCGCAGGCAGACGCCGTTCACGCCATTGGCGCGGTCGGTCATCTTGTCGGCGGCCTGGCGGATGAAGTCCCAGGTCGGCGCGTCGGGCATCTTCAGACCCGCCTTGTCCATCAGATCCTTCCGGTACATGACGAAGGAGCTCTCGCCGTAGAAGGGCGCTGCGTAAAGCTTGCCGTCGACCGAAAGGCCACCGGCGATGGCCGGGATGATGTCCTTGGCGTCATAGTCGGCGCCGAGCTTGTCGAGCGGCAACAGCCAGCTCTGCTTGGCCCAGATCGGAACTTCATAGGTGCCGATGGTCATCACGTCATACTGGCCGCCCTTGGTGGCGATGTCGGTGGTGACGCGCTCGCGCAGCACGTTCTCTTCGAGCGTGACCCACTGAAGCTGGATGTCGGGGTTCGCCTTGGTGAAGTCGTCCGTCAGCTTCTGCATGCGGACCATATCGCCATTGTTGACGGTGGCGATGGTGATGGATTCGGCGTGTGCGGCGAACGCTAAAGCGCTGGCCGAGCACAAGCCCAAGGTGAGCGTGCGAAGTTTCATCAAATTCCTCCCATGGACCAAGATGAGCATTTGCCTTGGCTTTGAGCAATTACTCACTTGGCGTTAATTATGTCAAGCCGGATTCGATGCTGCAGCGCAGCACATGACGCCGAATGGCGGGGCACGAGGGCATGACGAAGCAGGTTCGTTCCGTCACTGGAACGGCAAGGAATGATTTGCGGAAGGGCTTGCCGGATTTCAGCACGTTGGCCGAAGGCCTTTGTCAGCAGGCGATCTCGGCCAGGACCCAGTCGCGGAAGGCGCGGATCTTGGGCACATTGCGTCGCGCTTCGGGATAGACCAGCCAATAGGCATGGCCATCGTCGCCGACCAGGTCGAAAGGCTGGAACAGGCGACCGTCGGCGAGCTCGTTCTTGAACAGTGCCCTGGTCAGGATCGCCACGCCATGGCCGGCGATGGCCGCATTGGCCTCATAGGCTTGCGCGCCCATGCTGCTGCCGGGCCGGCTGGCAAGGTCGTGCGTGTGGACACCGGCAGTGGCAAACCACTGATTCCACCAGATGTCGCCGGGGTCGAGGATCGGCAATCGCAGGAGATCGGCGGGCTCGTTGACGCCGCCTATGCTCGCCGCGAGCTTCGGGCTCAGCATCGGCGTGAAATCGGCGTCGAGCAGCTTGTACGCTTCAAGGCCCGGCCAATTGCCGCCGCCCGAGCGGATGGCGATATCGACATCCTCGCGGGCGAAATCGGTCAGCCGGCTCGACGTCTCCAGCCGCACGGCAAGGGCGGGATGGGCGATCTGGAACGAGCCCAGCCGATGCGCCAGCCAGTTCGAGGCGAAGGTCAGCACCGTGGTAACGCACAGCAACCCGTCTGCCCCGCCGCGCGCCGCGGCGTAGGCCTGGCCGAGAATGGCGAAGGCCTCGCTGACGGCGGGCGCAAGGCGCTGCCCGGCCTCGGTCAATGCGATCTGTCGCGGCCGGCGCAGGAACAGCGGTGCGCCGACGCGCTCCTCCAGCACCTTGATCTGGTAGCTGACCGCCGCCTGCGTCATGCCGAGTTCGGCCGCCGCCTTGGTGAAGGAAAGATGCCGCGCGACCGCTTCAAACACCCTGACCGCTTGCAGCGGAGGGAGTTGCGAAACCTGTCGCGAGCCGAGGTCCGGCATAAGGCCTCCTTATGGGTCGTTATCGACGTTCGATTGGCAAAGGCGACCGTCAGGACCGACATTCAGGGTCAACCCGTCATTCGGGTCCAGGATAGCGGAGGTTGACGATCATGACCATGGCGCAGCAGAAGTGCACTCCCGCTCCAGATCATCGCTGGATTTCGTGGCTTGCGGATGGATTTGGCTGGTTCGCGATCCGGAAACGGGCGCATCTCGATATCAGGGACCTGTCGCCGCATCTGCAGCGTGACCTGGGTTTCCTCGATGGCAACGACCCTTTCGGGCGGCACAAATAGCCTCGCTGGCCTTATCCCGGATCAGCCGGCTGCAAGCAGGGCGGATGCGGTCCGCTCGTCGGTGATGAGGCCATTGACCAGCCGCCGGTTCACGGCGGCGAGGATGCCCGGCAGTTTCCGTTCGCCCATGGCAAGCGCGATGACCAGCGACTTTTCGCGCGACGGCAGCGCCGCCGATGACACGCGGTCGTTGGTGATGCCGTCGATCATGCGGCCATCACGATCGAACACCCAGCCGACGATTTCGCCGACCCCGCCCGCCTTCTGCAGCGCCTTCAGTTCACCTTCCGAAATGAAGCCGTCCTCATAGAGCGGCGCCTTGGGGCCGAGATCGCCAATGCCGACAAAGGTGACGTCGGCCTCGGCGGCAAGCGCCAGCGTCGGCTGGATCATCGACTGGTTGAGCAGCATCTCGCGCTCTTCCGGCGAAGAGGCGATGACCGGCAAAGGCATCGGGAAGGATCGTGCCTTGACCCTGTCGGCCATGGTGAAGATGACGTTGTAGAAGGCGGCCGAGCCGTCGGGCGAGATGTTGCCGGTCAGCGACACGACCTTGTGCTGCGGGCATTCCATCGGCGGCAACTGTTCGATCGCGGCCTTCAGCGTGCGGCCGGTGCCGATCGCCATGACGATCGGGGTCGGCGAGCGCAAGCGACGCTCGATCTCGGCGGCGGCAGCCTCGGCGATGCCGATCGTGGTCGAGGACGAAGAGGGATCGCTCGGCACAACCTCGACCAGATCGAGCGCGAAGCGCGACTTCAGCCGGGCCGAGAGATCGAGGCAATTGGCGATCGGGTGATCGACGCGGACCTTGATCAGGCCTTCCGACACGGCCAGCGACACCAGGCGCTGCGCCGTCTGCCGGGAGATGCCGAGCGTGGAGGCGATCTGGTCCTGTGTGTTGCCGGCAACATAATAAAGCCAGCCGGCGCGCGCCGCGTCGTCCAACCTGTTGCTGCCGCCGTCCTGCCGGGAATTCAAGTCCTGCCTCCAGAGAGCCCGCCGAATATCGAGACGGTGCTATAGTCTCGCAGGGAATGCGCTGGCGCGCAATTGCCAATCAGCAGGGCAATTGCCTGATGCTTTCGATGGAGCATGGTATCCTGGCAACCATTCCAGAGACGAAGGAAAGAACCGCATGGGCGGGTCCGGCGGTTTATCTCGCGACACAGATCTGAATTTTTGTGCATGTCGTGTTCCCAAAACCGCGAGCACTTTTGGGCGACATGCATTAAGGGAATCGCAAAGAGGAATCTAGCATGACGCCGAAAGCGGTTTTCTGGGACATGGACGGAACGCTGGTCGACAGCGAGCCGCTGCACGAAGCCGCCCTGATCGCGGCGCTGCGAAACGCCGGCGTCGCGCCGCCAGCCGACCTGCATCAGCGGGTGCTCGGCGTCGCCGCATGGCCCGTCTACGAGATGCTGCGCGACGAGTTCGGCCTGGACGTGCCGTTCGACGAGTGGATCAGCCGGAAATACGATCACTATTTGCCGCTGACCGCGACGCTGAAGCCGCGCCCCGGTGCGATCGAGATCTTCAACGAGTTGCGCGCGCTTGGCGTGGCGCAGGCGGTGGTGTCCAATTCCGACCGCCTGGTCGTCGACGCCAATCTGCGGGTGGTCGGGCTGAGCTATCCCGGCATGAAGACGGTCAGCCGCAATGACGTGCGCGAAGGCAAGCCGCATCCGGAGCCCTTCCTGCGCGCCGCCTGGCTGGCGGACGTTGACCCTTCGCAGGCGGTCGCCGTCGACGACAGCTGGACGGGAGCCATGGCAGGGCTGGCGGCAGGGATGAAGACGATCTTCTGGCCGGAAGCGCCGATGGCCGGACCGCCCGGCGCCATCGTCATCGACAGCGCCGAAGAGTTGCGGAAGCAATTAGGACTCTGAAGAAACCCGCCCACGCCGGCGCCGACCCTCATCCGCCTGCCGGCACCTCTACCGTAAACGGGGAGAGGTAAGAATATTCAGTTCCTGTAGGCCGGCTCCTGCTCGTCGAGGATCGCCTTGAGTTCGGAAAGGTGCCGGTCGGCCTGGCCGGGATAGTCATCCATTTCCTTGGCGGTCTTTTCGGCGATCTCGTCAGAGAGCACGCGCAGCGGACGGCCTGTCCACAGCGCCTTGATGTAGGTCTCGGCGGCGCGTTCGAAATAGAACATGCGGTTGAAGGCGTCGGCGACGGTATCGCCGATGACCAGCACGCCATGGTTGCCCATGATCATCACCTTGTCCTTCGGATTGGCAAAAAGCTGCGAGCAACGCTCGCCTTCTTCTTCGAAGGCCAGCCCGCCATAGTGGGCATCGACGACGTGACGGTTGAAGAACGTCGCTGAATTCTGATCGATCGGCGGCAGCCTCGAATCAGCCAGCGAAGCGAGCACGGTGGCGTGGATCGAATGCACATGCATGACGCAGCGCGCTTGGGGCACATTGCGATGGATGGCGCCATGCAGACCCCAGGCGGTCGGGTCAGGCGCATTCGGGCCCGAGAGCGTATCCGGATCATTGGCATCGATCAGCAGCATGTCGCTCGCCTTGATGCGCGAGAAATGCATCTGGTTGGGATTCATCAGGAATTGCGTGCCGTCGTCATTGATGGCCAGCGAGAAATGATTGGCCACCGCCTCGTGCATGTTGAGCCGCGCTGTCCAGCGGAAGGCGGCGGCAAGATCGACGCGCTCTTCGTAGAACGGCAGGTTGGTCAGCGTTTCCTTCTGCAGGCGCGCGATGCTCATCGAGAATACTCCGTGAAAGACCGCAGGATGCCGTGCGCCGAATGCACGTGCAACCGGTTTCGGTTGGTGCAGGAACTACGCCCCACCGCCACGATGCGTCAGGCGGCCGAACGGGTCCGCAGCCCGCCATGTTCGACGATGAAATCGATGACCTCCTGCAGGCCCTTGCCGCGCGACAGGTCGGTGAAGCCGAAGGGGCGCTTGCCGCGCATGCGGGCGGCATCGCTTTCCATGACGTCGAGATTGACGTTCACATAAGGCGCAAGATCGCTCTTGTTGATGACCAGGAAGTCGGAACGGGTGATCGCCGGGCCGCCCTTCCTCGGGATCTCCTCGCCCTGGCAGACCGAGATGACATAGAGTGTCAGATCGGCGAGGTCCGGCGAGAAGGTGGCGGCGAGGTTGTCGCCGCCGGATTCGATGAAGACGATGTCGAGATCCGGGAACTTCCGGTTCATCTCGGCGATCGCCTGCAGGTTGATCGAGGCGTCCTCGCGGATGGCGGTGTGCGGGCAGCCGCCGGTCTCGACACCCATGATGCGGTCCTCGGGCAGCGCCTGCAGCCGGGCCAGCATCATGGCGTCTTCCTTGGTGTAGATGTCGTTGGTGACGACGGCGATCGAGAACTCGTCGCGCAGCGCCTTGCAGAGCTTTTCGGTCAGCGTCGTCTTGCCAGAGCCGACGGGGCCGCCGATACCGATGCGAAGGGGACCATTGGTCTGCGTCATGCGGGGAACTCCGTGATGGCAAGAACGGCGAAGCCAAGCCCGATCAACAGGCACAGCGGTGAATAGTAGCGGACATCAAGCCGCGCGAAAGGCTGTTCCGGCGCCAGCCGCCGCCACCACGGCGTGAAGCCGGCAATGCCGCGCCCGAGGAAAACCAGCCCGATGAGCAACGAAGTTGCGGCAAGCCCCTCCTTGGGAAAGGGTGAGGCAAATACGCCCTCGAGCGCCATCGGCCACAGCGTCGCCAAGGCAAGGCACGCCGCAACGGCGAAGCTGGCGAAGGGCGTCGGCATCTCGTCGACGCCGCGAAAGCCGACGACGGCGCGGGCGCAGGAGGCGGCATCCCTGCCCGGCCAGATACCACCAATGCCCCAATAGACATGCAGTGTGGTGATCAGCAGCAAGACGAACGAAAGCGCGAAGGCGAGAATGATCATGAACGGAACAGCCGCGAGTATTGGGTTTCATGCTTCATCGCCATGACGTCGGAGACGAAGGCGCAGCCGCCGAGATCATCGAGCGTCGAGCCCGCAGCCCGCGTGGCGGTCGCCAGGGCCAACGGCTCGAAACCGGCGAGCAAGGTCGTTGCGGCATGCTGGCCGACGACGCCGAGCCGGATAGCAGCCTGGACAAGGTTGGAGAAAAAAGCCTGCAGGAAGGCCGACAGTGCGTCCTGAAGCGCAATGCCATTGCCGCCGGCAATGGAGCCGACGGCAACACAGTAGGCGCATTCGGCGGGCAGACGTCGCAGCACCGGGGTTGGCCAGGCAGCAGCCGCTTTCACGAAGGCCGCACCCTGCAGCATGGTCTCGGCGTGACGCTCGCGCGAGCCGGCCAGGGCCTCGGCGAGCGCTGCAATCTCATCGAGATCACCATCTTCGCGCGCACGGCGCCAGCTTTCAGCGAACAGCACCGCATCGTTCCAGCCCGAGCCCATTTCGACCAGCGTCTCCAGCCAACCGGCCAGACTCTCCCTATCGACGATCAGCCCGTCATGCACCGCACGCTCAAGACCATGGCTGTAGGAAAAACCGCCAACCGGAAAGGCCGGCGACAGCCACGCCATCAGCCGCAGCAAGGCGATGTTCGACGGCTGGTCAGTCATGATCGTGGTGGTGGCCGGCGTGACTGTGCGAATGCGATTCGCTGTGCGCGTGGGAATGCCCTTCCGCATGGCTGTGCGCATGCGCCTCGGCATCCGCATGGCCGTGATCATGCCCGCCGGAATAGGCGCCGCGCACCGGCCTGAATGGTTCCGACACCTCGGTCACCGTGGCGCCCAGCCCTTCGAGCATCGCCTTGATGACGTGATCGCGCAGGATGATGATGCGGTTGGCCTCGATGCCCGCCGCCAGATGGCGGTTGCCGATATGCCAGGCAAGCTCGGTCAGATGCACGCCATCGCGGGCGCGGATATCGTAGACCTCTTCTCGCGCCGCGATGATCTCGACATGGCGACCGTCCTCCAGCACCAGCCGGTCGCCATCGTTCAAGGCAACGGGCTCGGCAAGGTCGACCAGCACCTTGCCGCCGCCGGAAAGCTCGATGGCCCGGCGGCGCAGATGCCGTTCGTCATGGGCGAGCACGGCACGGCCATAAGGCACGGTTGCTCCTGCTTCGCCGGCTGGTAGCACGGATACGGCACGCGGGAATTTGGTGAAGTCGGTGCGGATATCGAGCTTCATTTCATGGATCCCCCATTGGCTTGCGCCCTTGCGCGGGCGGGTCGCGCCAGCACGCGGTCGAAATAGGCGCTGACGCGATCGGATTCGATCGGGAAACGGCCGGCGCGTGCCCAGCCACCCATATCGCCAAGCAGCACATCGACAGCGGAAAACCGGTCACCTAGTGCAAACGGCCGATCACCAAGCCGGCGATCCAGCGCCTTGACCTCCGAGGCAAAATCATACGCGGCGGCCGGACCGACATCGACCCGCACATCCTTCGGCAGCAGGAAGCGATGGCGCAACTTGTTCCACAGCGGCGCTTCGAACTCCGATTGGGCAAAATGCGTCCAGGAATCCATCTCGGCGCGGCCGGCGAGCCCAGGATTGGCGCCCATGTCTTTTTCGGCATGCTTGTCGGCGAGATAGACGCAGATTGCCGCCGAATCCGTGACCTTGAGATCGCCGTCGATCAGGATAGGAACCTTGCCCGACGGGTTGAGCGCATAGGCTTCCGGCGAGCGAAGCTTGACCTCGACGAACTCATAGGGCTGCCCGAGTTCCTCGAGCATCCAGAGAACGCGGCTGACCCGGGATCCGCGCGATCCGACGGCCTTGTACATGCAAACTGCCTTTTCCAACCGAGCCTAGACGATAGCGAACCTTAGCCCAATGCCGCTCAGACGATCGTGTCGAAGAGCCGCAGGATGAACGAGATCTGATAGACCAAAGTGGCCGCGACAAAGGTAATGTGAAACCGCCGATCGCGCACCAGGATCGCGGCGATGCACAGCCCGACGAAGACCGGCGTGCGGAACAGGTACTCGTTGCCGAAATGGGCGAAATGCTCCGGCCCTTTCAGCAGCGTGTCGATGACGTCTAGCAGATAGGTCGCGGCCAGCAGGCCGAAGAACCAGGCGCGGCGCGAATAGAAGAAATCCTCGTAGCTGGTGTAGTCCAGCATGGAATCCGGAAACAGCAGCGCGCACAGCAGGAACAGCGTGATGGCGTAGAAGATGATGAAAAGGTATTTGCCGAACGTCCATGTCTCGATGGTGTAGAGCCCGAACTCCCACCACCAGAAATGCACAAGCATCAACAGCACCGAGGCCACCCAGGCCAGATGCACGGTATAGAGCCGGTACTGGCCGGGATGCTGGACGATGCGGGCGACCCCGGACAGCAGGCGGGCGAGACCAAGACCGATCACCATGCCCATGACGATGCGGATATGCGGAAAGACGTCGTGGGCTGATGCTATTTCGGTGGCCATGCTTGATCCCGATGCGGATGCTCGTGACCGCATATTGCTGTGTCGCGAAACAGCCTGCAACGGATTTGCTTGGTCGGCTGTATCGCCCCTTCACATCAAAACAGAAAATACCTCTGCGCCATCGGTAGCACGGTTGCCGGCTCGCAAGTCAACAGTTCGCCGTCGGCGCGAACCTCGTAGGTTTCGGGGTCGACTTCAACATGTGGAGTGGCGTCGTTGAGCACCATGGAGTGCTTGCCGATGCCGCCACGCGTGTTTTCTACGGCAACGAACTGCTTGTCGACGCCAAGCCTGCCATGCAACCCGGACTCGAGCGCGGCCTTCGAAACGAAGGTCACCGACGAGTTGGTCCTAGCCTTCCCGAAGGCGCCGAACATCGGCCGGTAGTGCATCGGCTGCGGCGTCGGGATCGAGGCATTGGGGTCGCCCATCGGGGCGGCGGCGATCATGCCGCCGAGCAGCACCATATCCGGCTTGACGCCGAAGAAGGCGGGATTCCACAGCACAAGGTCGGCGCGTTTTCCCACCGCGATCGAGCCGATCTCCTTCGACAGGCCATGCGCGATGGCCGGGTTGATCGTGTATTTGGCGATGTAGCGGCGGACGCGGAAATTGTCGTTGTCGCCGGTTTCCTGCGGCAGCGAACCGCGCTGGCGCTTCATCTTGTCGGCGGTCTGCCAGGTGCGGATCGCCACTTCGCCGACACGGCCCATCGCCTGGCTGTCCGACGAGATGATCGAGAAGGCGCCGATGTCGTGCAGGATGTCCTCCGCCGCGATGGTCTCCTTGCGGATGCGGCTTTCGGCAAAGGCAATGTCCTCGGGGATCGACGGCGACAGATGATGGCAGACCATCAGCATGTCGAGATGCTCGGCCAGCGTGTTGACGGTGTAGGGCCGCGTCGGATTGGTCGAGGACGGGATGACGTTGGGCAGGCCGCAGACCTTGATGATGTCCGGCGCATGGCCGCCACCGGCACCCTCGGTGTGAAAGGCGTGGATGGTGCGGCCCTTGATCGCCGCAACTGTATTTTCCACAAAGCCTGACTCGTTCAGCGTGTCAGTGTGGATCATCACCTGCACGTCGTAGTCGTCGGCGACCGACAGGCAGCAGTCGATGGCCGCCGGCGTCGTGCCCCAGTCTTCGTGCAGCTTCAGCGAACAGGCGCCGCCCAGTACCATTTCCTCAAGTGCGGCCGGCAGGGAGGCATTGCCCTTGCCGGACAGGCCGATGTTCATCGGGAAGGCGTCGAAGGACTGGATCATGCGGGCCATATGCCATGGCCCCGGCGTGCAGGTGGTCGCCAGCGTGCCATGCGCCGGGCCGGTGCCGCCGCCAAGCATGGTGGTGATGCCTGACATCAGCGCCTCCTGGATCTGCTGCGGGCAGATGAAGTGGATGTGGGCGTCGAAGCCGCCGGCGGTGAGGATCTTGCCTTCGCCGGCAATGATCTCGGTGCCGGGGCCGATGATGATGGTGACGCCATCCTGCGTGTCCGGATTGCCGGCCTTGCCGATCGCCGCGATGCGCCCGTCCCTGAGGCCGATATCGGCCTTGAAGATGCCGGCACTTGCATCGACGACCAGCGCGTTGGTGATGACGGTGTCGACCGCGCCCTGTGCCCGCGACACCTGGCTCTGGCCCATGCCATCGCGGATGACCTTGCCGCCGCCGAATTTCACCTCCTCGCCATGGATGGTGAGATCCTTCTCGACCTCGATGAACAGTTCGGTGTCGGCAAGCCGCACCTTGTCGCCGACGGTCGGGCCATACATCTGGGCGTAGGCGGCGCGGGAAATCCTTGCTGGCATCAGAGTTTTCCCATCACCTTCCGCTGGAATCCATAGACCTCGCGTTTGCCGCCAAGCGGCACCAGCGTGACATCGCGCTCCTGCCCCGGCTCGAAGCGCATGGCGGTGCCGGCGGCGATGTCCAGGCGCATGCCACGCGCACGCTCGCGGTCGAACTTCAGCCCCTCGTTGGTCTCGAAGAAATGGTAGTGGCTGCCAACCTGGATCGGCCGGTCGCCGCTGTTGGCGACCTTCAGGGTGACGGTCGGCAAGCCCTTGTTCAGCTCGATATCGCCGTCCCTGGTGATGACTTCGCCCGGGATCATCGCGGCCTCACAGGACGCCGAAGGCGAGGCCGACACCAACAGCCGCGCAGGCCGCACCCGCCGCACGGGCAAGACCGCGGAATCTGATGCCGAGACCAAGGCCGACAGCGATGCCTGTGGTATGGAGCAAGACAGTGGCAGCGGCAAAGCCGGCCATGTATTCAAGCCCGCCGGCGTTCTGGGGAACCTCGGTGCCATGGGCGTGGCCGTGGAACAGGGCGAACAGGCCGATGATGGCGGCGCCGGCCAAGACAGGCAGATCGACCGCCAGCGCCACCAGCAGCCCGAGCGCCACGACCGAGGCCAGTATGCCCGGTTCGACGAAGGGCAACGGCATATGCAGCATGCCGAGAGCGCCGCCGACCAGCATGACGCCGACAAAGGCCAGCGGCCAGGCCCATATCGCCTTGCCGCCCTTGAGCGCGGCCCACAGGCCGACCGCGATCATCACCGTCATATGGTCGAGGCCGGAGAGCGGGTGCATGAAGCCGGCCGCGAAGGAAGACGTCGTGCCGATGCCGACATGCGCATAGGCGGGCATGGAAGCGGCCAGAAGCAGGATCGCCGAGAGGCATAGGCGTTTGGCAGGGATCATTCTACGTGCCTTTCGTTTGCGGTGTCGGGTGTTCACGCAGCCTTGCGGGGACCACAGCCTTCGGCCTTGAGGACGCGTTTGGTCGAAGCGGGATATTTTCCCAGCTTCGAAGCAGGGCGGATCGGCCGCGCGGAAAAATTGCCGCCGCAATTGGGGCAGACGCCGCCCAGCACGGTTTCAACGCAGTCGGCACAAAAGGTGCATTCGAAGGTGCAGATCATGACATCCGCGGCCTCGGGCGGCAGGTCCTTGTCGCAGCATTCGCAATTGGGGCGCAGCTCAAGCATTTTTCTCTCCTCACCTGATGGGTTCGTGCACAGTCACCAGCTTGGTGCCGTCGGGAAAGGTCGCTTCGACCTGCACATCGTGGATCATCTCGGCGATGCCTTCCATGACCTGCGCGCGGGTGACGACATGGGCACCGGCCTCCATCAGCTCGGCGACCGGGCGCCCGTCGCGAGCACCCTCGACGACGAAGTCGGTGATCAGCGCGATCGCCTCCGGATGATTGAGTTTGACGCCGCGTTCGAGCCGCCTGCGCGCCACGATCGCCGCCATGGCGATGAGCAGCTTGTCCTTTTCCCTTGGCGTCAGGTTCATGCGTTTCCCTGAAATGATGCGGACAGAATCAAAGTGACCATAATTTGGGCAGACCCGCCCGCCCGTTGAGCAATTCGACCAGCGGCACCAGCCGCTTGCGGAGCTGGTAGCCATCCCCGGCGTAAAGCCTCGCAAGAAGCTTGCCAGATTTGTTCACGCTCCAGACGCTGGCGTCGCCGTGGTCGCCAATGATGTCACGGACCGTATCCAGAAAGGTCTCGGCGCGGGACGAAACCATCAGCAGCGTCGCCACCGCGATGGCGCCGCCTGCCACGGCAGGGCGGCCGAGAGTGGTCGCGATGTCGGGTCCAATTCGAAAATCCTCGGCATGGACGAGCGCCCCGCCCTGCCGGACACGCCAGCGGTCATGGAAATTGCCCTGCGCGGCGCGTTCGCCCATTGCCAGCCGGCCGAAGACGGTGGCCTCCAGCACAAGCGCTTCCGCGCCGGGGGCAAGCTCGACATCAAGCGTGCGGGCAAAATCGGACCGGTCAAAGACGATGGTTTCCTGCGGCAGCCAGGCAATGCGGCCCTGTTCGCCAACGGTCAGCCTGACCCGCACTTCGGCTCGGTCGGATGCTGCGCGGTAGATCTTTTCACAGGCCTGGGTTGTGATCGTCGCGGAGGCAGCCGCGCCGACATCGATCTCCCAGCCGAGACGGTCGCCGCCGGTCAGGCCACCAGCGGTGTTGATCAGCACGGCTTCCAGCGGATCGGCCGAAACGGCCGGCATCCTTATCTTGGCGGAACCGTCCTGATAGAGGCGCAGCAGGCGTGTGCGCCCGACGCTTTGGCCGCATGCCAGCCTCGCCAGGCCGGCGACACGCTGGGCCGCCGGCGCCGAAATCCTCGTATGTTCCGTCGTGTCCACGCCACAACGTTAAGCACTCCGGCGGCTTTGTCGATATATAGCTTGTTGCTTGACGGCGTTTCCCTTTCTATAGAGGGAGCCACCTTGGAACGGTCGTGCAGCGCCTGGAGGGCGTAAAAGGCGACGATTGCGGATTGATCCGAGGACGAAAGACGCGCTCATCAGATGGCGTCAGGAAACGACAAGGTTGGGGAAGAAACCGAATGGCTGACCAGCTGGCAACGGATATCATCGCTAAGATCAAGGCTCACGCTGAGCCCGGCGGCGAGGAAATCACCCCCAGTACCGAACTGACCGCGCTTGGCATCCATTCGCTGGAACTGACCGAGATCATCTTCGACCTCGAGGAAGAATATGGCATCGAGATCGAGATGAACACGGTCGACGCCTGGAGCAACCTGAAGAATGTCGGCGACATGATCGAGGCTGTTCGCGCGCTGATTGCGAAAAAAGCCTGAATGCGCAAACGCGTCGTCATCACCGGCCTGGGCGGCATTTGCGGACTCGGCACCAATACGTCCGCCATCTGGGACGAGATGCGCAATGGCCGCTCTGCCATCGGCCCGATCACCAACTCGGAACTCCATGACCTGAAAGTGCGGGTCGGCTGCGAGATCAAGACGCTTCCCGAGCACGGCATCGAGCGCAAGCAGCTGGTGTCGATGGACCGTTTCAGCCTGCTGGCGACGATCGCCGCGCGCGAAGCCGCCCAACAGGCCGGATTGACCTCGAACGAGGCCAACACCTATCGGATGGGCGCCATCGTCGGCGTCGGCGTCTGCGGCTGGGAGGCGATCGAGGAGAATTACCGCGCCATCCTGCTCGAGGGCAAGAACCGCGCCGGTATCTTCACCGTGCCTAAGGTGATGCCTGGCGCCGCGGCCGGCCAGGTCAGCATGCATCTCGGCCTGCGTGGGCCGGTCTTCGGCATCACCTCCGCCTGCTCTTCTTCCAACCACGCCATTACGTCGGCGATCGACCAGATCCGTCTCGGCCGTGCCGATGTCATGCTTGCCGGTGGCACTGACGCACCGCTGGTCTGGGGCATCCTGAAGGGCTGGGAAGCGTTGCGGGTGCTGTCACCTGACACGTGCCGGCCGTTCTCAGCCGACCGCCAGGGCCTGGTGCTGGGCGAGGGCGCGGGCATGGCTGTGCTCGAAAGCTATGAACATGCCGTGGCGCGCGGCGCCACCATTCTTGCCGAGATTGCCGGCGCCGGCCTGTCCGCCGATGCGTCCGACATCGTCGCGCCGACCATCGAGGGACCGGAGGCGGCGATGCGCGCCTGCCTGGCCGACGCCGGGCTCAATCCCGAAGATGTCGACTACCTCAACGCCCATGGCACCGGTACCAAGGCCAACGACCAGATCGAAACGGCGGCGATCAAGCGTGTGTTCGGCGACCATGCCTACAAGCTTTCGGTGTCATCGACCAAGTCGATGCACGCGCACTGCCTGGGCGCTTCGGGCGCGCTGGAAATGATCGCCTGCGTGATGGCGATCCGCGAAGGCGTCGTGCCACCAACCGCCAATTTCCGGCAGGCCGATCCCGATTGCGATCTCGACATCACGCCGAACGTGGCGCGGGAGCGCAAGGTGCGCGCCGCGCTCAGCAACGGTTTTGCCTTCGGCGGCACCAATGCGGTGCTGGCGTTCAAGGCAGCCTGATTCCGGGGCAGCCTGATTCCGGGGTAGCCTGATTCCGGGGTAGCTTGATCCAAGGGCGGCCAGACTCGAGGCTGTCCGCTTGGGGTTGACTGTGCGCGCACGGCGAAACGCTGATCGCCATATTGATCATGATGCGACGCCGGCCTAGTTCTTGCACACCCGCCATGATCGCGCCGTTCGGCGCGAATCTCATCCTGGAGTTTCGATGACCGATCTGTCCGCTTTTCCGATCGCGACGCGCTGGCCGGCCAGCCATCCCGATCGTATCCAGCTTTACTCGGCTCCGACGCCGAACGGAGTGAAGATTTCGATCGCGCTCGAGGAACTCGGCCTGCCCTATGAGGCGCATGCGGTGAACATCGGCAAGAACGAGAGCTGGACGCCGGAATTCCTGTCGCTCAACCCCAACGGCAAGATACCCGCGATCATCGATCCCAAAGGACCGGGCGGCAAACCGATCGGGCTGTTCGAATCCGGCGCGATCCTGCTCTACCTCACCGACAAGACCGGCAAGCTGATCCCGGCCGATCCGACACGACGCTATGAGACCATCCAGTGGGTGTTCTTCCAGATGGCCTCGGTCGGGCCGATGTTCGGCCAGGTCGGCTTCTTCCACAAATTCGCCGGACGGGAAATCGCCGACAAGCGGCCGCTGGAGCGCTATCGAGACGAATCGAAACGTCTGCTCGGCGTCCTCGATACCAGGCTGAAGGGTCGCAAGTGGATCATGGATAACGATTACACGATCGCCGATATCTCGCTGCTCGGCTGGGTGCGCAACCTGATCGGCTTCTACGACGCACGCGAGCTGGTCGGTTTCGACGATTTCGCCAATGTGGCGGCGTGGCTGGAGCGGGGCCTTGCGCGGCCTGCGGTGCAATCTGGCCTGAATATTCCAACCAGGGGCTGACGCGGGCCGACCGGCCGGGGTTGTCGGAAACGGTAGTCCGCTACTTGGACTTCGCCTTGGCTTTCGAGCCGCCCTTGCCCATGACGGAGGCAGCAAGCGAGGCGGCCCCGCGAGCGGCAACGACGACGGCACCAGCCGCGACATTGGCGGTGGCCTTGACCGTGCGCATGGCGCTGCCCGCCAACGAACCGTCGGCACCGGCCGGCTTTTTCGGCTTCGCGGACTTCGGCGCGGCCTTGGCGGCAGCAGGGATCACCTTCTTTGGCGCCGCCTTGCCGAAGGCGGGCTTTGCCGCATCCTTGGCGCGGGAAGCATCACCGGCAGCTGTTTTCGGTTGAACTGCCTTGGCTTTGGCGAGCGCGGGTTTTCTTGCCTTGGTAGCCATGAGAGTCCCTTGTCCCGGCACCATGCCGTGTCGGGATAACGACTGGAAAGTCTTAAGGTTCCTGCAACGGTTTCAGGCAAATCCTACCGAATCGTCGATCACCAGATCGGCCGCTCGACGGCGGGCAAGGACGCGGTCGATGTTGGGCATGTCGTTGGAGGCGATCCAGGCGCGGGCATCCGCGTCGGAACGGCCATGGCCGTGCCAGCGCTCAAGCAGGCGGCGCTCAAGCTCGGCGCGCGGCACGTCGACGAAGATCGAGAAATCGAACAGCGGCGCCAAGCGCGACCAGGGCTCTTCGTCGAGCAGCAGGTAATTGCCCTCGACCAGGATGAACTTGGTATTGGCGGAGACGATGGCGGCGGCAGCGCGCGACAGCTCCATGCCGCGGTCGAACACCGGGATGGCGATGTCCGGCTCGGCCGCCCGGATACGCTTCAGCAAGGTTTCGAAGCCGGCAAAGTCGAAGGTTTCGGGCGCGCCCTTGCGGGCCCGCAGGCCACGCTGCTCGAGCACGACATCATCATAGTGGAAGCCATCCATCGGCACGACTTCCGCCGTGCCTTCCGGCAGCAGGCCGTGCAGCCCGGCCGAGAGCGTCGACTTGCCGGCGCCCGGAGGGCCGGCAATGGCCACAATGAAGCGCGGCGCCTTGCCGGCGCGCTTGAAGATGGTGGCGGCGAGATGGGCGATTTCGGACATGGGGCCTCTCTTGCCTGGTCGGCGCGATGTTTGCGGCCGCATCTTGGCGACAGTTCGCGGAAATTTCAAACCGGGATTTTACTCAATGTAGGACGGTCAATTGTGAAAATCCGCGCCGCCCCTCATTGCCCTGCCGGGCATTTCTCCCCGTATAGTGACGGGCAGAAAGTAGCCGGCCGCAACGCTGGCGTTCTTCTTGCAACGCTGGCAATTGGCGAAACCATCGATGAGAGCGCACCTCTCCCGTCACTATACGGGGAGTTGAGGAGTGGTCCGCGCGGCGGACGAAAGCCAAGCAATTGGCTTTTCGAACGACGAACGCCGGCAGGCGGTGAGGGGCGGCGCCATCGTTCGGAACGAATAGCCAATCAACCAGCCACCGGCCGGCCAATGCGCAGGAAATCGCTGTCGAAGGCAACCTCCCATTTTGAGCCGCCAGCCGCCAGCCGCATGCGGCCATCCGCCATCGTGAGTTCCCGCGGCGGCTCCCCGCCGGACAGAGGCACGGCGCCAATGACATGCCGGAACGAGACATCGCGGCCTTCGCCCAGCGCAAAGGCCGTCGCAACCCCTTCCCGCTTCAGCCAATTGTCGCCGATCGATGCGGCGTGGCCAACGGCGGTGCGGCCGTCCTCGATACCGAGCACGCCGATGTGGCGGCCGTTCCACGGTGCATAGTCGCGCCCACCATTGCTGACCCAGAGCATGGTGATGGGCAGTTCGGCCGGGTTCTTCAGCACCAGCACCAGATCGGCCTCGGCATGGCGCGCCAGTGCCGTCCAGCCCGGCCCGCCATGGTCGGCCTCGACCAGCGTGATGAAATCCTCCCGTTTCTGGTCCATGCGATAATCGGCAAGGTCCATCGTGCCGCCGTCCTTGGCCGGGAAATGGGCGAGGTCGGCGGAGCGCGCTGGATAGGCGAGCCGGAAACGGCCGCGCGAAGGATCCGGTTCCAGCGGGTCGGCGGGTGTCTCGGCGAAGCGCTTTGGCGAGAAGGCGAGCCTGCCGCCGTCCTTCATCGACGTCATCGGATGATGGGCGACGGAAATCGCGCCGGAGCCACCGGTAAAGACATGCTCCTGGTAAAGAAAAGGATGGTCGTCGCGCAAGGTGAGGATCTTGTCGACGCTGGCGCCCATGACCTTGCGCTGAAGCCGGAACACCGCACGCCAGCCGTCCACCGTCGCCTTGCTGTCGACGACATCCCAGGCGCTGTTGGCCGGCCAGCCATGCAGGGGGGCAGCCTCGACATCGCTGCGCGAAAACGGCGCGCAGAGGAAATCGCCGGAGAGATGCACCGTGCCTTCCGGCAGGTCCTGCGGCAGCGTTGCGCGCGGTTCCCCAACCCAGGGCGCGCGATGCAGCGGCTTCAGCTGGCGCCCGTCCCTGTCGATGACCATGTCGGCGAGATGGCCAACCGCGAGGTCGACCGAAACCGAGATGCCCTCTGCCTTGATCGTGATGGTGTCCATTGCGCTCCTCGATTCTGATGCCGCCAGCAGAACCCGTTCGATGCTCATTGTGCAAGCGCCATGGCCCGCATTTCACATCAAGCACCGGAAGCGAACGGTGGACCGCGCGTTAACCAAATGGACGCAGCGGATGGGTTACGCTAGCGTTCGCCCAGCAAACAGCCTGCTTCCAGAACAGATACGCCTTGCCCCATTCGCGCTTCCTTTCGATCTTCCCGAAACTCTTCGCGGCGCTTGCCTTGGCCGCGTTCGTCGCCGGCTGCGCGACCACGGCGCCGCCGCCGGAAGCGGTGCTGTCCGTGCCGGCGCCGGCGGCGCGCTATGCGGCGATCGTGGTCGACGCCAAGACCGGCAAGCAGCTGTTCGAGGTGAATTCGACGGCGCAGCGCTATCCGGCGTCGCTGACCAAGATGATGACGCTGTATCTCCTGTTCGAGGCGATGGACTCCGGCCGCGTCAGCAAGACGACGCAGATCCCGGTTTCCGACCGTGCCGCCGCGCAGCCGCCAACGAAGATGCGCTTCCGGCGCGGCGAGACGATCGACGTCGATTCGGCGATTCGGGCGATCGTGGTCAAGTCGGCCAATGACGTGGCGGTGGCCGTCGGCGAATATCTGGGCGGCAGCGAGGACCAGTTCGCCGCCATGATGACGGCCAAGGCGCGCCAGATCGGCATGACCAGCACCGTGTTCCGCAATGCATCCGGCCTGCCCGACGATGACCAGCACACGACGGCGCGCGACATGGCGGTGCTGGGCATGGCGCTGCATAGCCGCTTCCCGCAGCATTTCCACTATTTCTCCGAAAGCGACTTCATGTTCCGCGGCAAGCTGGTGCGCGGCCACAACGACATGCTGGGCCGCGTGCGCGGCGTCGACGGCATCAAGACCGGCTATATCCGCGCCTCCGGCTTCAACATCGTCACCCATTATGATGCCGACGGCCGCCAGCTGATCGTGGTGGTGATGGGCGCCGACAGCGCGCGCCAGCGCAACGACCATGTCGAGGCGCTGATCCAGCGCAGCCTGTCGCCGGCGACGGCGGACGCAAAGACAAGGCTGATGTTCGCCGAGCAGCAATAGTCCGTTAAGTTCACGGCGGCGGCCGGTCGAGAAGCCCATGGCCGAGCATTCCGAGCGGCTGGTGGGAAGGCGCCCATCAAAAGCCCGACGGACCTCTTGAAGGGGCTGGCGGCCTCGCGGCCGCGACGTTCATATAACCGACTAAAAAACATGGCATAGGGCATGGAATACGCGCCGGCGGTGGATATCATCCGCCATTGGCGTATTGTCTCTCGCAGCGCGACAGCAGGAGCCCGCACCATGAGCACCGTCCCCAAGGCGCCCGAGGCGAAGGCCGCGGCCAACCAAAATGACACCGGCGGCGAATATCTGGAGGCGCCCACCATCGGGTCGCACGACGCGAGCGGGATTTCGGACGAACACCTGGAGGCGCCGGAGGTGCCGGACTCGGAGCCAACCGGACCCGGAGCCACACGCGGGAAGCCGAAGAAGCTGTCATCGGCGATATCAGGCAAGAAATTCCACAAGCGCGACCTCGTGCGGGTCGACGACCTGCGCCCAAGCCTGGCGCACCGGATCCGCACCGATCATCCGGACCTGCCGGCCGGCGCCCGCATCAGCCGCGAGGAGCTCGGCCGCTACCGCATGCGCTACACGGAGGAGTTGCTTCAGCAGGAACACGGCGAATTCTCCGAGCTGGACCGGCAGGTGGTGGAATCGATCGCCCGGCAGGACACGATTTCCGAAAACAGCGAGGAGGAGTTCGAGGAGCACCGGACTTTTGCCGACCGCGTCTCCGACAACATGGCCGCCTTTGGCGGCAGCTGGTGGTTCCTGATCTCGTTCGGCGGCGTGCTGCTGGTGTGGATCTGCATCAACCTGATCGAAGGCACGGTGAGCGCCTTCGATCCCTACCCCTTCATCCTGCTCAACCTGCTGCTCTCCTGCATTGCCGCCATCCAGGCGCCGATCATCATGATGAGCCAGAAGCGGCAGGAGACCAAGGACCGCCTGCGCTCTTTCAACGACTACCGGGTGAACCTCAAGGCCGAGCTCGAAGTGCGGCACCTGCACGAGAAGCTGGACTATCTGATCTCGCGCCAGTGGACGCGGCTGGCCGAAATGCAGCAGATGCAACTCGACGCCATGCACGAACTGACCGGCGCCAAGACGCAGAAGCGCGCGCCACGCCGGCGGCGGGCGCTGAAGAGCAAGGCGGTGCAGTAGGCGCCAAGCTAACGCGCTGTCGCTGACCTCGCGGATGCGGCTGACGAGCGGGATCATCCCATCTTTGTCAGACATTCTCCGGCACTCATCTCGGCGCCATACCGCAGGATCTCAATCCGGCAGCAGGACCGTTGCGCGACCATTGGAGAGATCGGTGACCATTTGCCCGATCAAAACGGCCTCAGCTGCTGGCATCGCCACGGTGAGTTCCGCACCAGTCGCGATGAAGTTCTCATGCAGGACTCTAACCCCAGGCGATGTTGCCAGCCGCGCCTGGACCAGGGCCAGATCGGAAAACCCACATGTGATAGTCGCTTCGACGGTCGCGACGATTGGAATTTTGATAGCCGCTCGAAGACAAGCAGAGGCGGTGCCGCCATAGGCGCGCATAAGCCCGCCGCTGCCGAGCAGGGTGCCGCCGAACCAGCGCGTGACCACGATGGCGATACTGTCCAGCGACTGACCGTCGAGCGCCTGGAGAATTGGCTTTCCAGCCGTCCCGCCTGGTTCGCCGTCATCTGAGAGCCGGTAATTCACACCGATGCGCCATGCCCAGCAATTGTGGTTCGCGCCGAGATCCGAGTGCGCGGCGACAAATTGCCTTGCGGCTTCCTCGGTTGACACAGGTCCAGCGACCGCGAGGAACCGGCTTTTCTTTATCTCCTGCCTGAAGGTCACAGGCTGCTCAATGCTGAACATCGCGCCCCTTTCCGTTGCCGAACCGCAGATACCGCAGCCCACGCCCCATTGGTAGCGCCTGGTCCATTGGCAGCGCAGTCCGAATGACATCCGGCACATCACGGCACCCGACAGGATTCGAGCCAGTGACCTGAGTAGACAGCGCCATTCCATTTCACCGTTGAAGCCTGCGCCGGCTTCCGCTAAGAAGCCGTGACTTGCCGGTTTACCGGCTGGTTCGTTTTCCGGGTCGCCGATCCTGAAAGCACCCGTAGCTCAGCTGGATAGAGCGCTGCCCTCCGAAGGCATGTGTCAAGTCCGCTGGGCCGCGACGGAAGAGAAAAAGTACTTAGGAGTTCAATGACTTACGCAAAGGGTGTCCAGCCCTTCACAAATGCGGAAATCCCGCGTAAGCATTGCGTAAGCAGGATGCACCCGTAGCTCAGCTGGATAGAGCGTCGCCCTCCGAAGGCGAAGGCCACAGGTTCGAATCCTGTCGGGTGCGCCAAATTCCCACCACTCCAGAACAAAACTGGGAACTCCATTTTCCGCTGCGGCGCAGACGCTAACGCTCAAGACAATCTGAAAATAACTCGCTATAGCGCTCGCCTACTAACGTCCACGTCCATAGTCGCGTGTTGTCGAATATTGACTTAGCAAGGGTCGCACATTCGCCACTCTGGATAAGCCGCTCGATCGAGTCAGCGATTGAGGAAGGATCAAAACCGCTCGCGAGGAAAACCCCCGAGCCTTCTCTCGCCTTCGCCACTGCATACTCGAATGGCGTGCATAGTACCGGCCGCCCTAAGCTCAAGACGAGCGGCACGGTCCCGCTCGATGCCTGTGTCGGCTCCTGGTAGCCAAATATCCCCAGATGAGCTGATTGAATGGCCGCAGCCTGCTCCGAAACTGTCAAATAGCGGCCCTCGATGTGAACTTCGCCGCTCAGGCCAAGCGATTCAATCATGCCTTCTATTCGGGCTCGGTATTGGGCCTGACCTTCGAACTGGCGCTGTGCCTCCCCAGCGATGCAGTACGATACGCTGTAGCCGTGATTCCGCAGAATGTGCAGTGCACAGAGGATCACCTCCAGCCCTTTGTCTTCTCGAAAGAAGCCGGGCGTGATCATACGAATAGGACGAGCCTGATCGTGTCCGACGCTCATCCATGTTGCTGGTGGTGGGACGTATGGGAGATCGGGGACGCCATGCGGAATTACCACTACCTTCGGTTCGAGCCTTCCGAGAAGCGCCTCCGTGCTTTCCTTCGACTTCTCGGTAAGGACGACAACCTTCGTGCTTTGCTCAACAAGCCGACGGACGATGCCAGCTTGGCGTTGGGTCCTAACATTCGGCCCAAAGGTAGTATGCAATACAGTCACAAACGGCTTCGTCAAGTTGTCTAGAAATGCATGAATATTCTCGCCCTCATTCCCACCCCAAATCCCGAACTCGTGCTGAATGCTGACAAGTACACAGCCACTCTCCGAGATTGCGGTTGCAAGATCGGCCAACGCGTCCCGTGAGTTTACGTTCGCGGAGGTGCTCATATGGACCTCAGCGTCGTCGTAGCGCAGCGCGTGGCAAATGTGCTCGAAGTCAGGCGTCGCCGCAACGAGGTCAGAGGCGAAGGATGCTATTCCGCACCTCAACGGGGGGAACGTGGATACGTGTGCAATGGGCTTCCGAGGGATTGCCGTTTGTCCGCGCATTGGTGCTGTTTCGTTTGTTATGCGTCTTTCGCCTCTAACGCGATGTCCGTTACCTCAACCAGAAATTCCTCTCGGTCACCCCAGGCGTACATGGCGACGCGATGGCAGAGGGCGGGGGGGACAATTCGCCGAAAGCACTCCTTCCCGGCGATAGAGAGAATCGCGCAATAGGCTCTGTCGATCATCAGTTCGACTGGAAGCACGAGTCTTCCCGTCGACTTGAACAGAAACCGGTCATCCTCGATTGCGATCCCATTCATATACGCGACAATAAAGATGTCATCGGCCGCGATACCCAGGTGGTGACGGTGCCAATTGTTGCGACCGATATGCACTACAAGGTTCTCATCGAAGGAAATGATGAGGGCGTCACCAAACAAGCGTCCATCTTCGGTAAGCAGCTTGAAACCGAATCTGAAGTACGGCGATTCCGTTGAGATATCACACCGCAGAACCCAAGGGCGTGCCAAGCCAACTGAAAAATCTCGATAGTCCGCCCCCTGTGGGTTTGACTTTTGCGTTGCTAGTATGAATTCCGAAGGAGGAGGCTTTGACATCCGTAGGCGGCTGCCTTTCGGTCGTAGATTCTCCAGTAGGAAGTCTGGATCAAGCCCGATTTTATCCGCCAGTCTCCCGAAGAGCGATTCGGTCATCTCGTTGCTTTTTCTGGCAGACGAAAACGACCGCCGGCTAACTTCTGTTGCCGCAAAGATATCCAGATGCACCTTGGGCCGCGACGCAAGCGGCTCGTGCTTCATCCAGCGTGATCGGTAAAGGCTGTTGAAGCGAGGCCACCAGCCTTCCGGGAGTCGGACCTTTTTCTGAGGCTGCTTGCCTTTGCGCACCACACCCCCTCCGTCGATCTTGCGTGCGCATCAATGCCTAAATCGCGCGTATCGGTGCGCACCAATCCAAAACTAGCATCTAGCTGCTGACTGGAAGCAATTGTGCGACCAGCGGTCCCAAGAAGGGAGAATTAGAAATGAACGCACAACGTTTGGCAATTGCCACAAATGCGATTGTCCCGCTCATGGCGGCCCTACCGTACGCCATCATGGCGGACGAGCCTCAGGAGAGAGCTGTCCAATATGATCCCGGCACCCAGTTGACCGTCTACGCCGGCCGTAACTTCTCGACCAGCCGGGAGGACGAAAGCGTCAATCCGTTCTTCGGTAAGTCGAGGTCCGATACCAAGAAGGACGACTAGTTCTCATCGCCGCCGGGTGCAGCACCGCCCGGCGGCACACATTCATCAAGGAGAACACTACCATGATCTTGATTGTGACAAGCAAGCGTGACGGTCACGTAGACGCTGTGGCCAAACATATAAGCGAGACCCGCGTTCCTTGGGTCCGCATCAACATCGAGGACTTCGCAACCAACGTCGAAGTCGACGTTCACCCGACCAAGGGAGCCGGCAGACTCTTTGTAAAGGACAGTGGCAAAGAGGTCATGTTGGAGGACATAGGAGCCGTCTGGTACAGAAAGCCCGACCCAGTGGCCGTTCAGCACTTCGAGATAGGGGACCCCGCAGCGTTGGACTATGTGGAGGCGGAGTTTAACGAAGTCGTCCATGGGCTGTATGCGTTGCTGGATCGCGCTTATTGGATCAACAACCCCCTCCGCACCCGCATCGCCCATAGGAAGCTGCTTCAGCTAAAGACGGCAGCGAAAGTCGGCTTTGCCGTCCCTCAGACGATCGTGACTAATCGGCCCGCGGCGGCTTTGGATTTCGCTCACCAGGTCAATGGTGACTTGGCAATCAAGTCCCTCGGCGCAATCTGCGTAACTCGGATGGAGGCTGAGCAGGCGAGACAGTACGGTATCTTCACGCGCCGGATCACCGACAACGAGATGAAGGAGCACCGCGACAAGATCGGCCACATGCCGACGCTCTTTCAGGAGTTCATCGAGAAGGAGGCGGAGTTGCGAATCACATGCGTTGGCGACGAGGTCTTCGCGTGCGAGATTCGCGGCAGACCGGGAGACGTGACGAACGACGACTACCGCTTTGACACCCCGAACCTCCCGCACGAGGCGGTGGAGCGCCCCGACCTCACCGACCGCATGCATGCGTACATGAAAGCGTTCGGCCTACATTTCGGTTGCTTCGATTTCATCGTGCCGAAAGGCGGCGGGGAGCCGGTCTTCCTAGAGATGAACCCCAACGGCCAGTGGCTTTGGGTTCAGTTGCGGACAGGTCAAGACATTGGCTAGGCAATCGCGAATGAGCTCATTCGGTTTTCGCCCGCCGACCCAAACCGTGAACTGTTTCTCTCGATCTACAATGGCAAGAAATTCTGGGAAACGAAGCGTTCGGCGCGACAGTACTGAAAAGGCGGTCCCGCACGGAGCCAGGGTCGCCACGCCGGAGTGTTAGTGGCGAGCGACCCGAACAGCTATAGAATACGCGCTCCAAAACTATATAGCGCAAATAATGATATAGCGGTTCCCAGTTTCATCCTCTCGGGCGCGCCAATTGACCTGAGAAGGTGCGAACTAGCCTTTGCAGAGGCTATCGAACTTTCGAATGAAGGCTTCTTGAAGTGACTTGTCGCTCGTGAGCTGACGTCCGTACGATTTGACGAAATCATTGAACGCAGGTTGCAAACGATTCCGATAAATGACCGGAACGCTTGTATCGATAGCCTGTTTCGCTGACGAATCTACCTGTATACGCCACCGCCCTTTTGTCCGCGCTTCATGTAGCAGCCCACACCGGACAAAAGCATAGAACTCCCTCGCAGTTCCGGCGCGCGCAAACATAGTTTTGAAGGGCTCATTCGCCTCAAGGAAGCCCACAAACATATTGGCACTATCCGAATATTCGTCGGCACCCAATGGCGGATCACCTTTTCGCCGGTAGCGATAAGATTTACCCTCCAGCGTCGAGGCCAGAAATTCAATCAGCGAACAGTGAAGGGTGACTATAGCAAATCCTTCGCCCGCCTTCTCGGGCATATTGTCCAATGCCCTAACCGGCTCAAAGTACCTGCTGTTCAGGCGCGCCAAGAAGAAGTCATCGAAAGCGTCCCTCCAGAGCTGCGGGTTCTTCGATCTTAAGAGCCGGCGCCTGGCTGCGGACCAATCGCCTACCGTTTTGTCACCGGCGATGCGGGTATCTCTGTGAAGCCTCACCAGGTTCCTCCCAACAGCGCCAGAGCCTCTTTTCGCGATGGACGATCCTGGACTGGGTCGCCTGCCGTCTGAGTGTTCTCGATTGCAGCGACATACTCCTCAGGCAAGGCGTGTTCGCGGGCTCCGGCCACCACGAGGCGCAGATACCAGTCATAAGGCTTCAAACCGGGATCGAGAAAGCCATCACTGGCAATGTAAGTGAAGGCCTCGAGCTTTCCCGTTCCGTCGTCAGTTTGCACGCAAAACCGTTCAATTCGATCATATCCCTTGCCTGCGCCCTCGAAGCGGTCAAGCTGCGACAGTTCGCATTCATCAAGCTCAAACACCACCCCCACAACCCGCTGCCCAACGCGAGTGTCGGGGGCAAGCGTGGCCTTCCCAGACCCGTCTTGGCCCCGCTTGAAGAATGCCAGCGAATGGTTGTCTGCGGTCGCAACCCGCCTGACCTTTGCCGAAGGGCAGCGCGCCTGAAGACGGGCTGTGAGCATATTTGAGCCGTAAGCAAAGTACAGCAGCGTAGCCATTTGACGAGACTACCACGGAAGCCGGCCTAACCGTATTGACAGGTTTGCCAGGCCCGGTCGCCTTCAGCGAAGGCCTGTCAACTAGCGACGGTCTGCTTCCGCCGCCTTTATGATCGCAAGCGGGTCCGCGCCGACCGCCCTGGTCACCGTGACGAACTCTGCGACGTCCAGGCGGCGTTCACCCAGCTCGAATTTCGATACAAATGTCTGCCGCCGCCCGATCCGCTTACCTAGTTCTACCTGGGTAACGCCAGCGTCCTTTCGCGCTTCGACGAGAAGCTCGATCATTTTGCGGTAGAGATCCGAACGAAGTGAGGACACGGAAGCGCCAGCGTGGAAACCAGCTCTTCAATAAAACCCCAAATCGATGTACCCCAAAATCGGGTATTATGGCATTCTCACCCAAACAAAGGGGTAAGGGTCACGTTCAGCTCGTCCCGAGACGCGCTGCCGACAGGTTTAATCTTCACATGAGCAAGCGGGAGATCGGCATGACACCAACCTTCCTCGACCAGCCACCAGATAGCCCAGAGATCACCGCTTACGATCGAGCACATATGAAACTGTACATCCGTCTTCTGGATGCAGCGGCCGATGGCGCGGACTGGCAAGAAGCGGTTTCGATCCTCTTCGGGATCACCACTGCCCTCGAACCCGAACGGGCCCGCCGCGTCTACGACACCCATCTTGCCCGCGCCCGCTGGATGACGGAGCACGGCTACCGCGAACTGGCTCGCGTGGCCCTCCACTAGCTCAACGGGGCGATATCGAATTCGCATCCGATGTTGTCCACGCGAGGTCTTCCCTGAGAGCCAGTCAGAACCTGTGGACAGACTCGTGCTATCAGGAACCGGACTATCGTGCTATCGGGAACGCCAGACACGTGCTATCGGGAACCGAAATAGGGATTAACCCACTGAATGGGCAACGAAAATCGGCCCCTTAACTTAATCTAACATAGAATCTAACTTTTAAGAGGGCGCGCGTTGTTGAAAACGACGCCCCGAGACGGTGGCAGCAGGCGCAGCGCAGGTATGAACTGGCCTTGCAGCGAAGGCGCCGGCAACATCAACTGACGGTAGCTTTCTGTCCTGATGTGATTTCACTTGGCCAACGGTTCCCGCAGCCGTAGCAAAAATCCGCAGCCTCGATGCGTAGGATACGCGCCGGTCAATCCGCCCCGAGCTCTTGAATGACCGTAGTTGGCCGGGAGCGGACTGACAGGTTTTGGGGATGAAGTCGCGAGAAGCTGTCGTTCCACCTTGACGAAAGCCGACGCTCGGGGTGCTATTTCGACGAGACTACTGCTGCGATTCTTGCGGGGCTCCGCCGATTCTCTGATGTGGGATTGAAACTATCCGATCCGAAAAGCATGCTCCGAGTGGCAATACTGGAAGGAATCGCGCGGGTATCCTAACAATTTGGCCATTTGCTTGAGCCGGCGGAGTGACGATGAACCACCAGGATCATACCCTCGCTCGCACCGCCGGTCGCGATGAAAGCGTCCTCCCCCTCGACGCGTTCGTCCGTTCGATCTCCGTCAACACCGAGGTGGGCCACATGCTGCTGCTCGGCGCTGGCGCGTCGATATCATCGCGCATTCCGTCCGCGTCGACCTGTATCTGGCAATGGAAGCGATCGATCTTCCTGTCCAACCATCCCGGGATGGAGCGCAATTTCGATGAGCTGTCACTCGGCATGGTGCAGGAACGTATCCAGGACTGGCTCGACACGCAGCCGGGCTTCCCGCGTGCCGGCGATGCAGAGGAGTACGGGTTCTATATCGACCGCTGCTATCCGCGCATCGAGGATCGCCGCTCGTTCTTCCAGCGGCACATCCAGGGCGCGAAACTGAGCAGCGGCTACCGGATTGTTGCGCGCCTAGCCAAGAACAACCTGTTCCGGCTGGCCTGGACCACCAACTTCGACGGCCTCATTGCAAGAGCGCTCGCCGAGACGTCCGTCACCCCGGTGGAGATCGGGCTCGATTCGACCAACAGGATCGTGCGCACCAACCGCGCCGGCGAACTGAACTGCGTCGCTCTGCATGGGGACTACCGCTACGACGCCCTTCGCAACACCGACTCCGAAGTGCAGCGCCTCGACGGAGAATTGCGGCAGGCACTTGTCGACCAGTCAGTCGCCTCCCCGCTTATCGTGCTCGGCTATAGCGGCCGCGACAACTCGATCATGGAAGCTCTGACCGACTGCTACTCGCGTTCCGGTGCGGGCGTGCTTTACTGGTGTGGCTTCGGCGACGGGCCGCCGCCGGAAGCTGTTGCCACCCTCATCGTCGCTGCGCGCAAGGCCGGCCGTACCGCGTTCTATGTCCCGGGTGCCGCCTTCGATGATGTCATGCGTCGCCTGGCCCTGGCCACCTTGAGTGGTGCGGACCGCGAGGATGTGCTCGGCATCATCGCCAAAACGGGCACAGAACAGCCGTCCTCGACGCCCTTCACCGTGCCGGCGGGGGCGATCGGCGGTATCGTCAAGAGCACAGCCTTCAGGCTCCGCTGCCCGGTCGAAGCTTACTCCTTCAAACCCGCCTCGATGCCCGAGCAGGGCGTATGGCGATGGGTGCGCGAGGCGATCGGTGAACGCCGCGACCTAGTGGCCGTGCCCTACAGGGGAAGGGTGTGGGCGCTTGGCACCCTGACCAGTATCCATGAGGTGTTCGAGGACCCTATGGCCGAAGCGCCTATTCGCGTCCCGATCGACATCAGCGAACTGCGCCATGAGGACGGCGCGGTCACGCATCTGCTTGTGCATTCCCTCGCCCTTGCGGTCGCCGGCGCCCGGAACCTGCCATCGGAGGGACCCTTGCTGTGGGATCCGGAAAAGCCACAGCGCAGGCAGCTCGATGGCCGCAGCTACAAGGTCCATGACGCGGTCCTGCTGTTCATCCGTCGCGCCGGCCGGGACACGTTCCTGGTCCTGAAGCCTACGGTGAAGGTCCTTGCTGCCGATGGCTCGCCGGCCCCGAAGGAGGACGAGAAGGCGATCAAGCTCGGCATTTTCGGCTATCAGCACAACGACAAGTTCGACGCGGCCGTCGAACGCTGGCGCCGCCAGCTGTTCGGCGAGGGCACGCTGTTCAGTTGCCCGCCGGGCGAGGATAGCGGCTTCGTCTTCACGATCGACCGCGCGCCCGTGTCCGCGGCGATTGTGGCAGCGCCGGGAGAGACCGCGATCCCCGACAAGGCCGCCGCGAAATCGGTGCAGAAGGGTTTCAGGATCAGGGAGCCAAACCTGCTATTCGCCAGCAAGGGTAACACAGGCATGGTTAATGACCCGCACCCGGTGCGGGGCCTGGTGTCGAACCGCCCGTTCGACTTCAGCCTCACGCGTTCTGGCATGGCGCACGACATCAAGCTCGGGGTCATCTGCCCACAGCCCGAGGCCTCCACCACGGCGGCGCGGCTGACCATGCTGGAGCAAGCGGCAAGCCCCAGTGAAACTGAAAAGGATTACCTCCTGGACTTTCCGGGGTTCTCGCAGGCATTCGGCTTACCGCTCGTCATCCCGCGACCGCAGGACCTGTCATGGCGCGCGCCCGATGAGCCGTCCCCGGACCTGACGAAGGAGCGCGGCACCCGCTTCGCGGCGCGTGCTGTGATACAGGCCATCGATGAACTACGCAGCGCACAGCGCGTGAACGTCATCCTGATCGTCACGCCGCTGCGCTGGGCGAATTGGCGCTCCTTCGAGACCGACGACGAACGCTTCGACCTGCATGATTTCGTCAAGGCCTATTGCGCCCGCAAAGGCATCGCGACGCAATTCCTCGACGAGGATACCCTGACCGATCCGCAGACCTGCCGCATCCGGTGGTGGCTGTCGCTGGCCCTGTACGCGAAGAGCTTCCGCACCCCGTTCGTCCTGCAGGCGGCAGGCGCCGACACCGCCTATGTCGGCCTCGGTACCAGCATCGACCGTCACGGCCCACACGGCCGCAAGGTCGTGCTCGGCTGCAGCCACATCTTCAACCAGCAGGGCCAAGGCCTGCAGTACCGTCTGAGCAAGGTCGAGAACCCAAGCTTCGACCGCCGCCAGCGCAACGCGTTCCTGTCCCGCGACGATGCGCGGCGCGTTGGCGAATCCATTCGCCAGCTATTCTTTGAGGCTCGCAGCGCCCTGCCTCGCCGCGTCGTCATCCATAAGCGCTTCGAGTTCCGGCGGGACGAGCGCGAAGGCTTGCTTGAAGGCCTCACCGGTATAGCCGAGGTCGATATGGTTGAGATCACCGTCGACGATGCGTTCCGCTACGTGAATTCCAAGATGTATTCGGGCAAGCTTGAGGTCGACAAGTTCCCGGTTGCCCGAGGAACCGTCATTCCAATAGGCGACCAGGAAGCGCTGCTGTGGGTGCATGGCAGCGCCGCGGCGATACGCAACAACTGGCGCTACTACCAAGGCAAGCGACGCATCCCCGCGCCGCTGCGGATCCGCCGGCACGCCGGTGCGACCGACCTGCAGACGCTGGCGACCGAGATCCTCGGCCTGTCAAAGATGAACTGGAACAGTTTCGATCTTTACACCCAGGTGCCCGCCACCCTCGAGACGTCCGGTCAGATCGCGCGCATCGGGCGTTTGATGGAAAATTTTGGTGAGGCGAATTATGACTACCGGCTGTTGATGTAGTGGCGATGGCGACCGAGACAGTACAGATGGAACCGCCCGCGCCCGACACAGCGGATGCCATGGCGCCGCTCAACGAACTGGTCGAAGAGATCGCCGCGGGCCGTGTGTCCGTGATGGAGATCATGCGCTCCGCGCCGGAGGGCGACTATTTCGCTTTCGTGCAGCAGGCACGCTTGTCCCGGATGCTGATGGCGGACCGTCGTGTCCTTGAACGCCTCATGGTGGAGATGCGCGGTAAGATGATCGAAGCGGGCGCCGACCCGGACAACCGCGACATCGACAACGAACTCGCGCGCAAGGACGGCGCAAGACGGTTCCCCAAATTGCTCTCCGAGCGAGCCGATGCCATCAACACGCAGGCTTCGTTGCTCACAGCGAAGACCTTTCCCGAACGGCTTGAGCAGTACACGGGTCTCATCGCTTACGTCGAAAAGCTCTGGGCGGATGCCTGCGAGCTCTTCCATCGCGGCAACTTCCCAATGACGGCGTTCATGTCGATCCTCGTCATCGAGGAAGTTGGCAAGCTCACGCGGCTGGCAGATGAGCTGATCTATCTCGATGCGCCGTTGCCGATTGCCGGCCACCCGGTCGTCGAGAAGAGTCATCGCAGGAAGCATTTCATGAGCGTCATGTCCGGCGCGCTGGTCAACGCCCGACTGGAGCGCATCCTGGGGAAGAACACCGTCCGACGCGTGCTTCATGAGGCCGAGAGCGACGAGCTGGAGAAGACACGGCAACGGTGCCTCTACATCGACATGGCGGAGGGGCGCGCCGTCACCCCAACCGAGAGGATCGGCGAGCCTCGTGCGCGCGAGCTTACCATCCTGGCAGGCGAGCTGATGGCCGAGATCCTCGGGCACTTTCCGTGGGAATTCGAGCGGATGATGGTGAACGTCGTCGCCTTTGAACGCCAGCTCGGCCTGCCCGAGAAGAAGATCGAGCGTCGCTAGGCTTGGTCGAAGTGATTCTGACGTTGTTTATCCACCAGTTCGTTATCGGTGGAAGAAGGCCCATCTCAGAGGTCATCTCACCACGCCCCCTTTCCCGATCCCAGCCCTTTCAAGGGCCGGTCGAGCCGACGCCCATCGCACCAAGCCAGGAAGACGCTGAGAAATCGCTGTTGCCGCGGCCCCCGCGAGGCCACTTTAGGGCCTGTGCATGCGCGAGCTTTGTATTTCCTGAGAAAAACCGGGCTGCATGCCCGCGACCGACAAGTGTGCACGCCAAAACGCAAGTCTCGTCAGAGACTTGGCGGTTTGTGTGCATGCGCTTTTATCTTGCCGTCCTAATCGGGCATCTAAAGTCAGACCGTTCCTACGCTTTTCTACGACATCTCGTATTCGAGCCATCTCTGCGTCCTTGCATCGATCGAGCACAAAATTGGCCACAGCCGCGACGACGGTCTGCATTCACCAGGCGGCTTCCATGCGCTCTTTCGCGATCAGCACCAAGGCCGTCGCATACTCTTCATCGGGTTCGCAAACAGGGCTGTCCAAGCAGCATGGCGCTCATTCCAAGGATGGCAGTAGGCGAGAAAATAGCGGACATTCCCCATTTCGCAGCCCCGCCAGGGGACGCTCACCGCGCGCGCGGATTTCTAGTTTTCGCTTCTCCTCAGCAGGCGGACTGCAGGCCGGCGCTGATCTTCCTTTTCGTTGAAGTCGCAGTCATTGCGCCGGCCTCAATCTGAGGCGTTGCGTGATCTTGGCGCCGAAGCCGACGTGGAAGTCGGTTTCGTTGATCCACATCCGGTGCAGAATTCCTGCAAGTTTGCGTGCGACCGCGACGATCGCGAACAACATCCTGGACCGCTTGGCGAATGCGAGGCGCCCATGCGCGCAGGGTCGACCGTTCTCTGTCCCGCAGCAGAAGACGCGCAGCCGTTTCCCACAGCGCCTCCCGTGCAGCTATGTCACCTTGCTTTGTGATGTGACCTTCGTAGTCGATGGATGTTCCTGACTGATGTCGCATCGGTGTCAAGCCAAAGGGCGCCCCGACTGTTCGCGAACGCGCGAAACGACTGGGGTTATCGACGCCAACTCTAAACGACATTGCTGCAACTGGATCCACGCTTGGCACTGTCATCAACCGACGGCAGGTCTGTTCATGCTGGATAACCTCAAGAGCACTTTGTACAACCTTCGAAGCGCTCGAAGGTCGCTCGTCGCATCGTAAAGCAGGGGTTATCGTTGACCGGTACGAGGTTGATCATCGACAGCAGCAAGCTGCAATCGGCCGAGTTGCGCGAGTTCCTCAGCGCAAACGCGGCGAACCTAGCTGTGCTTCCGGACTTCGTGTGGTTCGAAGTCTACAAGCAGGAGACCGTGGATGCAGTCGTAGCCCTTCTCTCGGTCATCGGCGATTTTCCCGAGCAGATCATCGTTCTGAAATCTGGAGGAGAGATCGCGAGACTGAACCTTGGCCCTCCGAGCGAGATCGCGGTCATGGAGCATCAGGGTGTAGCGCCGCTGATCCGCGAAATGGCCGACATCATGAACGGACCACGACGTGGCGATCCAATCGTCCTCCAGCAATTGAGGAATCTGTGGAGCTCGGCTGCCGTCAGTCTCGATGCCATGCATGAGGGAGCGATCGACATCGTGGCGTCTCTCCCGGAGATGTCTGAGCAGATGTTTTCGCACCACGAGATAAGGATCATCCGCACCAACGGGCGCTACACTGAGGAGATGTTCGCTAGCATCTTCGGTGCCGCCGAGCAGATCTGGGAAACATTGGCGGAGGGGTATGGTCTGCCCTGGAGATCGATGCTCCGCCACCACACCATGCGCGCCTATCTTTTCCGGTACGCCCTAGGTCTCGTCATCCATCTCCTCTGGTGGATTAGGACTGGCAGCCCGAAACTGGAGCGCATCGACCGGATACGGAATGACCTGATCGACTTGAGTTTTGTGGTGTACGGGACGTATTACGACGGGTTTCTCACCGCCGACCGTAAGGCGGAATGGATGTTTCTGAACCTGTCTCGGGCACTCGAGGCAGCGCGAACGCCTGCCGCACAATGACCGTGGCCGCGCGGAGACGAGCGGCGACGCACGCAGCTCCCTCACGATCTCTGGCCGACTTTGAAAGCTACGAATGCTTCAAGCGCGCGCTGCAGCTGATCGCCGTCGCGAACCTCGCATTCCCAGACAACGAGAACCCGATAGCCTTGGGATTCTAGCGCTGCAATCTTTTCCGTGTCGCGAGCCTGGTTGCGAGCAAGCTTCTCGATCCAGTAGCCGACGTTCGACTTCGGCGACGATGCCAGCCTGCAGCCAGCGTGTGAGTGCCAGAAGCAGCCGTGGACGAAGATTGCCCATTTGTGAGTCTTGTTCGCAATGTCCGGTTTGCCCGGAAGGTCGTCGGCGTGATTGCGGAAGCGAAGTCCGAGGCCATGCAGAGCGGATCGGACAAGAACCTCTGGTTTAGTATTCTTGGAACGGATCCGCCCCATCATCTGGGAGCGCGTAAGTGGCTCGCGCATCCGTCGTGGTAGGATCTTGGCGACCGGGGACGACTTGGCCATTCAGTTGCCCATTGATCGGGGTTGAATCGCACCCGCGGGCGCATTTGACGCTACGATGTCCGGAAGGTCATCCAGGGAGAAGACGCAGGTCGACAAGTCCGCGCGGAGCCTTCCGTCGGGCTTTAAGTTAGCTGAGACAACTCTCCATTTCGCACCTCTCGACGAAGCGGTGAGATCCCCGTGAATGCTTCGGCGCAGAACGAGCGGGTGTAGTCCCGGTGGCATGGCTGGCTGGTGGACAGCAAGATATGCCGTATAGAGATCCCCATCCTGGCCCAGTTCGATCCGGTCAAGCATGCCCGCGGCCGCGGTCTCGGGCAGGCGTTCGGAACCCGAAGCCGCTAACCAGGGCCAGAATGCCGGACAAAGCGCTTGGAACGGGCAGCCGCCGCAAGCTTCCTCACCGGGCTGCGCGAGCGCTTCGGGCGGCCCGCCTGCTGCAAGGTGGTGATTCAACTCGTCCAATGCAGCGAGCGCGGCATCGGCTTCCGCTTCACAGGTCGCAGGCTCGAGAGGGACGTTCATGGTCTGGCCGGATGCAGCAACAACCCGTCCCTCTATCGGCCAGTTACCCCGTCCGTCCGCGATGATGGCCGCGTAGAGCCGCAGCTGCCGGCGGAACCCCTCAAGAACCGCCGCGGCTCCCCGCCACGCGGTATCGGGGATCGAAGACTTGTATTCGGTAAGGACGCGGCCATCGAATCGGTCCGGACGACCGGCAAGGCGGCCTCCTCGTGCGACCAGCAGGCGTTCCGTAAACGAGGTGCCGCCGCGCAGTGCTCCCTGCTTGCTCCCGATATTCGCCGCGATGGCACTCCGTGCCGAAGACATTGCACGCTGACGCACGAGAAAATAGTTCGGCCAGCGGTCCGGCACCGAATAGCGCGCGTCCAGAGGATGAGCAGCGGCGGCTGTAGCTGCCTCCGCGACGGCCTCGGTCCATGCTTGCTCAACGGCTGCGTCCGTCGCGTCCGGCCGCGCTGCAACCTCCATCACCCTGTGGAACGCCGTTCCGAGCCATACGCGCGGGTCATGCAAGACCCAGGTGTTCGCTGCGTGCGATGTACTCAAGGCTCCTCGCAGGGCGCACAGCCGCATGTGGGACCACAGCGTTGGACCCGTCCGGTCGAGAGGCGCGAGGACAATCTGGTTGAGCATACTATACCGGACGCCGTAACGCCTCGAAAACGGAGATGAAGCTGCGCTGCGGGTCGACCCTGAGACCACGGCCGCGCTCGGCATCGTCCCAAGCGGCGGCGAGTTCGGGGCCTAGCGCTGCCCTGTCCGTGTTCCACAGCGGATGCGTGACGATGAGCGCCTCGGTTCCATCCGTCAGGGCGGGCAAGCCGCCGAGAACCGTCCGGGTAAAGCCAGGTCGCGCCGCTTCCAGCGTGACTGCCGCGACATCGGCGACGCGGCTCCACCTCGGAGACGATAGCAGCAGGGGCACTGCGGGATTGAGAGCAAGCTGCGCCATATCAACGGCGAGGCGCCAGTCGAGCAGATTGTGATAGGCGAGATTGCTGTAGCTACGCAGGCAGTCTGGACAGGATGTATCGCAGGCGTCTGCATGAGCATGGGCAACCAGATGGTCGTGAAATTCGCGCGGTGTCGGCTGCGCGATCATTTCCAGGAGCTCCTGCATGACCACCGGAGTCCCGAGGTGGGTGGCATAGCCCGCACCATTTTCTAGTGTGTCGGAGAGGAACACCTGACCCACGACGGTGCCTAGGGCTGGATCCTCCTGGCTCCTAATGCCGGCCTTCAGCTCATAGTCCTGAATATCAAGGTACACAGCAGCGGCGCGCCGGAGCATGAAGGCTAGGGAGTATAGAGCCGCACGTCCCTGTGGCGTCCTCGGATCGGCACTTCGTCCTGGGCCGTAGTCGCGGATGCCCAGCAGCAGCATGTCGGTCTCGCTGATTGCTGCCAGCGCGCACTCCACTATGGGAGCTGTCGGCGCAAGCGGACGGGCCGGTCGCCGGCCCACCGAGGCGGCATGCTTTTCCTCGGCCGCCGTGGCCGCAGCGACGTCAATCATTGCATCTGTGCCCGCCCAGCGCTCCTGCGAGAATTGGAAGAGCCTGCCGGCATTGTCGTTGACCACGTGCAGCCGTCCCTGACCGGCACCGACGTCGAAATTGAGGTGCGGCGCAATGGCGAAAGCGGGTCTTCCTACTTTCGGACGCGCCGCGCGGGGAACGAAGTCGAACACCCCGTCATAGTCGCGGGCCTTCGTGAAATAGCTCACGAATCCCTTTGGTTGCCGGAGATCCATGGGGTGATAGTCGCGGTCGTTGGGCCCTGCTGGCGACGCGCATACTGGGCAGGCGGGTACGTCGGGTGTTGCAGTTTCGACATGCTGGCAGTTGCCGCAAAGCCCAATGCGGACGGATGGCCCTAGTGGATTGGCATCCTCGACAGCGCGGGGTCCTTGAGGCCGATAGTGTGCGACACCAATGGCGGTGTAGATGGTGCGCTCTTTCACGGTCTCCGCGCCGGGCGCGAACATGCTGACCGCCAGCTCGAGGTCGCGGTCAACGACCTGTCGTGGCGGCCAGTTCGTCGGCTGCTTGTGATAGAGCAGCCGCGCGCGGGTCGGAAAGCCGAACATGGGAAGGATGCCGCGATTTGCGAGACGTTCGCTTAGCGGAATCTGTATGAGGCTTTGATCCTGCGTCGCAGCCGTGATTTCACCAACAAGCCGAGTTGCGATCCAGTTGATCGCGGCGAGCTGCTGAGCAGCGGATCCGGAGAGACGTGTCCCGACGAGCAGTGCGTCGCAGATGTGTGTGACAGCCGCGCCATTGTTTCCGATCCATTCCTGAATGATGTCGGCGACGGTGGTTCCTATGTAGCCGGCAGGCGGATTGGGCGGTGGCAGTGTCCAAGCGTCGTAGGCCCCGAATTCGCCGTGCACACTGTCGCCGGCTGTGCCTGTGAACAGGTTCAGTTCTGAGAAAGCACGTCGAAGCACTTCCTTCGCCAGGACACGTAGAAGGATCTGCGGCCGGTTCGTATCGACATAGGGTGGTGGCGGCGGATCAGCGGTGATCCGCTCGGGGCGCTGGAAGTAATAGTCGTCGTGACTGCGGCCGCGGCACAGCGTGAGCGCGAGCGAAAGCGCAGCACCGCGACGTCCTGCACGCCCTACGCGCTGCTGGTAGTTGAAACGCATAGGCGGCATGTTGGCCATCATCACCGCAAGTAGGGAGCCGATGTCGACGCCGGCCTCCATGGTCGTGGTGACGCTGAGCAGGTCGACATTGTCTGTGAGGGGCACCTCAGCGCCGACCGTTATGTTCTGGAAGAGCCGCTGGCGGTCGCGCGCGAGCAGCTTATCGGTCTGGCCGGTCAATTCTGCACAGTTGAGGCGGAAAACAGGGCCCGCGCTCACTGCGAGCCACCGGTAATAGTCCGCTTCCTGACCGGCATCGTCGACGCCAATGTGCAACGGTGTCCGGAGATGGGCGTGGCACCCGCTGCAGATGCCGCCACTTGCGTGTAGGTGGATGCGTGAGCAACGGTCGCACTCATAATAGATGTCGCCCGCGTCGGCGACGAAGAGGCCGCGGAAGAGAAGCAGCCCCTGATCGAATACACCCGCCCTGGTCAGAAGGTCGGTGACGTCGCGCTCGAAATCAGCAACGACCAGGCCGTTCAGGAGTGCGACGGCTTCAAGATAATCCCGTGCGTATTTCGGAAGTCGCGTGTCATCAACTGTGGCTCGATGGGTATCGATCCGCCGCCGCTTGCCCAGCATGCGGATGCAGCTGTCCGCTGCCTCCTGCATGACCGCGGACGCGCCAGCGTAACGCATGCGGTCGAAGGTGAGGTACCCCAACTTCAGCGATTCAAGGTCCCGCCGTCCCCCCGAGAATAGAGTTTCGGCAACGGCTTCGCGGGCCGCGACCTGGATGCGGGTGCGGTGAGCCTGCTCCTCTCCCGATAGAGCGGGCCGGTAGTCTGGGGGGAACCGGGTCCAGTCGAAAAGACGCTGCCATTCGCCCTGGTGCTCGTCGAGATCGGTCCACATGACGCTGCGGTCGACACCGCCGGGATTCATCCCGGTGGTAAGCAGGCGGCGCGATGCTTCGTCCTCTAGATCCGTGACGCGGGAGAGGCCTGCACTTGCGCGTGCCAGCACCTGAACCGCAAGCTGCTCCATCGTCAGGCCGCCGACGGCTGAGGGCAACGTGCGCATGACGGGATGCTGGGCAGAGAGGATGGCCTGGGCCTCGCTTTGCCGCGAAACCGCAAACCGGCCGGCGAGTACCGTCTCCTCCGGGTTCAGCGCGCCGCCTTGCGCCTGGCGCTCGAAGAGCAGCACCGCACGCGCGCTATCGGCCATGCCGTCGACCAGCGTCTGCCGCAAGGCATCGAGCCAATGAGATTTGGCGACGCCGACCGCAAGCTTGGCCGCGTCCTGCCGGCTGTCCGAAAAAAGAACCAGCTTGCGGCGCACATCCTCAGGTGGCGACCCGGCAGTTGGTTGAGGCGGTGCGATCTCGCGCAGCAGCGAGTCCGACAGCACCTGCGCGACCTTCTGGAAGCCGGTACGCTGGGTCCGGATCGGAGCCGAGCTAGCCATTCCGCTCCAATTGGCCTCGCAGTGGGGACACACCGATGGCCGCTCGTTGCGGGCACTCGGAACGGCAGCGCGGAGCGGCACGGGATTTTGATGAAGGTCGGGAACATGGTAGATCCAGCCCGTCGCGTCCGTGCGCCTGCTCGCGACCTGGATCTCCCCCGTGCGATGGTCGAAGGCAGCCATGCGCCATCGGCGCGTGACGCCCTCCTGGACCCAGCTGTCGCGCTGCGGCTGGCGCAACGTTCCGTCGGGCATCCGAGCCGGCCAATAGATGGCGTAGTTGTCGTAGTCGCGGTCGTTCGCCGAATGATCCGGAGCTTTTTCGATGTTCGGATCATCCGGCACGAGCGACCAGACGTTTGGCTGTAGCGTGCGGCGGTAGCCGCCGAGGAAGATATCGCCGCAGGGCTCGCAGTAGAGCATTTCGAGCACACGCGATCCGCACGCGCACGTGGTTGTCGGCCGGTCGAAAAGGCGTCCGACAGGAATACTTGCATCTGCCCAGGACGCTTGGGTGCACTGGGGATTGCTGCACGCCCAGACCCCTTGGACGTTGCGGAAGAAGAGGTGTACCCGAACCGGAAGCAGTGGTGTGCTGCCGGCGGACTGTGCAGGTGCCATGGCCGCCACGATGCCTGCAGCCGAGGCTGTCGCATCTTGAGGCGAGTCGGCGGGAAAGAGTGTGGCGCCGAGCGCACCGAGAGTTTGGGGCACAATGGTTGGACTCTCATCCGACCCGCCGTTGCAGGCAGCGCGAACGGCTTCGCTAACTCCCGCGGCGTCTAGCACAGCGCCAAGCTGCTGTGCTTCCGGCAGGGCCGGATCGGGGGCCGGGAGACCTGCCGCGGCCGCGAAAGTGCCGGCGGCGGCGGCGAGACTTATCCCCCCGCCATTGGCGACTTGATGTCCAAGGTGCGCCAGCGAGGCCCCGAGGGGGCGCAGCCGGTCCGTGGCACCGGGCGACAGAGGAATTGCGCCGCCTCTTACCAGGTTGAAGGGGCGTGACCGTCCGAAGAACTGTTGCAAATAGTCCTGCGCACGGGGTTCGTCTTCGCCCAGCGACGCGCTGGACGCCAGAATGCGCAGCTGCCGATGGTCTGGATGCAGCCCGAGGCGATCATAGAGAACACGCAGAATGTAACCTACCTCGGTGCCCGGGGTACCTCGATAGCTATGGAGCTCATCGACGACGAGATGGAAGATGTTGGCCTCGTCAGCCTCCAGCCATTGGCGAGTCTGTTCGAAGATCGGAACCTCGACGTCGCGCATCAGCATGATGTTCAGCATGCTGTAGTTGGTGATGAGCACGTCTGGTGGTGCATCCTGCATATCCCACCGGCTCCACATCTCGCCGCCGTCGAAGCGCGGAAAGAAGCGTTCCGCGTCGGTGCCCGCGACCCTCGCAGCCAGCCCGCTGAGCCGCTGCAGCTCGGTGCGCAGATCGCCTTCCGCGCTATTGCGGTCGGGCCGCCCGGCGATCGGCGTCCAGCCGGTATAGCGGCCGAACCAGAAGCGATTGCCTGGACGGTTCGCGCCGAGCCAAGCACGAACCTGATCGCCATCGAGTGCCAGCCGCAGCCGGGCCATCTGGTCTTCGGCAAGGGCGTTCAGTGGGTAGAGAACCAGCGCCCGCATCGCAGGCAGACGGCCCCCTTGCTCATGCGCGCGCTGGGAAATTCTTGGATGATAGCGCCGGTTCCCCGAACCGGGTGGCGGTGGCATCGTCCACCAGTCGTTCCGCGGTGCAGCTGGAAGCACGGGCCAGGCGGCGGACTCTTTGGTGAGTGCTGCGAGGACAGGAAGATAGATCGACTCGGTCTTTCCCGATCCAGTTCCGGTAAGAATGACGGAATCGTCGCCGTTGACCACGCTCGAACGCAACATTTCAACTTGGTGTGTGTACAGTTCGATCGGAACGCTAGCTCGAGGCAAAAAGAGGCCCCGCTCGGCAATGCCCGCAAAGTCGCCTACTGACGACGCCGCCCAGCCGGCAGCTGAGCCAAGTTCGGTGGTAACAGCGGACCGGACGTCATGTCCGCTGCCAGCGTAGGGGGGCTGCGGCTCGATAAGCGGCTCGCGGTAGAGTACGCCATCGCGGTCAAGCAGCTGTCGCCGCGCCTGGACTAGTTCCTCAAAGCGCAGGTCGAAGGGGCTGTCGAAATAGCGCAGATATGCAGCCTTTAGGCTTTGGAACGTCTGGATTGGATCGCTCATGCGAGTCTTAGCCCCGTGATGGCAAGCGTCAGTCTCAAGATTTCAAGCGGGATGCCGGTGAACGAAATTCGCCGGGCGGCGACATCATAGTGCGGCAGCGCCCCACTGCAGAGAGCAAGGGCTCGGGCGATTGGGGCTGGTGGAAGCAGCTGGCCGGGGAGATCGAGCGTTTCCGACGCGGAGGACCAGGAAACGGCCTTGAGCTTCGCGACGGCAGCAAGACGGCCGGCTCGGTCATCAATATATGCACAGTCTGATACGTCCATCTTAAGGAGGCTCACCCAGTCCCAGTCGCGCTTGATGCGAAAAAAACCGGATTGGGCGGCTGACGCCTCTCCGATTGTGGACTCGACCCAGCCGATCCGTGAGCGAGAAAAGCGGAGGACTGTTTCCACGCGCCCGCCAACCATTTGGCACGGAATGCGGGGCCAGTCGCGGATTGTAGGGGTGCAAGCCAGAAGGGTAAGCGCGGCATCAATCTGCAGGGGAATGCCTGCCGCAGCCGCAACAGCCGCGAGCTCTCCATTGGAAGCCCCTGTCAGCCGGACAACCGCGGGACGCGTGCCGGTCGTGTTGATTGCGAGTTGCGCGCCTGCCCTTGCGAGCGAATCAAAGACGCTCGGCGTGCGTGCTCCGCACAGAACCGCTGAGACCAGACCGTCTGCACGCTCGGGCAGGCCAGCGAGCACCGGCGGTGCAATCCTCCAGTTGCTGTTTGGCAGCACTTCCAGATGCCCGAGCGTCGCGAGGTTGTCGACAGTCCGGCGAACAGCACCAGCATCAGCAAGGTCAGCGGGTACGTCGCTCAGCCGGCCGGTCCGGCGAAAGGACATCCATTCGAGCAGGCGGTCCGTCATGTGTGAGGCCTCCTGCTCCGAAGCTGGCGGGCTCGTTTCTTGGCCTTCCGCCACGCATCCTCGCCGAGTGCATCGGCCTTGATGAGCGGCAGGCGTCGCGCAGTCGCATTCCGCACTGTGGCAACCCACTCCGCGTCATGCTGCTTGGACGCGTTCTGTGTTGGCGCCGAGCCGAGCCAGACGACCCGGCCTTGCTTCCGCCTCGCTCCTGTCGCCGAAAGAAGGAACGCGGGCGGTTCAGCCGTGAGGCCGACAGACACGGCTAAATCGTCGCGCTGCCTAAGCTGCGTTGCACCCGATCTTGCGCCTAGCGCTACCAGCGTGTGCAACGCCTCGTGCGCGATTACCATCTCGCCAGCTGGGCCAAGGACTAGGGCACCACAAATTCGCGCCCGAGCCCAAGGACCCTTGGCATTTTCTCCGAAGCGCGCCGGGTAAGCATCCCAAAAATCCCAGCCGCCAGACAGCCAGGGGTCGGCCGCGATCTCGTACGAAACGGACGGGCCTGGTACGACGTCGACCATGTGCTGGCCAGGGGTGTCCCATCCAGGTGCGACCCACGTGCCGTCGGAAGAAAGCGTGGCTGGCTGGTCGCCGATCGTCACCGAAGCGCCGCCCGGCGCTGGATTGATGGAAATGCCGGGCGGATGGCCGGCAGCATAGACCCGCGGCCGGATCGCGAGACCTCCATCAAAGACGATCTCAAGGTTCTTCCCCGGGTCGAGTGGACGGAGGCCAGCCGGGAGCGGCGGCGTGGCGGAACGCATCGGCGTATAGCCCGAGAGCACTATCCAGCCTTCTGGAATGCCGTGCCAGTGCTCAAGCAGTTGCGGGGCTGGTGACCCGGTGGATTCCGCGGCGACGCGTACGGCTTCCGCGTCAGTGGAACGGCAAAGCAGGGTATGCGCAATGCCAGCGCTTACCGCGCTGACTGAAATCAAGTCGGGCTCGTTGGGGTCTGCAGCGAAAACGTGAACCTGTCGTGCGCTGCGCAGCCACTGGAGACGCTCAGTGCTTACTAGGCGGAGTTCGCCTTCCAGAAGCTCACTCGTCCACGGGAGATCCAAGTCATCATAGCGTCTTTCGTCATACGCCTCCACGGTATGGCTGGCGGCCGCAACAACGGTGACGCGCGCGGGAAATCCATCTGGACGTGTCATCACCACGGATAGCCTTGCCGTGCGGCGGATCGGACGAAGGGATAGGCGCAGCTTGGCTTCGGCTGGTGGAGGAAGCGCCAGCCCCGGAGCACCTGCGTAGGGCTGTGCTGGTGGATCACTCGGCGCAACCGTCCGGCGTTTTCCTCGGCGGTCCCTATGAACGGCAGGCTGTCTGGACTGGGGCTCAAACAGGGCGGGAGCTTCCGGCGGAGGCTCGGTGGCTCCGTTTCCGGCGAGGTTGTCAGTTTCTGTCGAGCGATCATCGACGGCCGACAGCGTTGACCCATCGGTAGCATCGACGCTGGCTTGCAATTCTACGTCCGGCGCTTCCTGGTGAATGGAGCTGGCCAGATCGTCGGCGAGATTGTCGTGTGGGAGATCGGGTATGCAATCTGCGGCCGCAATGGTGGTGTAGTCCAGCTGCAGCGCCCCATCGTCCACCGCTTCCACCGGGGCGGCAACATCCTCATCGAGGGGAGTTGCGGTCTCACCGGCCGCCGCGGCTGCGACGCCGGGGCCTTCCATTTGCTGAGGCGGCTTACCGGTGTCGGTAGGAAGCAGGGCCGGCTCGGTTTGGACCATCGCGGTGCTCGTGGGCATCGGACCCAACGGTATTTCGGCGACAGGTCCTGCCGGCGACTCTGGAGACGGGTCATAGATGCTCGGTACGGGCGGGTGGAACGAGCCACCAGCCAATTCCCGCTTGGGGAAATCCCGCGTCGGGTCTGCCGCTTCTGGGATGCTCGGGATTTCCTCCAAGGGAACCTGAGGGACCTCGTCGAGGTCGGCCGACATGATATCCTGCTCGATGCGGATCGCGCTGGTGCGAGTGGGCGTCCGATCCAGTGACGCTTCGGCTACTGCCATCGGCGGCGATCCTGGTGGCGGGCCGGACGCGATAGGCTCGACTGAAAGGGATCCGCTGTTAGCGACTTCCTGCTCGAGGACCGCTTCGACCGAGACTGCGGTCCATGAGTTGATAGGGACGACGTTCATGGGAGAACGCAATGCAGGCTCGCTTACGCTACTCTGCGTTCGACGCAGGTATACGCCGCCAAGGTGGTCGCTTCCGTCTGCGTCGCCGTCGTCGGCGGCACGCTCGGCAGGTGCTGTAACCGCGACCGTCGCAACGCGCGCTCCTGTCTTGAGGCCGTTCAGGCGCGTCAGCCAGCGTGGAGCCCGTCGGCCCAGTGCTTTCGTGAGCGCCTCCAAGAACCCGCCAAAAACAAGAAGAAGCTTCTCCATGAGTGCTATCGGCCAGCGTTCGCTGGCTGTTGGATGAGCAGGCCCGAGACGACACGGGCGACAGCACGCCCCATAAGAGGGGGAACGGCGTTGCCGACCTGCTTCAACTGCTGGCGTTCGCTCCCGTGGAAGACAAAGCCGTCGTGAAAGGACTGGAGTCGCGCGGCCTCACGGACGGTGATCCACCGGTCGAATTTCGGGTGTATCCACTCCGAAAGGTCGCGGTGCATCTGGGCCAGGATTGTGTAGGAAGGTTTCTTAGGATCGAGACGGCGCCACTTGTGGCCGCGAGTGCCTGTCCAGAGGGTTGCCGGAAGTGAATCGCCACGGGCGCCTGGCCGGATTGCCGCGATTATCTTTTTGCGCCGAGCTTCGATGCCCTTGGTGTGGTGATTGTGAAGCACGTCCTCGGAAATGTTCGCCCGCTTGCTCGCGGAGCTGAGCAAGGCGTGGTCCCAGTCCAGCCGCATGAGTTTCTGGAAATCGGAATACCGCCCGCCAGACTTCTTTGGATAGCGGAGTGGCCCGTCGTCTGCTGATACCGCTCCAGGAAGGTCGGATAGTGCTTCGTGGACAGTGACGGTGCCACCAGTCTTTTCACGCTCGACCAGAGCCTTAAGAACCTCGTCAAAGTTCCCAGTGAACGGCTGGTTATCCCGGATGCCAAATACAAATACGCGCCGCCGGTGTTGCGGAACCCCAAAATCCGAAGCGACAGCGGGAAGGACCGCCGTCCGCGAGTATCCAGCTTCCCGAAACGCGTCGACAATCTTCGTTTTGAAGTGGCCATTCTTCATGGCCACCATGTTGGGAACATTCTCCATTACGAAGGCGCGCGGCTGCAAAACCCGCACAACGCGCACGAACTCCTCGTAGAGGCGATTCCGCGGATCGTCCAAGTTGCGGGGGCCGATCTGGCTGAAACCTTGGCAGGGCGGACCGCCGTAGACCATGTCGATCTGTCGAGCAGCCAGTTCGCCCAGGTTCGGCACGCCGGGCTGCTCATCGTGCAGGAAGCGGACAATGTCGCCCTTGAAGAGCGCGACGTCGCCGAAGTTGGCTGCGTGAGTCAGGCACGCCTGAGCGTCCGACTCTACAGCGCAAACAACATCCCAGCCTGCGAGTCGCACCCCCTCACAGAATCCGCCCGCTCCGCTGAACAGCGATACAGCGGTCAGCGTCATTGTGTGCTGCCCTTTAGACTTTGCCCGCGTCTACTGCGACCGATGTTTGGAATTCGTTTGAACGAGCTACGCCCCATAGTCCCCCATCACGACCTGCGAGTCTTTGGCTCCCGCAGATCCTCCCTCGCTACAAGCCGCGCCTGGCCCCCGAAACTTCAGACGCACTGCGCGCCGGTAGAACGGCGCTTTCCCGAGGCAATGATATCCGTGTGGTGATCCTAGGCGCTTTTCCCACGAAACAGTATAGACTGAAGAACTCTATGTTCTCCAGCCCGCATAATACGGTGGCCTCATTGTCCCCAACTCGTCTTACGAGTCTCCTTCTGGTTGAGGAGCGCCTCCTAGAAGCCAAGTATTTTGCTCGTCGGCTCGCGAAGCAGAACGATAGGGACAGGTTCGGCTACGAGTTGAATGCGTTCCTAGCGGCCGCACGCAGCGTAACCTTCCTGGTGCAGAAAGAGATGGTCAGAGTCCCCGGGTTTGCCCATTGGTGGGACGGCCAGCGGCGCGATCTTTCGAACGACTCCGCCGCGAGGTTCTTTCTAGAGCTGCGTAACTTTTCCCAGAAGGAGGGACGTGTGTCCGTGGTCGGCGGCTCACTTGGCCGGGGCCGATGGTCGTACCGGTTCGCAGGAAACTCAGAGCGTGTACCGGCGTCCTTGCTACATCGTGACGTCGCGGACTGCTGCCACGAGCATGTAGGGAAGCTTGCAAGAGTTGTCCTGTCCTGTGCAGAAGCATTCCCGTATCAGAGCTGCCCGCGGATGGCGCTGACACCCGAAGGAGTCGTTGCGCTGCAGCTTTCCCTAGAGCAGGTAGAGGAGTCGCTCGGATTTCCGCGCGGGTGGACGGAGACCGGCGATCCAACAAGCCGCGACCGGCGCATCCAGGTTCTGCGCGAACATGTGGACGGTGTCGACTTCGCTGCAATCAGTCGACAGGCGAACTGGAAGCCGAAAGCAGCGCCGCCATCGGATGTGCCTGCGTCCACTTTCTCCGAGCAGATCCTTACATCGTTGGTACGACAGCTCGAAGGATCTGAGCGGCGCGTTATTACCGCTGAGCTCGCGGCGGAGCTGCTTCTTGGTGGAGGTTCCGACGCCAGCGCGAGAGACTCGTGACCGTAAACCCTCGTCCAGCCAGTGGACTATGACAACAAGTAGGATCGCACGTCGTGACCTTCAGAGCACGCAACGTTCTTGATGACTGCCGTGTCGGGCTGTCAATGCTCGAGGATGAAACAGACGTTCGTAGGTGGCGCGTTCATTGGGCGGCGTCCGTCGCGCTGATACGTGCGGTTGGCCACGTGCTCGACAAAGTGGATGGCGAGGATCCGATCATCAAGCAGGCAGCAAGCGCCGCGTTCAAACAGTGGAAGGGTGCGGATCCAAGGCACGAGATCTTCCGCGAGTTCATCGAGCGCGAGCGCAACAACCTGCTCAAGGAGTATCGCAGCGATGTTCACCCGGACGCGGAGGTTGCCTTGGCATTCGAGTTCTCGGCACAGCCCGCGAGCGGCGGTGTTCCCGTCAGATATGCTCAAATCGCTGAAATTGATGAGAATATCTACAGACCGTTTCTCGGCGGCGCGTGGGAAGGAATCGATGCTAGGGACGTCTTGAGTGACGCCATCGAGTGGTGGGATGGGGAGCTTACAGCGATCGAGCTCGAAGTCGCTCGCAAGCGATCTGGGGCTAAGTAGGCTGGGCGACCTTCATAGAACGCTAGCCCTAGAGTTTGAGTTCGTTGAACATCAAAGAGAGATCCCCGGGTTCCGGCAGTGCGTGCTTTTGCCCGCCCCGTGACTTGTAGTCCTTGTCGATTGCAATGATGCCACCTCGGATGAACTCCATGGCGGGCTTGCACAACGCGAGGAATTCCGTCGCCGGCATGTCCTGAATGGACAGGGAACTCTTGATCGACACGCGGGCACTTCGGAATGGTCGTTCGGTGTCGTTCCAGTGATCGATCTCCCACTGGTTGATGTACTCGACCTCGATCTCACCCTGGTGAGTCACAACGTTTCGTTCCCGCTGGAAATATGAATTGGCCTTCTGGCGATTTGCGTCCCACCAGGAATCCACGGCGGCAGAGAGGTCGGAGTCGCTTCCGTTCTTTGTCCTATTCAGCAGTTCCTCGATGATCGCATAGTAGCCGTTGAACATCGCGATCGCATGGTACCAGAGGCCTCCGGGATGGTGGGCAGAATCTTGCGCCTGCTCAACCATCTCGACCGCGTAGTTGGCCTTGGCAAAGATCTCGACCAGCTTGTTCACCTTAGCCAAGTTCGTCATCCAATTCTCCCCAGGCCGTGTCCCAGAGGTCCTCGCTTTCGAGGGCAACCGCGGCCGCCGCTTTTCGATATTCGGCGAGCACTTCTGCCGCGGGTCGCCGTCGGTCCGTCATGGCATCGGCATAGCCAGTATTTTCGTGGCCGTCCGGTTCGAACCAGTGCATGCGTTGGACGCTCGCCATGGCATCGCCCTTCGACCCGCGTGTGATCCTAATGATCGTCAGTCCACCGAGATCCACTACGTCAGCATCTATAGCCACTCGTCGCCACCGCTTCGCCATTTAGCCCTCTACACCCATCTTGTTCCAAGGCGGCTGGATCATCTTGATCAGACCAGCCTCCAGCCCAGCGGCGGTGATCACCGGCAAGCCGTTCCACTCGAGCGCGGGCGGCATCGCGATGTAGACTTCGACCACCATGCCAGCCGTTATGTGTTCGTTGATTATCTGGTTCACTCGGGCGCTGGTCTTTTGTCCGGTCTGGCCGAGCCGGTAGTTCGACATGCGGCTGCGGATGCCGGCTCTGCTCACGCCGATGTACTTGATGAGACCATCGACCACGAAGGCGTAGACGCCAGCATCGCGCGGCGCCGAGGTGTCGAGCGAGATTCCACCAGCGCCGTCGGTGATCCACATGCCCAGACGCTCGAACCCCGCGTCAATAAGCACATCGATCGCAACGTCCGCGCGAACCTTGGGAATCGGCTTCGACTTGGGTACGACAACGATGCCGCGCTGGAGGCCGGCCTCGATGCCAGCGTCGACTGCCACCTTTCGGACGTGCTGGTATCGAATATTGAGGAACTCCGCGACCTGGGTCCTTAGGTAGCCCTCGCGTAACAGCGCGCGGATTTTGTCGCTCTTAGTCTCCAGCGCTTCAATTACGGAAGAGGCGGGCCTCATCTGCGGCCGAGGTGCGACATCAGCGCGTGACGCTCGGGCTGTTGCGGCATCGTGTTCGGCACTCGGTCCATCCTCGCCGACCTCTTGTGGCAGTAACGGTTGGTTGGCATTCGTCGCACATATCCTCAGTCGCTGAAAGGTTAACTTCCACGCCTACGGATTATGCCGCCAGTCGAGAAGGGGCGGTTCCGGTATCTCCGCCCGCCGCCTGCAAGAGGAAGCGAGCGAGCGCCGCCTTGCGGGACTCAAAGTCGAGGGCGTAGGTCGTTTGCTTGAACTCAACACCTTCGAGAAGCCCCTGAATATAGCCCGCGATCGTATCCGCTGCCATGATCAATGCCGTGTCGATGGTGTGGATGTACTTGCTTGTGACCGACCCCTTTGAATGGCCGATCAGCGCCGCAATTGTGACCTCGGTGAAGCCAAGGTCGTTGCCGATGCTGGCGAAGCTGTGACGCAGCACATGGGGTGTTACATCGGCTAGCGACGAGCCGGCGAAGATCTGTTCCCAATGGTTGGCGAAACTGCCAAAGGCGCCGTCATCCATTCGCGGACCGGGGAAGACATAGGTGCCGGCTCGGTGCTTTCTTCGTTTCTCCAGATACTCGACCACTGGGAGACCGATGGGGCGCACTGAGGCTCCTTCCTTGCTGTCGGCGAGGCGCAGGCAGCTGGAAGCTGTGTCGGCCTCCGTCCACATGAGCTTGATCATTTCGGTTCGACGGCAACCGGTCAGGGCGATCTGCCGAATAATATCCACGGTCATCGCATACTTCTCGTCCTCGGCGGTTTCGCGGAGCATTTTGCCGAGGGTGCGATATTCGTCCTCTGTGAGCCGGCGGTCCCGGACATGGTCTTTCGGCTTCCGCAAACCATGGGCGGGATTGTGTTCGATTATGCCGGCCTCGACGGCGTAGGTGAGGATCCCACCGAGCAGCCCGACCGTACGGGTCGCGGTTCCGGCGCCACCCCGCACGATCGCCCGGCCACGCAACTTGCTCGTCTTGACGGACCCGCGCGTCTTTCCGGCCATGATGTCCTTTAGGACCTTGTTGATGTCGGCTTTGGTGAGATCCCTCACTCTTCGAGTGCCTATCAGAGGGATGATGTGCCGATGGATGCGGCCCGTATCTGTGCCGACGGTGGTCGGCTTCTTCGGGCGTCCACCTTTCCCGAGGATGAGACCGGCTCCGAGGTCGGTGATGTAAAGAGCGCAGAGTTCTTTGACGGTGATCGCCTTGTGGTCGAGTTGCCGCTCTTCTGCGGGGTTGTCGCCGCCGGCGATACGACCGAACTGAACCTTCGCCTCCTGGCGGGCGGTTTCTGGTGTCCAGACCCCATGGAGGCCGATGGTATAGCGTCGCGAGCGTCTGGCCGCGCGATACTGGATGACGTAGCTCCGCTTGCCCGAGGTGAAGACGCGGAGACCAAAACCGGGTAGGTCGTCATCCCAGATGACGTAGTCCTTTTCGCCGGGCGCTGCGGCGTCGACGACCCGTTTGGTGATCTTAGCCATGACGTTCTCTCCGATTGGCTCCGATTTCTCGCGTAAGCACCACGTAAGCACGCGGGCGGAAATCGCAGCGTAGTTTCGGATAGGATCGTGAAAGCAGAGTTCCTATAAATCTAGTTTTTTCAAATAGATAGCGTACCATGGCGTACCCTCTCGCGTTATTCGGAGGGCTAACCTAAATTGCTCCGAAGGCAGAGGTCACAGGTTCGAATCCTGTCGGGTGCGCCATTCTCCCTGCCAGTCGAGACGAAACTGCGAACTTTATCGGCGTGTTCATCGCGAGCATGGGCTCTCATGCCGCAGCCAAGGTTGTCGCAGAGTTTGCGGCGAATCTTCTGCGCCACCAGGCCGGCCCGGAAGTCTCACCCAACGGCCTTGATCTCACGGGACCGTGTCGAGATCGCTGTCCCGACGGATGCTAGAACGATCAGGCCGATTGCCAGTGCCTGCAAGATCGTCAGCCGCTCGCTAAGGATGGCGAAGCCCGCCAAGGCGCCGATGGCGGGTTCAAGGCTCATCAAAGTACCGAGCGAACGAGAGGGCAGGTTGCGGAGCGCGAACATTTCCAGCGTGAAAGGAATTGCGGTCGACAAGATCGTCATGCCGAGCACCAAAGGCACGAGGCCGAAATCCAACATGAATGTTTCCGTCTGATGCAAACCTATGGGAAGGGCTATGAGGGCTGCGATCGTCATGCCCAATGCCGTTGTACGCCCGCCGTGTTGCTGGCCAGCTTTCTTCCCGAGAATGATGTACAGCGCCCAGCAGATCGCATTGCCCAATGCCCACAGAATACCGATGGGGTCAAGATTTTGAGCCGGTCCCCCCAGCGGGGTCAGCAGCAGCAACCCGATAGCAGCCAGGCCTACCCAGAGGAAATCCATCGGCCTGCGCGAGAAGATGACTGCAACGGACAGTGGCCCCAGGAATGCGATCGCAGATGCGATGCCGAGTGGTAGCCGGCTCACAGCCATATAGTACATGAGATTCATGCCCGCGAGCGTGATGCCGTAGCCAAGCAGGGCTTGCCAGTTGGATGCGTCTATCCGCGCTTTCCAGGCTTTCAATGTGACAATTAGAATCAAGGAGCCCAAGCAAAGCCGCAGGGCGGCGGTTCCCTCGGCGCCGAATATCGAAAACAGCGTCTTTGCCAGCGTTGCTCCGACCTGGAAGGACAGCATCGCGGCCAGTAGCGCCAAAATAGGTACGAATGAGGACATTGGAGCCTTCACATGCCAGGCTGAATTCGGACGACGCTCACTAGGCGATGTCATCAGCCTGGCGATCGCTGAACAGCTGACACCACGTCCATGGACCAGCACAGCTCCTATCGCTGGAGAAGGCGCCGGGTGCTTCGTCGGCCCGCCTCTGCAGCAGCGAAGATCGTCTCATGGACTGACGGCTCAGTAGAAATAGGGCGACTTGGTGAGCACTTCGTTTTTGTCCTTGCCGATGATGATGATGTCTTCGACGAAGGCCGAGCCGATGCCCGCGGTGGCGAGGAAAGCCTCGACGCCAAAGACCATGTTCTCACGCACGATGTCGTCGGCCAGCGACATCACGGTCGATATGCGAGGCTGCTCGAAGGAAAGACCGATCCCGTGACCGAAGAACGGGAAGTTCTTCATGATCGGCGAAACATCGCCACCGAATTCGGCCGTCAGACGATCGCCCTCGGCGGCGACATCAAGCAGACGAATGCCGGGTCGCATCATGTCGCTCAGCCGCTCCACGATATTGACCGTGGCCTCGATCAGGCGGGCCTGCTCCGGATTGGCAGGACCGCGCACCGCGGTGCGGCCCGGGTCCAGATAGTAGCCCTGCCAAAAGGCAGCGTGGACCGTGCCGCGCACCATGTCTCCGACGGCCGGGGTGTCTGCGCTGGAGCCGGTCAGCGGGAAGCGATAGTCATGGTCCATGGTCGCGCCGTGGTTGGCGCCGATGGCCTGAATACGCCCGCCGCGGCGAACCACGACGCGGGCGGCCTCACCCGCGGCCTCGCGCTCCGACCCGCCGGCGACCAGTGCCCGCATCAGCACGGTCATGGCCTCGGTCGCGCTTCCTCCCGCTATGCGATAGCAGTCGAGTTCACGCGGGCTTTTGACCGCGCGAGCCCGGCGAACGAGATCGTCGCAGGCCACCCATTCGATGTCGGGCGTGTTCTCAATCAGCTGCTGATAGTATTTCACCGGCAGGAACTGGCTGCCGCAGAAGGCGACGCGGCCGGTAACCCCCTTTTTCCGCAGCGCCTTTGCTATGCTGAGGAAGGGATGATTGTCGCAATGGACGTTGGTCAGCGACAAGAGATCGTCGCGTGGCTCGGGCTCATCGATGTGCAACTCGGGTTCCCGCCCCTTGCGCAGGATGATGCCGGAGAACGAGCGCGCCGACCAGATCAGGGAATCCGTCCCGCCGCTGACCGAGTAGTGATTGGTCAGATAGAGGACATCGCCACAATTGTCCGTTGTGCCACCTCCACGGCCAAAGACGACAGCGGTTTCAAAGCCTTGCGCTTCCATGATGGCAAGGGTTCTCGACCAGCGGTCCTGGTATTCTTCGATCGGAAAATAGCGCAGCATGGCCTGTGTCCTGATTGGCTTGGTAACCAAGCGCGCCCAGATCCAAAGAAACTTGGGCGCGCTTGGGTGGTCGGACGAGTTAGTCGGCCAGGGTGCGGATCGGATCTTTCGGCGCGGGATCGACGCCGATCAGGTCGATGGTCAGCTTGGCATAGGTGCCATCGGCGATCATGTCGGCCAGTGCTTTGTTGACGGCCGCCACAAGGTGCGGCTTGCCCTTCTTGACGGCGAAGCCCTTCTGGATGGAGCTGATGGGTTCCTCAACCATCTTCAGCGGCAGGCCCGAGGTCTTGATGTCGTAGGCGCCGGCGATGGAATCGGTGATGACCGCGTCGATATTGCCGTTGGCGAGGTCCTGAATGGCATCGGATTCAGACTTGTAGGTCTTCACATCGCCGCCGAGGCCCTCGGCGAGCTTCGTCCAACTGGAGGCGACCAGGGCTCCTACGGTGCGCCCCTTCACGTCAGTGGGCTTGGTGATATTGGAGCCATCGTGGACGATGATGCGCCCGCCCGACTCCAGCCAGCCATCGGCGAAGGTGACCTTCTTCTGCCGCTCGGAGGTGATGTCCATCCCGTCGCTGATGATGTCATACTGGTCGGCCTCGAGCCCGATCAGCACGGATTCCCATTTCACCAGGACTGGCCTGTAGTTCAGGCCGAGCCGGCGGGCGATCTCCTTCATCACCCGGATTTCCAGACCGTCGAGATCGCCGTTCGGGGCGCGCATCGAGAAGGGTGGGTAGGTGCCTTCAGTCGCGACACTGATTTCGCCGGGCACAAGCAATTCCAGCTTGTCGTCCGCCTTGGCGGCATTGGCGACGGGCAGGAGTGCCATGGCGGCAAGCGCCATGAGAAGCATCTTGAGTTTCATGTCGATAATTCCCCTTTGAGGTTTTGCTAACAGTTATCCAGCGGGGCGCGGCGGGCCGCGCAACGCCTTTCGTTACCCGTCGCCGACCGACTGTCGGCAATGGGTTGCTTGATCAGCTCAACTTTCCGTAACGGCGTTCCAGCCAGCTGGCCAATTGGGTCAGCATCGAGGTCAGCACCAGATAGATCACCGCGACCGCGATGTAGAAATCGAAGGGACGGAATGTCGCCGAAATCAGCGTCTGCGCGTAAAGCGTCAGTTCGACCACCGTGATGGTGGAGAGCAGCGAGGTGTTTTTCAGGATCGAGATCGCCTCATTGGTCAGGGCGGGCAGGATGATGCGGAAGACCTGCGGCAGGATGATGGTGCGCATGGTCTGTGCCGGGCTGAAGCCCATGGCCAGCGAGGATTCCATCTGGCCACGCGGAATTGCCGACAGACCCGATCGGATGATCTCCGCCACATAGGAGCCGCTGTTGACGCCGAGCGCCAGCACGCCCGCCGTGAAGGGCGAAAGCCGGATGCCCAGCTGCGGCAAGCCGAAATAGACGATGAAGATCTGGATCAGGGCAGGTGTGCCGCGAATGAACCAAATGTAAAATGCGGCGCTTGCCCGGACAACCTTAAAATGTGACCTTTGCCCCAGCGCCGCGGCGAGGCCGCAGACCCAACTGAGCAGAATGGTCAGGATCGTTACCCACAGCACCGTCCAGGCGGCGGCCATGAAACCAGGGCCATAGGTGGACACATCGGACCAGAACGTCATTTCAGCACGGGCTCCTTGTCGGCCGCATCGGCGCCTGCTTTCACATTGTCGTGCAGAATGCGGTGCAGGAATTGCCTCAGCCGCGGGCTTTGGGGGTTATGCAACACGTCATTGGGGGGACCGTCCTCGGCGATGACGCCGTTTTCGAAGAACAGCACCCGGGATGACACGTCACGGGCAAATGAAATTTCATGCGTCACCAGAAGCATGGTCATCCCTTCGGCGGCGAGCGATGCCATCAGGGTAAGCACCTCATGCACCAGTTCGGGATCGAGAGCTGAGGTCACTTCGTCGAAAAGCATCAACTTGGGTTTCATCGCCAGCGCTCGGGCAATCGCCACACGCTGCTGCTGGCCGCCAGAAAGCCGCGAAGGATAGCTGTCTCGCTTGTCATAGAGGCCAATGCGGTTCAACAGCGCGTCGGCGGTCTCTATCGCTTCTGCCCTGGAACGGCCCTGCACCTTGATCGGAGCATGGATGACGTTTTGCAGCACTGTCAGATGCGGCCAGAGATTATAGCTCTGGAACACCATGCCGATGCGTGAGCGCAAATCCTGCAACTGGCGACGGGTTGGGTGTTTGGCGGAGCCAGCAGCAAAATCGAAACGGAAGTTCTCGAACTCCATTAGCCCGCCATCTGCCATTTCGATGGCGTTTATCGAGCGCAAGAAGGTGCTTTTGCCCGAGCCGCTGGCGCCAATGATCGAGACGACCTCACCGGCCTTCACGTCAATATCGATACCCTTGATGACCTCGAGCGAACCGAAGCTTTTCCGGATATTTCGAAGCCGCAGCAAGGGTTTGTGTTCAGTTTCAGTCATTGCTGTATCCTGATTGTCAGCCATCGAGCACTGCGAAGCCAATGTCGCGGGGCGTATGGTCGGCTCCGTTGATGGGCGTTATGTCCTGGGGGCAGGCTGAAAGAACGACGGTCACGTCCATTTCGGCGCGCAGCGTCACGCTGTCACCCGCCTTGCTGACCGGCGGCACCCGGGTGACACCGCCATCCTCGGCGATGGGGACGTTCATGAACAGGTTCAGCGATGCGGGCGTGAAAGGCAATGTCACGCCGAGTCGCCCCAGCGCCTCATGGAAATTGTCGGTGCAACTGCGATGCGGTCCGCCGCAATTCAATTGCTGGTAGAGCTCGGCGCTGCACGGGCATAGCTGGGTGTCGTGCCGACCCGGCGAACTGTCGGCCACCATGGTCAACATCGGCCGGCGCCTGATGCTGATCAATGCCATGCCCTTTTCGACAAAGATGCTGCTGTTCCACGAGCGGGTATGCTCGATCGAGGCATATTCCAGCGGGTCCTCCGCCGAAAGCGCCCATGCGTCGACGACCTGCGAGCCGAAAATGTTCTCGATACGGATCGCCTGCCCTCTCCGCAGCATGACAGCGACGCCTCGTGCCGCTGGAAGGATTTGACCTGGACATTCCATGCACTGGTTCCCCGATGGGCCCTCGATCTTCCGTCGATTGACCTATTTCAGTATACCACTGGAATTCTTTTGCCGCAAACGAAAGAATTCCCAATTCCGGACAGCTTTCCCGAACCTGGCCGCTTCCGTGGGTGGAAAGAGGCGAAACCCGGCCGGCCCCTTTGCTGCAGGCGCCGGCCGGTGGGATTTTGTCGGCTCAGATCGCTGCGCCACGGCGAGACTCGACATAGAGCCGTCGCAGGTCGCGGGTCAGCGGGCCGGGTGCGCCCTCGCCGATGGCTGCCTCATCGATCCGGGTGACGGGCACGACGAAATTGGTGGCCGAAGTGATGAAGGCCTCGCGCGCGGCTTTGGCCTCTTCTGGGGTGAAGGCGCGTTCCTCGACACGGATGCCGTGTCGTGCGGCCAGTTCCAGCACCGAGGCGCGGGTGATCCCAGGCAGCAGCGCGTGCGAGAGATCGCGGGTGACCAGCACGTCCTGATCGGTGACGATGTGGGCGCTGGCGGCGGTGGCCTCGGTCACGTGACCGTCCTCGACCAGCCAGGCGTCATCGGCGCCTCGGGCCTTGGCCTCCATCTTGGCCATGGACGGGTAAAGCAGTTGGATCGTCTTGATGTCGCGACGCCCCCAGCGCAGGTCCGGGAGCAGCGAGACCGCGATGCCGGTTTCGGCGGCGCGGTTTTCCAGTACGTTCTTCGCCTGCGTGAACAGGACCAGCGTGGGGGGCGTATCGGGAGGCGGATAGGCGAAATCGCGATCGGCCACGCCACGGGTCAGCTGCAAATAGATCATGCCCTGATCGAGCGAATTGCGCGCCACGATCTCGCGATGAACCGCCAGAAGCGCTTCATCGTCCAGCGGAACAACGATGCCCAGTTCGCGGGCCGAGCGCTGAAGCCGTGCCGCATGGCCGGCGTATTCGACAAGCTTGCCGTCAAGCACGCAGGTCACCTCATAGATGGCGTCGGCCATGAGGAAGCCGCGATCGAAGACCGAGACCTTAGCCTCCGCCTCGGCTAGCCAGGCGCCGTTGAGGTAAACAACTCGACTCATCTCGGTATCCTTCAGGGTTTGGCAAACGGCGCGATTTGCACGCCGTTCAGGACAAGGGCCGCGCGCAGGGTGCGGACGATCTCAACCGCGCCCGGCGTATCGCCATGGACGCAAAGCGTTGCCGGCTCGACGGGAAGCCGCTTGCCTCCCGTGGTGGGGATATGGCCGCCGACGACCATCTCCAGAACCTGGTCAAGGCTTTGCCGCGGATCGTGGATGACAGCGCCGGGCTGGCCGCGCGGCGTCAGTTCGCCCGCATCGGTGTAGCTGCGGTCGGCATAGACTTCGCAGGCGACGCGAAGCCCCGCCTTCTCGGCGGCCTTGAAGGTTTCGGAATAGGGCAGCGAGACATAGACGAGAGCGGGGTTCACCGCCTTTACCGCCCGCACGCACAGCGCCGCGAGGTCGGGATCCACTGCGGCCATGTTCCCCAGTGCGCCATGGGTCTTGACGTGGGTCATCGGGTGACCTTCCAGCGCGCACATGCCTTGCATGGCGACGATCTGATAAATCAGCTGCGCCTCCAGGTCCTCGGGCTTCTCGCCGGAGATGCGGCGGCGACCGAAGCCATAGAGGTCGGCGAAGGAGGGGTGGGCGCCGACCGAGACGCCGTTTTCGCGTGCCATTCGGATCGTGCGACGCATCACCACCGGGTCGCCGGCATGGAACCCGCAGGCGATGTTCGCCGTGCTGACCAGCTTAAGCATCGCCGCGTCGTCGCCGATCGTATAGGCACCAAAGCTTTCGCCCATGTCGCAGTTGAGATCGAGCTTCCTGGTCATCCCTAGGTCCTGTGGGGCGGGCGCGTCGCGCGCCTGAGGGCTGTTAAAAGCGGGAGCCGGCACCAGTCCTGATTGACAGGATGCCACCGGCTGTTTCACAATGGATACATGTGGTATACTGAAATCGCAAGCCTTTTTGATGATCACTCCAAAGCAGCAGGAAAGCCGATGGATGATGCGACTTATGCGCGGCATGGCTGAGGCCGTGGCTCCCGCCTTCCTGCCCTGCGGCGACAGCGCGCTGGTACTCCAGCTGGGCGACTGCATCGACGCACGGGTGAATGCCGACATTTTCGCCATCGCGGCGGCTGTGGACGCCGCGGCGATCCCCGGGTTGGTCGAGATCGTGCCCAGTTATCGCTCGCTTCTGGTTCGCTATGACCCCGAGATCATTCGGGGGCGGGAACTCGAGCAACGCCTGGCGGGGTTCTCCCGACCTGGCGAGGGAGCGGGGAAGAAGGGCCGCGGATGGTCCATCCCCGTCGTCTATGGTGGCGAAGTCGGCCAGGACCTGGAAGAGATCGCGGCCATGAAGGACCTCTCGCCGGAAGAACTGGTCTCGCTGCATTCGAGCGTCGAATACCGCGTGTTCATGATCGGATTTGCGCCGGGCTTTGCCTATCTGGGCGGATTGCCGCCGATCCTTCACACGCCGCGCCTGCAGAAGCCGCGCCAATACGTCCCGGCCGGGAGCATCGGTATCGGCGGTCAGCAGGCTAGCGTAAATTCGGTCGCGGGACCTTCGGGCTGGCGCTTTATTGGCTGGACGCCGATCAGGGTATTCGACCCGCAGCGAGCAGCTCCCTTTCTTTTGGCGGGCGGCGACCGAGTGCGCTTTACGTCGATCGATCCGGAGGCCGGTGAGCGGCTCGCAGCGCGCGCCGCCGCGGGCGAGACCGTGATCGAACCTGAGGAAGCGGCATGAGTGTCGAGATTCTTGCCGCCGGCCCGATGCTGACCGTGCAGGACGCGGGCAGGAAGGGGCTCAGGCGTTTTGGCGTTTCGACGGCGGGGCCGATGGATGGTCCCGCCATGGCGCTGGCCAACGCGCTGTGCGGCAACGCGTCGGATGCCGCGGCCTTGGAGTTTGCCGGCATGGGTGGCCGTTTCAGCGCAAGCTGCCCGATCCGATTTGCCGTGACGGGGGGAGATTGCGACATACGCGTCGAGGACCGGCGCGTCCTGCCGGGCGAGAGCAATCGGCTGAACCCTGGCGAAACGCTTAAAGTCGGGGCGATGGGGGATGCCGTGTGGGGCTACATCGCGTTCGCCGGCGGCATCGACGTGCCGCCTGTCTTGGGGTCCCGCGCGACTCATTTGCGCAGCGGATTGGGTGGATTCCAGGGCCGCGCCCTGCGCGTGGGCGCTATCCTACCGCTAGGGGAGGACAAGACGGTGGACCGCTGCCTGCGCCTTGCAAACCCTCTTGCGCCTGAAGCAGGCGGTCCGATCCGTATCGTGCTGGGCCCCCAGGACGACTATTTCTCCGTTGATATCATAGCTCGGCTGACCCAAACGGAGTTCACCGTCACGCCGCAACGCGACCGCATGGCCATGATTCTGGCCGGCGCGGAGCTCCCGGCTGCCCGCGGACATGACACCGTGTCCGACGCGACCGTTCCCGGCTCGATCCAGGTACCGGGCTCGCATCAGCCCATGGTCCTCATGGCCGAAAGCCAGACGACCGGTGGCTATCCAAAGATCGCCACCGTCATTACGCCGGATCTGCCCCGCTTGGCGCAACTGCCCGTTGGAGCGCGGTTCCGCTTCGCGGTTGTGTCTCGCGAGGAAGCCGAGGAAGCCGTGATCGCGCGGGCAAGAACCCTGCGGGCTCGGCTTGCCGACCTGCAAGCAAAACCCGAGGGCGTTTTGCAGTCGGAATATCTCTTGTCATGCAATCTGATCAGCGGTGTTTTCGTGTCAGAGGAATTCGTCTCATAGCTGGACAGGAGGCACGATGACCACAGTCCCAAGTCTTGCACGCGATGCTCACCACAGGATCATCGAGATGATCCTGGCAGGCGCGCTCAAACCCGGAGACGCCTTGCAGGAGGCATCCCTGGGCGAGGTTCTAGGCATGTCCCGCACCCCGGTACGCGAGGCCATCAAGCGCATCGAAAGCGAGGGGCTGGCCGTGACCGAAGGCCGGTTCACCCGGGTTCGGCGGCTGGGCGCGGCCGAGATCGAGGAAATCTTCTTCTTGCGGCTCGAATTGGAACCAGCTTGCGCCCGTGCTGCTGCTGCAACGCCACCGTCCGACACAGCCGAGGTCGAAAGACGTGTGCGCGCCCTGATGCATGATGGTTTGGAAGCCGAACCAGACGACGTGCAATGGCATATCGACAACGACTTGCACGAGATGATCGCCCGGGCGGGCGGCAATCGCACCGTTGCCGATGTCATCGCCGGACTGCAGCGCAGGACGTGTATTTTCGATCACACGCAAGTGCCGGAGCGCTTCCTGAAGGGCTGCCAGGAGCATCTCCAGATCCTCGAGGCTATCCGCCTCGGCGACGGTGCGGCGGCCGAGGCCGCCATGGCCCTGCACCTTGCTCATGCGAGGGACGCGATCCTCGCGCGCCTGCAGAAGATCCAAACCCAACCACAGGGTCCGTCATGAAATGTCTAGTTGTCCAGCCCATTCACGAGGCTGGCTTGATCTTGCTCGAGACGCAGGGGATCGAACCTGTCCTTTGCCCTTCCTCGGACATGGAGACCGTCGCCGCCCACATCCCCGGTTGCGACGCGGTGATTACCCGCGATGCCGGGTTGAAGGCTGTCGCCTTCGCCGCGGCCGACCGTCTGCGCATCGTGGTGATCCACGGAACCGGGCATGATTCGGTAGACAAGACAGCAGCGGCAGCGAAGGGTGTTCTGGTCGCCAACACGCCCGGTGCCAATGCGCGCTCGGTGGCGGAACTGGCGGTCGGCCTCGCGATAGCCGCGGCCCGCGGTATTCCCGCAGCCGACCGCGGCGAACGCGCGGGCCGCGCGGGCTTCCGGGAATCGGCGCGGTTCACGGAGCTTTCGGGCAAGACGGCATTGATCGTTGGCTGGGGCGCTATCGGGCGTGATGTCGGCCGCATGCTGGAGCAGGCCTTCGGTATGAGGATCGTCGTCCATTCTCCCAGGGCTCCGGACATCGGCGGCTACGAGCGCGCCGCCACCCTCGCCGCGGGGCTCGCAGAAGCGGATCTCGTTTCGCTTCACACCCCGATGCGGGCCGAGACGTCCCACATGATTGGGCGCGAGACGCTCGCCCTGATGAAACCCGGAGCCATTCTGGTGAATGTGGCGCGGGCCGGCCTGGTGGATGAGGATGCCCTGTGTGAGACCCTGCGAACCGGGCGATTGGGCGGCGCAGCGCTGGATGTCTATTCGGCTGGCGCTCCCACCGGTCCGCTTTCGGCGTTCCCGAACGTGATCTTCACCCCTCATCTGGGTGCGACGACCGAGGATGCGCTTCGCCGCGTGTCCGAGACCGCGGCCGGTCACGTGGTGACGGCGCTCGCTGGTGCCTTTCCCCCGACGACTCTCAATCCTGAAGTGTGGAAGGTTCGGGCATGAGCGCGCGTTCCGCCCTTGCGGCCAAGACCATCCGCGCAACCGTCGAGCGCGTCGTTACCCGGGTGAACACGCTTTCGGCTGGCGGACCGGGCTGGACCCGCCCGTCCTACAGCGATCTCGAAAGTGCTGCCCACACGATGATCGAGGAAGAGGCTCTCGCGTTGGGGCTGGCCGTCTCTCGCGATGCTGCGGGCAATCTCTTTGCCCTGTTGAAGGGCCGCAACCCCCAAGCCATACCGCTCTATGCGGGGTCCCATCTGGATACGGTCGCGGAAGGCGGGGCCTATGACGGGCAGGCCGGAGTTGCCGGTGCCCTGGCCCTCGCCGCCGCGCTGCGCGCGGAGGACCACACGCCCGAGGCGGACCTCGTGATAACAGTCACGCGGGCCGAGGAAAGCGTGTGGTTTCCGGTCTCCTATGTCGGTTCCCGCGCGGCACTTGGACGCCTCGCGCGCGAGGAGATGGAGGCGAAGCGGGTCGACACGCAGCGCAGCCTGGCCGCGCATATGCGCGATCAGGGCTTTGATCCCGAAGCCGTGGCCAATCTCGTGCCGCCGCCGCCGGCCCGCTTCCTTGAGTTCCACATCGAACAGGGGCCGGTCCTGCACATGGCGGGCGAACCCTACGGCATCGTGACTGCGATCCGCGGTGGGTTGCGCTACCGTTCGGCGCGGGTGAATGGGGTGTGGGCGCATTCCGGCGCGGCCCCTTACGACGGACGCGCGGATGCCGTCGTCGCCTTCTCGGAGCTTGTCATGGCGATGGATCGGGTCTGGGCGGAGAAGCTCGCCGAAGGAGCCGACCTGACCGTCACCTTCGGCCGCGTGGATGCCACCAGCCCTGCCCACGCCATGGCCAAGGTTGCCGGAACGCTGGGCTTCTGTCTCGACATGCGTTCGTCCGACGCCTCTACGCTCGACGAGGCAGATGGCCGGTTTCGCGCCGAGATTGCCCGCATCGAGGCGGCTCGTCCAGGCATCTGCTTCGAGCTCGGCCAGCAGAGCCGTAGCCAGCCGGCGCACCTTTCCGCGGCCATGGCGGGTTTCATAGCGGGCGGCGCGGAGGCCCGGGGGGTTAGCCCGCGCCGCATGCTTTCGGGCGGGGGGCACGACGCGGCCGCTTTTGCCGCCGCGGGTTGGGACAGCGTCATGGTGTTCATCCGCAATTGGAACGGCAGCCATTGTCCCGACGAGGGAATGGACTTGGAAGACCTCGCCCTCGCCGTCGAATCCGTGCATGAAGCCATACGCTTGGAGGGGCGCTTATGAGTTCGGAAACGCTCGCGCAGGCGGCTTACCGCCGGATCAAACAGGATATCCTGCAGGGCCGTATCAAGCCGGACACTGTTCTGTCCGAGCGCGAGCTTGCCGAGCAACAGGGCATTTCACGCACGCCGCTGCGATCGGCGCTCTCGCGCCTGGAGAGGGAATGTGTCATCAGCCGCCTGCAGAATGGCGTCCTGCTGGTGCGCTCCGTCTCCGTCGAGCAATTGATCGAGATCGTGCAGCTGCGCCAGACGCTTGAAAGCGCCGCGGCCGCCCGCGCCGCCGAATTCGGCCTGACGGCCGAACTGGTCGAATTGCGTGAGGTCATGGCGGCCTACGCCAATGGCCGCACCGTTGCCTTCGACGACTTTTGGGCCGAGGATGACAAGTTCCATCTTGCCGTCGCGCACGCCGCGCGGCTGGAATTGCTGCCGGCCATACTCGCCGAACAGCGTGCCATCGCAAGGCGCTGCACGATCACCCGCACCCATGACAGCTTCGCGGACCAGGCGCGCGAGCATATCGCCGTGATCGACGCAATTGCTGCCGGTGACGGTGCAGCCGCGCGCACTGCCATGAAGCTGCATTTCGAGAATGTCCGGTCCCGGTTCCTGGGCTGGCTCTCGCGCTGACCTTCCCATTCGAGAGAGATGAAATGCCACATGCCCCGCTTCACGCCCCAGCCTTGTCCGTCGGACCGCCCGACGAACTGACGGGCAGTCAGGCGGTGTTTTCCACCGCCGAATTCAGGCAACGCGTCGCCAATATCCAGAAGGCGCTGCGCCCCACCGGAGCCGAGGCGCTCTTGCTGACCGGCCCGGAAAACATCTTCTGGACGACTGGCCGGCAGACCGCCGGCTACTTTTCTTTTCAGGCGCTTGTGGTGCCGCTTTCGGGCGAGCCCGTCCTACTGGTTCGCCAACTGGAGATGACGGGTGCGCAGGCCTCGACCTGGTTGACGGACATCCGCGCCTGGCAGGACGGCGAGGACCCGGCACAGGCGCTTGGCGCGCTGGTGGCGGCGCTGGGCCTGCGCCATCTGGCGGTCGAACGGAACGGCTGGTTCGTCAGCCAGGCACTGGCCGAGCGGATCGCTGAAGCGCTGGCGACGGTTCGCGTTTCCGATGGCTCTGGCCTGGTCGAGGGACTGCGGGCGATCAAGTCGCCCGCCGAGCTGGAGGCGATTCGTCGCGCGGCGGCCTACGCGCAGGCCGGCATGGTCGCCGCGATCGAGGCCTGCCGGGAGGGCGCCAGCGAAAATGACGTGGCGGCAGCGATGATGGCCGCTGCTATCTCCGCGGGCTCCGAGGCAATGGCAATGGAACCACTTGTTTCATCCGGTCCGCGCTCGGGCATTCCGCACGCCACCTGGCGTCGGCGCAGGATGGATGCGGGCGACGGGGTTTTCCTGGAACTGGCCGCCAGCCACGACCGCTACCATGCCGCGCTGATGCGCAGCGCCTGGATAGGCCCCCCTCCCGCCGAGGCCCAGGCGATGATGGATGCCGCTTTGCGGGCACTCGATGCAGCGCTGGCGGCCATGCGGCCGGGCGAACCCTGTGCGGCCGCGCACAATGCGGCACAGGCGGTTATCGACGCGGCAGGATATAACGCGGCTTTCCGCAAGCGCATCGGCTATTCCATGGGGGCGGCCTTCGCGCCGGATTGGGGCGAAGGTGCGATCCTATCGCTGTTTTCAGATGTGTCGCGCCCGCTTGAGCCAGGCATGGTCTTCCATCTGCCCGCTACGCTGCGTAGCTACGGCGCCTTTACAGTAGGCGCGTCGGAAACCGTCATCGTGACGAATAAGGGGGTCGAGCCACTGTCCGACTTACCCCGGGCCATGACAATTCGCTGACCCGACAGACGCATGAGCCACGACATGGATTTCGTATTCTCACCACCTGCACAACCTTCGCTTCCCGTGGCGGGAAAAACCGCGCGTTTCCCGGTGCGGCGCATCTGGTGCGTCGGGCGCAACTATGCCGAACATGCCCGCGAATTCGGCCACGACCCGGAGCGCGAGCCCCCATTCTTCTTCTCGAAGCCGGCGGATGCACTGCTGACCGATGGGCAGGGCATGCCCTATCCGCCGCAAACGCATGACCTGCATTTCGAGGCGGAACTGGTGGTCGCGCTAGGGACCGGCGGTCAGGATATTCCGCAAGATGCAGCGCTGGAGCACATCTGGGGCTATGCGGCGGGCAATGACTTCACGCGGCGTGATCTTCAGGCCGCGGCGAAAAAGCTCGGACGCCCCTGGGATCTTGCCAAGGGCTTCGACTTTTCGGCAGCCTGTGGCACGCTGTTCCCAGTGGCGGCAGTCGGCCATCTTGGTCGCGGACGGATCGCCCTTTTGGTCGACGGCGCTCAGCGGCAGGAGGCCGATCTTTCCGACATGATCTAGTCCGTGGCCGAGATCATATCGGCGCTGTCTGCCTCGGTCACATTGAAACCCGGCGATCTGATATATACCGGCACCCCTGCCGGGGTAGGCGCGGTGGAACGGGGCCAGACCGTGCGGGTCGATATTGCGGGCCTCGGCAGCCTGATCACCCCCGTCGTCTGACGGGGGACTGGCCTCGCACTGGTTTGCGGCAGCGAAATCGGCGGGCTTTGATGATCCGGCACCTACCAACGGGTTTCTTCGCAGGTCTCAACGAAAGCTCGTATTGCAGCGATTCGGGGGCCGGAGCGTGTCCAGAGCACGCCGACCCTTCGGCGCTCGCTTTCGACAAGGGGGATCTTGCGCAGCCGCAGCCCCTCGGGCCAGGGCGGTGACCAGTCCGGCACGATGGACACCCCTAGTCCCCGGCTGACCAGCGCGGCAATGGAGTCCAGCGCGTCAAGCTCCAGCCATTCGCGCACCTTCAGCCTGTGCTGCCGCAGGTAACCATCGACGATCTGGCCGCCCCACTGGTTTCTGTCGTAGCGGATGAAGCGCGCGGTCCTGATCGCTGCCTCGGGGTGGCTAACCTCCATAGCCTCGGGCACGATCAGCACAAGTGGCTCTTCGCGCAGGGTCATCCACCCAGTCGACTTCGGAATCTGGAAAGGCGGCTGCACGATCACCGCAGCATCGATCTCTTCCGATAGAACGCTGCGGTAAAGGTCCATGGAAGAGCCGGGCCGAATGAAGAACTCGATGCGCGGATAGCGCTGGCTCATCGAGGCGATGACCTCCGGCAGAAGGCCGGTCAGTCCCGTCGCCGTCGAACCGAGCCGCAATTCCCCGGCGGGCAGATCATTGGCGGCGATGGCACGCAGGTCACGCGCGCCCTCGATCAATTGGCGAGCCTTCTGCAGGACGGCTAGGCCAGAGGCTGTTGGCCGTACCGTCCGCCCTGCGCGGCCAACCAAGGAATGGCCCAGTTCCTGCTCGAGCGCCTTCAGCCGCTGCGCCACCGCCGCGGAGGTGAGGTTCAGTCGTCGCGCCGCCTCGGCAATGGAGCCGCAATTGGCAACCTCCACGAAGCTCTCCAGAAAGCGTATGTCCATACGTCACATTTTCTATCTTCTAATGCTAGCACAACAGAGATTTTACTGCCTGTTGCCGCAATCTACAATGGTTGGCAAATGGGCTGACCGGCCCATGCCCCGGCCCAAGATCCAAGGAGTTCCCGATGTCCATCCAGGACAAGTTCAGCAAGCTCGGCACCGACAATGCTCCCGGCCAGGAGGTGCGCCAGCAGTCGAGCGACCTCAATACATTGTTGCGCGGCGAGACTCTGCCGGGCGTGCCCGTCGATTTCTCGCATGGCGATGTCGATGCCTTCACGCCGACGCCCGGCGCCTTCGAGATTTTCGCCGACGGTGTTCGTCGCGGCGGGCAGCAGGCCTATACAGAATATCGCGGAGCCAGCCGGATACGTGAGGAATTGGCCGGCAAGCTGGCCGCCTTCACCGGCGCTCCGGTCGATGCGGCGAACGGAATGATCCTGACGCCCGGCACGCAGGGCGCGCTGTTTCTGGCCGTCGCCAGCACGGTCACGCGCGGCGACAAGGTGGCCATCGTCCAGCCCGACTATTTCGCCAACCGCAAGCTGGTCGAGTTCTTTGAAGGCGAGATCGTCCCTGTGCGGCTCGACTACATGAAGTCCGATGCCGCGGCTGGGCTCGACCTCGATCAGCTGGAAGATGCCTTCCGGCAGGGGGCGAAGGTGTTCGTCTTTTCCAACCCGAACAATCCGGCGGGCGTGGTCTATTCCGAAGCCGAGATCCGGCGGATCGCTGACCTGGCGAACATCTATGGTGCCACCGTCATCGCCGATCAGCTCTATTCACGCCTTCGCTATACGGATGTGGCCTATGCCCACTTGCGCGCGACCGGCATCAATCCCGCCAATGTCATCACCATCATGGGTCCGTCCAAGACGGAATCGCTGAGCGGCTACCGGCTTGGCGTGGCCTTCGGCGCGCCGAAGCTGATCGAGCGCATGGAGAAGCTCCAGGCGATCGTGTCGTTACGCGCCGCCGGCTACAATCAAGCCGTGCTGCAAACATGGTTTTCGGAACCCGGGAACTGGATGGATGAGCGGATCCGCCTGCACCAGGCCATCCGTGATGATCTGCTGAAGGTGCTGCGCGCCGCGGATGGCGTCGAAGCCCGCGCCCCTCAGGCAGGCAGCTACCTGTTCCCGCGCCTGCCTGAACTCGCCGTGGCCCCGCCAGACTTCGTGCGCATCCTGCGGCTCCAGGCCGGTGTTATCGTCACGCCTGGCACCGAATTCGGACCACATTCAGCAAACAGCGTGCGGTTGAACTTCTCGCAGGACCACGCGGCGGCCGTGAATGCGGTCGAACGCCTGGTCGAACTCGTTGGTCGCTATCGAGCATGAGCGGCGAGTCTTCTTCCATTTCGCCCGTTCCACAAGGTCAATATCTCCCAGCCTCGCGGTTCGGTGATTTGATCTTCACCTCTGGCATGACGCCGCGCCTGAACGGGGAACTCCGGTTCACCGGGCCGGTGCGAGCGGCCGATCCGGTGGAGAACTGGCGCGAGGCGGTGCGATTGGCCGCCCGCAACGCGCTCGCCGCCGCACAACACCGGCTTGCGCCCGGAGAGCGGATTGCGTCGGTGCAGAGTCTCACGGTCTTCATCGCCGCCGAGCCGGGCTTTACCCTCCATTCCAGGTTGGCCGATTTTGCCTCGGCTTTTCTATGCGAGGAGCTTGGCGAGGCCGGCATCGGCAGCCGCGCGGCTGTTGGCGTGGCGACCCTGCCGGGAAACGCACCGGTCGAAATCCAGCTGATCGCCACCGTTTCCAACTGAAGCGGCGGAAAACAAGGCAGCTGGTGTGGCGATCGCGCCGCCTCCGACATTGTCATGGCCATGATCGCCGCTCTCGTCTTTCAGCCTGCGTGGCGAGGACCAGATCCAAGGGTACATCCTGATGCACACGATCCTCGATCAGCTTGAAACCCGACGCGCGGAGGCGCGCCGCGGCGGCGGGCAAGAACGCATCGACGCCCAGCATGCCAAAGGCAAGCTCACCGCGCGCGAGCGCATCGACGTGCTGCTCGACGAAGGGTCGTTCGAGGAATACGGCATGCTTGTCACCCACTGCGCCACCGATTTCAGCATGGCGAGCCAGAAGATGGCGAGCGACGGCGTCGTCACCGGCTGGGGTACGATCAACGGCCGGCTCGTCTATGTGTTCTCCCAGGACATCACCGTTCTTGGTGGCTCGTTGTCGGAAACGCATGCGCGGAAAATCTGCAAGATCATGGACATGGCGGTGCGCAACGGCGCCCCGGTTATCGGTCTCAACGATAGTGGCGGCGCGCGCATCCAGGAGGGCGTCGCCTCGCTCGCCGGCTACGCCGACGTTTTCAAACGCAACGCCGAGGCGTCCGGGGTCATCCCGCAGATTTCGGTCATCATGGGGCCATGCGCCGGGGGGGCTGTCTATTCGCCCGCCATGACCGACTTCATCTTCATGGTGCGCGACAGCTCCTACATGTTCGTGACCGGCCCGGACGTGGTGAAGACCGTCACCAACGAGGTCGTGACGGCGGAAGAACTGGGCGGTGCGGACACCCACACGCAAAAATCCTCGGTGGCCGACGGTGCCTATGAAAACGACATCGAGACGCTGGAGCAGGTCCGCCGACTGTTCGACTTCCTGCCGCTCAACAACCGGGAAAAGCCCCCGGAGCGACCCTTCTTCGACGATCCGTCGCGTATCGAAATGCGGCTCGACACGCTCGTGCCTGTCAGCGCCAGCAGCCCCTACGACATGAAGGAGTTGGTCCTGGCGATTGCCGACGAGGGCGATTTTTTCGAGATCCAGGAAGCCTTCGCCGGGAACATCATCACCGGCTTCCTGCGCATCGAAGGCCAGACGGTTGGCGTCGTCGCCAACCAGCCGAGGGTGCTGGCTGGCTGCCTCGACATCAACAGTTCGCGCAAGGCCGCGCGTTTCGTGCGCTTCTGCGACGCGTTCTCGATCCCGATCCTCACCCTTGTCGATGTTCCGGGCTTTCTGCCGGGTACGGAACAGGAGTATGGCGGCCTCATCAAGCACGGTGCCAAGCTATTGTTCGCCTACAGCCAGGCGACGGTGCCGATGGTGACGCTGATCACCCGCAAGGCCTATGGTGGTGCCTATGACGTGATGGCCTCCAAGCATATAGGCGCGGACGTCAACTATGCCTGGCCGACCGCGGAGATCGCGGTGATGGGCGCGAAGGGCGCGACGGAAATCCTCTATCGCTCGGAACTCGGCGATCCCGGGAAGATCGCCGAGCGTACGAAGGACCATGAGGAGCGCTTCGCCAATCCGTTCATCGCCGCCGAGCGTGGCTTCATCGACGAGGTAATCATGCCGCATTCCTCGCGCAAGCGCATCGCCCGTGCCTTCGCCACACTGCGCGGCAAGAGCGTCGAAACGCGTTGGAAGAAGCACGACACTATTCCGCTCTGAGGACCATTGATGTTCAAGAAAATCCTGATCGCCAATCGCGGTGAGATCGCCTGCCGCGTCATCAAGACGGCGCGGAAGCTGGGCATCACCGCTGTCGCCGTCTATTCCGACGCGGACCGCGAGGCGCTGCATGTAAAGATGGCGGACGAGGCGGTGCATATCGGCCCGCCGCCGTCGAACCAATCCTACATCGTCATGGACAAGATACTCGACGCGATCCGTCAGACCGGCGCGGACGCCGTTCATCCGGGCTATGGCTTCCTGTCGGAGAATGCGAACTTCGCCGAGGCGCTGAAGGCCGAGGGCGTCGCCTTCATCGGCCCGCCGCCGGTCGCGATCAAGGCGATGGGCGACAAGATCACCTCCAAGAAGATCGCGGCGAGCGCCGGCGTTTCGACGGTGCCTGGCCATATGGAGCTGATTGAAGATGCGGACGAGGCCGCCCGTATCGCCGCCTCGATCGGTTATCCGGTGATGATCAAGGCCTCCGCCGGCGGCGGCGGCAAGGGCATGCGCATAGCCTGGAACGACGCCGAGGCCCGCGAAGGCTTTCAGTCGTCCAGAAACGAGGCGAAATCGTCCTTCGGCGACGACCGCATCTTCATCGAGAAATTCGTGACGCAGCCACGCCACATCGAGATCCAGGTTCTGGGCGACCAGCATGGGAACGTGGTCTATCTGGGTGAGCGCGAATGCTCGATCCAGCGCCGCAACCAGAAGGTCATCGAAGAAGCGCCGTCACCTTTCCTCGACGCCGCCACCCGCCAGGCGATGGGCGAGCAGGCCGTCGCGCTTTCGAAGGCCGTCGGCTATTTCTCGGTCGGCACGGTGGAGTTCATCGTCGATCAGGACAAGAGATTCTACTTCCTCGAAATGAACACCCGGCTTCAGGTCGAGCATCCGGTAACGGAACTGATCACCGGCATCGATCTGGTCGAAGAGATGATCCGTGTCGCCGCCGGCGAAGAACTGCGGCTTTCCCAGGGTGACGTGAAGCTGAACGGCTGGGCGGTGGAAAGCAGGTTGTATGCGGAAGACCCGTATCGCAGTTTCCTCCCCTCAATCGGACGACTGACGCGTTATCGTCCGCCTGTCGAAGGTATGCGTGATGACGGCACGGTCGTCCGCAACGACACAGGCGTCTTCGAGGGTGGCGAAATCTCGATGTATTACGATCCGATGATCGCCAAGCTATGCACCTGGGCTCCTGACCGATTGTCGGCGATAGACGCCATGGCGCATGCGCTCGATGATTTCGAAGTCGAAGGCATCTGTCACAATCTGCCGTTCCTCTCGGCTGTGATGGACCATCCGCGGTTTCGCGAAGGCCGATTGACCACGGCCTTCATTGCCGAGGAATTTCCAGCCGGCTTTGCCGGCGTTGCTCCCAACGAGGCGGATGCGCGAAAACTGGCCGCGGCCGCGGCCTTCATGCGCCTGCGATCCGAACAGCGCGCGGTGCTGATTTCCGGTACGATGGACGACCATCGGCGCAAGGTCGAGGCGAATTGGGTGGCAACACTAGCCAGCTTCCGGTTCAGGCTCACTGTTGGCGAGCAAGCCGTCGGTGCGATCGTCGATTTCGAGGGAGGGCCGTCAGTCGGCATCGTCAGCGATTGGCTACCGGGCCACGTCCATGCGCGCTTCATCATCGACGGCGAGGCGGCGGGGATCAAGGTGGAGACAATCGGCGCCGGCATGCGCCTGCGCTGGCGTGGCATGGATGTCGTGGCGCATGTGCGCGCGCCACGTGTCGCCGAACTCGCACTGCTGATGTCGGTGAAATTGCCGCCGGACACCTCCAGAATGCTTCTGTGCCCGATGCCAGGCATGCTTACCAGCATTGCCGTTAAGGTGGGAGATCAGGTCGAGGCGGGGCAGGCGCTTGCCACCGTCGAGGCGATGAAGATGGAGACGGTGCTGCGAGCCGAGCGCAAAGGAATTGTCAGAAGGATCGGGGCGAAGACCGGAGTCAACCTTGGTGTCGATGAACTCATCCTGGAATTCGAGTGAGAGGGTTGGGGCTTTGCACAACAAGCGGTTAATGTTGATTTCCGTTGAGAGTTGACCCGGGATTGGCGTGCCCCTTCGGTTGGAACAGCAAGGCTTTCCCAGCTAAGCCGTCTTCTGGGCAAGTTGGGTTTCAGTTCCTCGGCTATAGATGCAACCTCTCTGCGACACCCGCGAACGTCGCGGCGTTCTTAAAGATACTTAGCAGAAACAATCACATACAAGTTCTCGGGTTCATCCTGTCGGGCGCGCCAAATTCAATAATTTAGCAGGACGCCGGCAGGCGTTCTGGCCACTGCACCGTCCCGGCGTCGCGATTCGCCGGGATCGAAACGGTGATATCCATCATCTAGGGCTTCGGGCTGCGCTCGCCATTGAACAAAGTTGCCGGATGCCCGACGGCTGGCGCGTGGTCACCACGAGCATATCGACCTGGGACGTCTTGGTGTCGACGCCGTCAGGGCGACCGGTTCCATCACTCTGGTCGGTTGACCGCACCCGGACAGAATGGCGAGGCATGCAAGGATGAGCTTCTTCACATGGAGTCTCCGTCCCCTGGGTGCGTAGTATGCGCCACAGGAAACGAGGGTGCGCGTGGCCCCATGAAGGAGCGAACTACCGGGGGAAGAGAAGGCTGATGCTGCCGCGAACGCCCCAACCGTTCGGCCCATTTTCGGGTGCTACAGCCCAGTAGCGCGGGCCACCCGAGAAACTCACCGGCTGCTTGCCGAACATTACGAGCTTCGACACCGTAAGGTTGATTGGCACGCTCCATTTCTCGCTTTTCCAGTCATAGGTGCTCTCGGTATCGAGCGCGAACGTCCAGGCATCCTTCGTCGTATAGGAGATGAAGGGTTGCAGGAACGTGGAACTGATGTCGCGCCGATCGCTGTTGCCGGCGACGGACCAGATATGGTTGCCAAGCGCTCCATAAGTCCAGGGCCCCTCCTGCTTCAACACGACCGCCGTCGGACCGAGGCCCCATTTTTTTCCGCCCAGAAGCGGATCGGTTGCAGTAGGCAGTAGAATGGCAGGCCCGACGCCCCAGATCAGGCCTCCAGCGGTCGGCTTCTTCGGTGAAAAGAAGAGGCTTTGCACGACGTCGCCGATACCGGCCTGACTGCCCGAATTCCCCGCGATATCGTTCTGCGAGATGACCGGAACAACCGTACGGGAAATGACATTCCAGTCTTCATTGATCGAGAACGGAATAACCGGCTGGATATTCAAAACCGACTTGTGGCCGCCAGTGGGACCGTAGCCGCTGTCATGATTGAACTGGAGCGGAACGCTGATCAGCGACGCGATGGGATTCGATAGTTGCTTGGCAAGATCGGCATCATCCGCGGCAGCCGGACCGGCCAGGATAGTCGCTGCGATCAGGAGCAAGAGCGATTTCGGATTCATGATGTCCTCGATTGAAATTTTCCGGCTGGCGCGCATCGGCCACCTTGGGCTGAGCTTCGTCCGCCTGCGCCAGGGCCTGGCCGCAGAGCAAACGCATGAAGGCCCGGTCATCGGCAGGCGAATCCCACTGCGAGCACTTTGTGCATGCGCAGCTTGGCCGTCTTGCCGTTTCGCGCCAATCGCGACCAGCTATGCTCCGTTCTCGCCGGTCGCGAACCCCCCGTGCTTCGGCTTTGGGAAAAGCATCATCCCGGTTGCAGCGAGGTCCGATGGCTATCCCTTGACGCGCGGCCAGTTCCTACTGCCCTTTCGTGGGCATCCTCGACGATACCGGCGCTCCGACGGAGACGCTCCTAGGAGGCACGAGACCAGAGTCGGCTGGCCACGATCGCCCAACTGGACCCGATCCGCGGGGTGGGCCGGGCTCCTGCTTTCGTGTATTTCCAGCGCGGCGAGGTCGTTTCCATCCAAAGCGGACCGCTGTTGCAAAAACTACATAGCCGTTACATAGCTGTGCCCAGTTTCATCTCGTCCGGCGCGCCATCTCGGTACCAAACCACGAACATTGGAACGCGCGGAATTCTGGCGTGTCACCTCAGGAATTGGCCACATCGCTTGCGAATGCTCTTTCCAGAGCGTGATTTGATCCCACACCCGCTAGGAGCCACCGCACGCGCACCGTCAGGCGGATCTGGCGAATCCCAGGTCATCGCGGATTACTGTCATCGGGCCGATGGGCAGCACCTCTGCCTGGGCCAGGTTGAGTTTCACGAAGTCGATCTTGTTTTTCCAGACTGTGCGAAGGAAGTCCTCGAACGCATTGATGGTTAGTTGCTCGCCGGGGCAACGCCGGTAGCCGAAACCAAAAGGCGCGAAACCCGCGTGGTCGCACACCGGCAGGGGCTTGCCTCCAGCAACACCAAAAACGGTTCCGAACGCGCTGTTTTGCATCGATGCCTTCCGGCCGTCCTTCACGTCGAAGCTGGTTTTTTCGAAGGGACACCGAGCCATCCCTAGCCGCTCGACATGCTTCTCATCGATCTGTGCACTCGTCGGGACACGCTCGTATCGTGACGGATCGAACTCTTCCGGATTCTTCCAGTGAACCGGGTCGAGGCTGGTCGAGGTGTGAGGGCTGATGATGTAGCCGGACCGCTCGAACACAGGTGCAGAGGTTTCCCGCAACGACGAGATGCTGCCGCTGTTGGGCGAAATAATACGAAAAAGCTCCATGACGAAACGCTCAAGTGGGCTGAACGCGGATTCGCCGGCGCTATCGAAGCTGCCCTCCATCGTCTTTGCAAACGACTGCCGCGTGTCCGGGTCGCCGGTCGCCGCACCGAGCTTCAACATCATGTTGTAGAGCGAGTTGCCCCACTGGCTGAACGCCACGAAGTTGTGAAAGCACTCAAAGACCACGTCCTTGTGAGCGAAATTGTCGTCACCTTCGCCATTCTTGAGCCAGTACCAGGCAAATGTCTTGTGTGGATCGAGCGTCTTTCCCGTCTCAAGATCGGCAAGCCGCTCCCCAATCCATGACTTCAGGAAATCGAGATTGTCCCGAACGACCATGTAGTTTTCGTAGACGATGCGTTGGGTCGGATCGAGATAGGCGAGAACCGTGTTGAAGCTCATGCCGATTTGGCGCACCTGCGGGGGTATCGCATCGCCCCTGACTCCCAGATGCAGGTCCCAGTACATGTCCCAGAACGTATCGAGGTACAGGCGCATCAACGGCTTGCCGGCATTGCCCTTCGACAGCAGTCCTTCAAAGAACGCCGTCACCTTGTCGCTATACATCTCCTGATAGAGATCCGGTGTGACGGCGCTCATGTAGATGCGCTTGCGGCGATTGTCTGGGCCGCGCTTGTCCAAACCCTGAAGGAAGACGGTTACGCCTTTCTCCGGAGCGGGTCGCCAACTCTCGCTGATCAGGCCCCACAGATATGTGGGAAGGGCGTTTTCCTTGCTCAGCGCCTCATCGATCATCGGCAGCATCGCACGCTCCCCCTGATAGACGCTGACCAGGAAGAAGGGAAGGATTGCGTTTTCGACATAAGCGGGATCGAAGTCCCGAGAAAAACGGCTTCGGAGCTGGGCGGCCGAGTTTTCAAGGTCCGTGACGGTGAGCGGCTGGCGGTCGGCGGTGGCCGCATGTGAAAAGACGGGGTCTACGGATAGCCCGGTAACGGCAGCCGCGCTTCCAGTCAGAAATGTGCGCCTTTTCATTCGATAGCTCCCATATAAGGTTACTAGGAAGCATATTTCCCATCGCGGAAAGTCGAAAGCCATGGAATTCGAGATTTATGGAGATTAACCATCAATCCGGGAAAAATGAACTCCATGCATAGGTTTGGGACAAATTGGACAGAGCCCAGAATTACTGGATTTCATTCTCAAAATGGCCGGACCAGCTCATTTTAGGGAGCCGACAGTGATCCAGCGGCATTGATTGCTGCAGCGCGTTGCGCTCGCGCGGGCCTACAGGTGGCGACCGAGTAGATAGTTGCTGGCCAGAAGGCTGTTTAACGAAGGTCTGCTGTCGCCCGACCGCTCCGCCAAAGGCGGATGCTTGATGCCCAGCCAACCGGCTTCGCGTGCCTCTTTGGGTGAAATTCCAAACTCTCTCCTGAATGTTCGGCTGTACGTCGAAGGGTCTACAAAACCCCATTCCTCCGCGATACTGGAGATCGCACGTCCGTCCGTGCTGTCACCCAGAACATCCCTTGTCCTCAGCAACCTTTGGCGCCGGATATAGTGTGATACGCCTCCAGCCGGTTCGAAAATCCGATAAAGACGGGAGCGTGAGATGGAGAGTTCCTGGCAGAGCTTTTCCGGCGTCAGGTCTCGATCGGCAAGCTTGGCGGCAATGAGCTTGTTCGCGCGGGCCATGATGACGGCATCGATCGGTTCCTGGGCCTCGAAAAAGTGATCCCGGGATGGAGAGATGCACGCGGCGAGCAGGCTGGTGGTCGCTGCCGCGATGTAGGGAACATCGTTGTCCGTGCGGTTGGGAAGGGAATGATAAAGCAGAAGCATGTAATCCGCGACAAACGCCGCCATCTCCTGGCGGATGTCTAGCGTGAAGGGCTGCGAGAACGCGAAATCTCGCGGAAGGAACAGACAAATAACGCCATCATCCTTGCCCTGACCCTGATGTGGCGCCGCCAGGCACTGCCAACGCAACTGTCCTGTCCGGGGCGGCCCGCCGCCTGAAGGGATTGTCTGCGGCACGCATAGAAGCCAATGATCGAAGACCGGATTCTTCTTGCTGCTCCAGCGGCGATGATAGCCGGTTCCGGGATATTCGATGGAGGCCAGGACGAGGCCGCCCAGCTGCCACACCCGCTCGCGCGCGGCGAACGAATCAAACTCGTCTCGAAGCAATTCGATGTCGGCAATGTTGGAGTGCCAGCTTCGATAAAGGTCGAACTGTTCAGCGGGCGGCGCCGACGAGGTGTCGATGTCGACGACGCACCTCAGAGGCTCCGTGGTTCCAATCTTGGCGCTTGCGTTGATAACTCGTGCCTTGTCCTGCATCAGGCAACTCATCGCTTGGAAGAAAGTGACAACCCCAGGGAATTGTTGATGAGAAGGTTGCCCAGGCTGCCGACACCATCGATCGGCTGATCGATGCTCAGCCAGGTGGAGTGCTTGACCCCTTGCCATCCGAGCTCGCGTGCCTCTTTGGGCGATATGCCGAATTCCAATTTGAACATCCGGCTGTAGGTCGAGGGATCTGTGAAGCCCCATTCATCCGCGATGCTGGAGATCGATCGTCTGTCCGAACTGTCGGCCAGGGCATCGCGTGTCTTGAGCAACCGCTTGCGGCGCACATAATTGGATATCCCGCCTGCCGGCTCGAAGATCCGATAGAGACGCGACCGTGAGATGCCTGCCGCACGGCACAGCTTGGCGGGCGTCAAATCGGGGTCGGTCAATCTTTCCACAATGGTTTTGGCGATACGCGCGGTGGTAACGGCGTCTACCGGCCCTTGAGCGGCGGCGAGATGATCCTTTGAGGGCATCAGTGCCGCCGCGAAGAGATTGGCGGTCGCCGTCACGATATGCGGCAGATTCCCTTCCTTCAGATCGGACAGAGAGCGGTGGAGCAGGATCGCGTAGTGGGCCAGGAAGTTCAACGTCGCGTCGCTCGCTTCGATTTTTGACGAGCGGGCCGCCAGCCACGTACGCGGCAGGAAGAGCATGATGAACAGGTCATCATTGGTCACCGCGACATCGGGCAGCGCCAGGCATCTCAGGCGTGGCTTTCCAAGGGCCATCTCGCCGCCGCGGGATCGTGAAACCGGCGCGGACAGGACCCAATGATCCAGCAACGGTCGTCTCCGGTGCTCCCATCGAATGTCGTAGCCGAAACCGGGAACCTCGATGGTGCCCAATGCCAGATCTCCCAACTGCCACACCTGCTGATGGGCCGGGAACAGGGGCTGCTCTGCACGAAGAAGCTGCATTTCGGCAACTCCGGCGTACCAGGTCCGGAAGAAATCGAACTGTTCGGCTGGAGGCACCGACGCGGTGCTCTGGTCGATGGCGCATTTCAGAGGCTCATCAGCGTAGGGATCGGTGGGAATACCGGCTGCGCTTACTCTTGCGTCCATGACAAACTCCTGTTCCGCACGAGAACTGCCATGATCTAGGCAGTTCATTGCGCGACAGGCCGATTTCCCGCCAAGGAAAACCAACAACAAATCGGATCGTCAACCTGCCGCCGCGGATGAGATCAAATCGAGGTAACTTTACGCCAGCACCGCGTTTTTTTGGAATATGCTGTAAATCCCAAACGTGGACCCGGCGTTTATTTCTTGCACGCCGGAATGAGGCCAATCGAGCAAAATATCGACCTCTCGTGGCTCACGATCTGGAAATCCGGCCAGTACGCTGGCTATCCCAAGTCTAGGCATTCCATCCATTTTTTCAGTTCCTGGCTTGTTCTCCAGTCGGCAGCGTGGACTCTTGTCCGGACATGGAACATTCGGTTGGAACAGCCGCTGGTGATTGGCCGCCATTTGGCTGGTCCCGATCCGCGCTCAGAAAAATATGGTCGGCTGGCGATCATGGAAGGTAGCAATTCTGTCCAGAAAGCCGTGCTCCCCGTTTAGGATCGCCGCGCCATTTTTGGCACTCTGTCTTGCAGCGGCAGACAGTGCTCAGGCTGCCACCTTGACGGCGCGCGGCAACGAGCCGAATTGGCAGATCAGGGTGTCCGACAAGGCAATTACCTTTCATGCACTAGGGGGAGAGACTTTCACGATTGAACCGCTGCCGACGCCCACGACAAAGGACGGCACCGATGTATACACAGCAACCGTTGATGGCCGACACTTCACGCTGACGGTTGCGGCCGCGGTGTGCGCCGACACGATGACGGGAATGCCATATCCGAAAACCGCGACCGTGATGATGGATGACCGCAAGTTGGCAGGGTGCGCCGGCGAACCGGCGGACCTGCTTCACGGGGACTGGCCTGTCGGAATGATAGCCGGAAAGGGCCTTGTTGCAGGGTCCCAGCCCACTCTTGCTTTCGATCCGGGCGGAAGCATCCACGGGAACGGCTCGTGCAACCGATTTTTTGGCAAATTCACCGTGACCGGGGAAGGTTTGACGATTTCGGAGACGGGCGCATCAATGATGATGTGCGATCAACCGCTCATGGACCAGGAGCGCAGTCTTCTGGGTGCTCTCGAAGCAGTTCGCCGCTTCGAGGTCGCATCGACGGGGCAATTGCGACTTCTCGGTAAGGACGGCCAGACGCTCATAAGCCTGGGGAAATAGACACTCTTGGCATGGAGAGCCCGAACGCCAGGCGGGCTGGGCTGGTCGCGCAGCGAAAGGGTACAGGGAATGACCACTTCATCAAGAACTCCGCACTCCGTCTTTCCCTAGTGGCACGACTACTATGTGTTTCCAGTTTGTCATGGCCGTGCCGGCAACTGAACGGGGTCACGGGGCAGCCGCACGGTCTGTGCCGTTAGCGGCATGAAGAAAGCCGCAATATGGGCCGTTCTGGCCGCCTTGTTGGCGGCGCTGCTGCAGGGTTGCGCCGGTTCCAGGGCCGTCACTGGCCTCGCCTCTCCCACTCAGTCGGATGCGCAGCATCTATCGACGATCCCCATCCTGGTAGCCACCACGCGGGCGGCGTCCGCTACAGCCGAACCGCCTTACTCCCGCGATCGCTCCTTGGCGTTGAATTTTGCGCAGGTGAACGTTCTGGTGCCGGCGGCGCATAGGCCCGGTTCGGTCGAAACCTCATCGGGCATACCTGATCCCGCCCGGCATTTCTCGGCACGCAATCTGACCCGTATTGCGGACGAAAAGTCCTTTCTGTCCCTGTTGAACGCCCGGCTGGCAAAGCGCCCGCCGTCACAGCGGGAGATATTCATCTTTGTTCATGGCTATAACAACAACTTTGCCGAGGGTTTGTTTCGCAACGCCCAGATCGTTCACGATTACAACATTTCCTCCGTGCCGCTCCATTTTTCGTGGGCGTCCGCCGCATCCTTCAGTGGCTACCTTTTCGACCGAGACAGCGCTTTGCAGGCCAGGGCCGGCCTTGCGGAAACCATCGAAATCGCGGCGCGCTCCAACGCAAGCGGGATCGTCATCGTTGGTCATTCAATGGGCGCGTATGTGGTGATGGAGGCGCTGCGTACTCTGGCGCTGAGCGGCAAGGGCTACATCTTTCCGAAGATCCGCGGCGTCATGCTTGCCGCGCCAGACATCGATCCGGATGTCTTCAGCAGCCAGGTCAACGATATTCCAATGCTCCCGCAGCCATTTACCATTGTTGTCTCGCGCCGCGACCGCGCATTGAGCGTTTCAAGGCGCCTGACAGGCGGCGGCCCCAGGATCGGCAGCGGATCCAATATTCCGCTTCTCCAGAGGAAAAATGTTCAGGTGATCGATATCTCCGACATCGACGGAGGCGGACACAGCGGGTTCGCGAGCTCGGGCACGCTGATCCATTTGCTAGGCTCGAACCGTCTCCTGCGCCGCCTCATCACTGACGAAGACGCACCCGCTAGCACCAAGGTTGCGGAGGCGGGACAGGCCGTATTCGAAAATGCCGCCCTGGCGATCCACCTACCGGTCAGAATTCTGGAAGGGCTGGGCACCGGACAATCTCGGCCGGTTCCGGATGCTGGCAATGTGTCGAGATAGGGCTTGAAGGACTGATCGGGAATGCAAATGACAAGTGTTCAATTTCTCTCATCGTTTCTATGGAGGTGACTATGGCTGCAAATTCAGGATCTCTGCTGGTCAACAAATTGACCGCTATCGTTTTCGTGGTTGTGGGATTTCTCATTCTTGCATCTGGCTACCGGTATGGCTCGCCCTCAACCTTGGTGGGTGGATGCCTTATCCTGGCTATCGGCGTCATTCTCTTGATCCTGAAGATCGCCCGTCGAAATAGCGAGATGCCTTGAGCAACTCCGGAAAAGTGCGCGGCGATTTTCCGTTCGGAATTGCGTAAAACAAAGAGATGGAGCGGTTCGGCGTTTCCGCGAGATTCCACCAATCGCTGAACGGCTCCGGCTCGATGGTGCGCCAGCTCGACACGAGGCTCGCTGGGAAGCGTCCTCGACGGCAATCCGCAAGCCATCCCGGCGCAGACCGGGTTTACGTGCCCGGCCATTGCTCCGACGGTGCCGGTTGGTGCTGATACGACGACGGCCAATGCCGTCGATCCCCTTTCGAGCCGGCCTATCGGTCTGGAGGATTCGTGCCCCGGGCAAGGCGAACAATGCAGATCGCAATGATGCCGCCCAAAAGTCCGGCAATACCCACACCGATCAACACTTCGAGCGTGAGCCCGCCGGAGCCACGTGACAAGGCGTCGAAAGCACTCCCCATATAGCCGACGAAGCGCGCCAGGCCTGGAAGCAGCATGGCAAGAAGTGCCAGGATCAAGCCCCCAAACGCGCCAATGGCAGCGATGGATTTCCATTCAAAGCCGATTGTACGCCAAAGCCGAGCCACTGCCACGGCTCCGGCGGTTCCGCAAACCGCTTCGAACAGAAGCAGGATCGCTATTTCAGGGCCGGACATGTCAAATCGATGCGGCCTTGTTTCAACGCAATTCCGGACGGAAAACCGCTACGCACTTTTCCTGTAATTGCTCTAGGAAGCCGGAGGCTGCGTCCCGGAAAAACTCCAACGCAGCGGATCATCACGCGTTTGAGCCAGGCTCCTGCCCGGCCGTCGCCGACGCACGCTGAAGTGCGTCGCGCAGGACTTGTTCTTTGGTTTCGTCCAGGGATGTTTTGAGCACCACGCCACCGAAACCTTGGATTTCCTTGAGCACCTTGTCTGCCGTCATGTCCTGGACAAGGACGAAAAGCGCGGCGTTGCCCGGCTGGATGCTGGTCGACAGATCGCGCATGAACGCATCGTTGATGCCAACATCGGTCAGCGCACCGCCAATGGCCCCGGATGCGGCGCCGACAGCAAGACCGACCAGCGGATTGAGGAAGAGGAGACCAACGAGCATCCCCCAGAAGCTGCCGGATATCGCGCCTGTGGCAGTCGTATTCATCAGCTGGTTCAGCTTGATCGTGCCTGCTTCGGTTTTGGTCGCGATCACCGCGTCACCCAGTTTGATGATGTATTCCTTCTGCAATGCCAGAAGGAGCTGGCGCACTTCTTCAGCTTTGGCCTCGGTCGGATAAACGATGACAACCAAGTCGGACATGTGAACTCCCTAAGGTGAGACTGTACGCAGTAGAGGTTTCTTACACAGCCGAGACGCCGAAGGATTGAGCCGTAAATCCAAGCAATGTGCCGTCAGTCCCATTTTTGGGATCAGGCTCGGCGAGTTCCCGCTGGGCGGCTTTTCGTACGGTATCTCTGATAAGCGTTTTAATCGCGATTGCACGTCGCTCCGCTGCACCGGGTGCGGCTATCTTCCACTGCGGTGGACGAGATATCGTTTCAACTGTTCTATCCGGTCGGGCGTCCAGCCCTGGGGATCCGTCACGGCAAGCCAGGCATCAACATAGTGCTCGGGAGCGTAGACATGCCCGTACCCCATCGGCGTGGAGGTTGCCGTGCCCATATCGAGTGCCAGTTGCAGCATCGTCACCACCGGATACCACCGCAATTGCGGTGACACGTCGGGACCGCGCGGTGCGTTCATCCAGTCGGGGCGCCGGTAGATATCCCGATAGTCGAAGAAGGTGATGGCGTCGCTTGCATACTGCAGGTAGACGATGCGCATGGGTCCCCATCGTGTATCTGGCACGACCGTGCCGCCATGCTGGTTCATGAAGCGGACAACCGAGCCGTCCCCGAATTGCGGCAGCCACGCAGGCGACCCGGCGTTTCGCGCATCGGTGGCCCGCCGCCAAATCCTGCTTTCGAAAGGCGGCCCGCTCCACACAGCACCTTGGATCGGATCGCCGAGTATTTCGAAGAGTTCAGCCGAACGTTCGGAATTCATCGCGCCAAGACTTAGTCCATGCAGATAGAGTTTCGGCCTATGGTCCCTGGGCAAGGTCGTCCAATAACCGTAGACAGCGGCGAACAGCGCCCTCGACGCCTCCGCGCCGTAGCCCGGCTCCACGAGCAGCGACAGCGGGCTCGATAGATAGGAGTACTGCATGGCGACGCTCGCCACGTCGCCATTGTGCAGGTATTCGACCGTATCCATCGCCGAGGGATCGATCCAGCCGGTCCCCGTCGGCGTGATGACGATCAACACCGAGCGGTCAAAACCACCGACGCGTATCAGCTCATCGAGGGCCAGCTTGGCGCGTTCTTCGACAGTATCGCCTGCCCCAAGCCCGACATAGACCCTGATCGGCTCGAGCGCAGGCCTTTGAGCAAAGGCCTGGATCTCCGCCGCACTGGGTCCGGCCGCGACGAATTCGCGGCCCGCCCGCCCAAGTTTCTCCCACGCGACCAATGAGGCCGCGCTGCCCGTCTTGAGGGGGGACGTTGGACGTACCCGGTCGGGCTCGATGAGCGCGTCGAACGCCGCGAAGGACGAGTCGAGAAGATGCAGGGCTGTGCGGATGAGAAGGCCGTTCGCGATCGTCCAGAACAACAGGGCGCTCACGGCGAAGCCGATCACTTGCGAAATCCGCGGCGGCACAAAGCGGCCGACGGTGTTCGACGTGAAGCGCAAGACAGCCTTGAAGAGGCGGGCCAGCACGATGAGTGCCACGAAGGTGATGACCGCGATCAGGCAGACTTCGAACGGGTGGGCGCTCGTCACGGGTTCGAGTTTCATCAGCCCGCGGATCGAGTTCTGCCACTCGGTCGTTCGCCATAGGAATGATACGGCGATGACGGCACACACCAGCGCCGAGGCGATCTTGAGCCATCTCTGGATGCGACCACGGGGCTCTGGCAATTCCATATACCGCCATAGCCACCGCCACGTGACCCCAATCCCATATCCGGCTGCGAAGCAGCCGCCGGAGAGAATGCCCTGTGTCACATAAGTTCGGGGAATGAGCGTGGGCGTCAGCGAGGCCACGAAGAACAAGGTGCCGAGGACAACGCCTCCGGCCGAAAGCGAGCGCAAGAACCTCACCATGAGGTCGGCAGATAGCCGCGTTGCGACGAATGCTACCATGCCTGCGTTGCCAGTTTTACTTTGTCGGATAGGAGAGGTGTTCGGCAGAAATTACCTTGCATCTCAAGATACAGTTCGGAACACCGAAATCAATTCACAGTCACCGCCGCATTATCGCGCCGCCAGGGACAGCGCAAGCAGCCTTGGCGCACTCATGACCAACGCCGCCAGACAGCGGGAGCGCCAAATGAGACCGCGCTTTCATGCCGAAACAGCAGGCCCTCTCGCAGCGGCTAGCCAACCCAGCCCGTGCGCTATGAGGTCGATCCCCAGAAGTGCCCCTATCACCCAGATTCCGGTCGAGGGCCATCCAACCAGTATCAAGAGGCCTGCCGCCAGACCGAACAAGCCGGAAACAAACATCAGCCGCCTGCCATGACGCAAGTAGCGATTTCCCAGGAGTATTCTTCCACTCCCCGAAACCAGAAGGGCGACCCCCAAAATCCACGTAAGAATCACAGATCCAAGAGCGGGCATGCTGAACAGCACGCAACCGAAAATGACATACAGGATACCGAGAAACGTCTGCCACAGAAAGCCACGCCATCCTCCGGCCCATACGGCCATGGCGATCTCAACGAACCCGGCACATATGACGATGACACCAAGAAGAAGGGTACTTATGGTGGTGGCAAGGGTCACGTCGGCCAAGACGAAAAAACCCGCAAGGATAAACACCACCCCTATGGCAGAATTGGCGGAAGCGGATCGCGCTGGCTGTTCAACGGTGGACCGGTCCGTCATTGTCGATGGCTTCCCGACTTTTTCGAATGCAATGCAACTCACCGACGGACACGGCGGATATCCACGACGCGAGCCGTTCGGGAATTAAGCGTCACTTCAAATCGGCCGCCGCCACGACGTGCGTGATATTTGAAAAATGGTCCCCGGCAGCTCGTTCGGCGGACATCTCGGAAGCCACGGTTTTGAAGCAGCCTCTGGCCTTGGCTGCATGTGATCGCCCTGCCGCTGTTGAGGCTGGAGCCGATCGGCATGTTGAACGTCGCTATCTCCGCGAATGACGGAACCGCGGTCGGCACCGTAAGGCTGATGGCGATTGCTAGAGCTGCCAGGGTATTTCTGAACATGTTCGCCTCACCACGAAAGCACTGTGAGAACCATCAGTTCACAGGCCGTTCTGATGTCAATAAGCTGGCATGGTGCCTTGATGCTTTAGGGACGCCAGGCCAAGGATCTGGACTATCTGTCCATGCTTGGCGGAAAAAGGCTGAGACTCGGAAGGCTTTTTGCGAATTGTTCGTCCGGAGGTCCGCCCGTTGTCCCGGGAGCCGAGACCGAAGAAATCCAGCGCGTGGTTTTTGCGTAATTTGGGTCGTGACCGGCGCGGCTAGCAGGTGGCTGTGCCGGCTAGCAATGTAATCTCAGTCGCTGGCGAAGTGTCGATGCCGACCAGGCGCTTCGGTTTCGATTTCGCCGCTTCCGGATCGCCTTGAGGCGACAATCCCAAAGAGTTGTTGATCAAAAGGCTGCTCAGGGTACAGGCGTCCTCGATCGGCTGATCTATGTTCAGCCAGGTGGCGTGCTTGACGCCCTGCCATCCGAGTTCGCGCGCTTCCTTGGGCGAGAGGCCGAACTCGAGTTTGAACATCCGGCTGTAGGCGGAGGCGTCGCTGAAGCCCCATTGCTCGGCGATGATCGAGATCGATCGTCTGTCCGAACTGTCCGCCAGGACATCGCGCGTCTTGAGCAGCCGCTTGCGGCGTACATAGTTGGCTATCCCGCCTGCCGGCTCGAAGATCCGGTAAAGACGTGACCGCGAGACGCCGACCGCGCGGCAGAGCTTGTCGGGCGTCAGATTCCGGTCTGCCAGCCGCTCCATGAGGATTTTCGTGATGCGAGCGGTGGTGACGGCGTCCACTGGCCCTTGCGCCCCGGCAAGATGATCCTTTGAGGGCGTAAGGGCGGCCGCGAAGAGATTGGCCGTCGCCGTCATGATGTGCGGCAGATCCCCCTTCTTGAGGCTGGGGAGGGAGCGATGCAGCAGAAGCATATAGTCCGCCAGGAAGTTCAAAGTGGCGTCGCTGGCTTCAAGTCTTGACGAATTGGTTGCCGGCAAGGTGCGCGGCAGAAAGAGCGCGACGATCAGGTCATCGTGGGTCAGCCCGACATCTGGCAACGCCAGGCACCTCATGCGGGGCTTTCCTGCTTCCATCGCACCGCTGGGCGACCGTGAAAACGGCATCGACAGCACCCAGTGATCCAGCAGCGGCCGCCTGCGATGCTCCCATCGGATGTCGAAGCCGGAACCCGGAAGCCTGATTGTGCCGAGTGCCAGATCTCCCAACTGCCATACCTGCTGGCGGGCTGGGAATATGTGGCGCTCGGCCCGCGGAAGCTGAATTTCGGCAAGCTCCGTGTACCACGTCCGAAAGAGGTCGAATTGTTCGGCCGGCGGCGCTGACGCGGTGTCCATTGCCATGGCGCATCTCAGATGCTCATCGGCGAAGGGATCGGTGGGAATGCCGGGTGCGCTTAGTCTGGCGTCCATTGTGACTCCTATCCCGCCGCCGCCATGGAGGCCCATGTCGGGCACCCACTGCATTTCGTGCTTCCAGCCATCTGTCGGTGGGCGTTTCGGCCCCACCGACTTCCAGCCTCGGGATTCGAGCGTTGTGTAATCAGGATGATGCCGGCGCCGCTGCGGGCACGTGGGTGGGAACGGCGAGGCGGCTGCGCCTACAAAGGCTGATCGAGCACCATTCTGCCCTCCTGCATCTCGGCCGAAACTGGCTCCCGGCATCCGCGGATTAGCGGCGCGGGTGCGGCGTCAACGACGCCGCACCCTAGAATCTCCTGAGGGTCAGCCAATCTCTATCCACTTTCCGACAGGACGCAGAGGCTGTCGGATGGCGATGAACCTGTGATGCGTTTCGTTGCCTCATCCTGCGGATCATGGCGCGGATGGTGTCGGCATGATCACGGGATCACCTGTTCCCCGATGCCTGTGCCGATTGCCGCGAGGCGCGCGACCGAAATTCAAGATCCGATCGCTGCTGGATTGGGCCGATCGTCCTCGCCTTTTCGCAGCCGGCCTTCCCCGGACATGAACCCTTCGAATGCCCGATCAGATGCACCGGGACAGGCCGCGTTACGTGCCAATCCTCCTCACGTCAGCAGGTTCGACGACATCCATCAATCTTGCGGCGCATGCCCCCAGATGCGCCGCCGCGTCTCGCTGGGCGAGCATCCGAAGAGCGCCGAATAGGCCCCGGCGAAGCGGCCCAGGTGCCAGAAGCTAAAGCTCATGGCGATATCGGTGATCGAGAGGCGATCGCCCTCCGTCAGGATGAGACCGTGCGCCGCCCGTAACCGCCGCTCACGCTCGTAGGCGCGAGGATTGATCCCCAGGCGTTCCTGAAACGCGCGTTCCAGCGTTCGCTCGCCGACGCCCAGTATCCCGCAGACGGCGCTGACCGAAACCGGACCGTGCGGTTTCGTCTCGAGGATGGCGAGAGTGGCATCAACGATTTCGCGTCGATCGCCGGAACCGAGGCCGCGGGCGGGCGGCCCCTGCGTGCGGGAGAGCACCTGCGCGAGCGCGGCGCCTGCCTCGCTCGCCGCAACCGCCAGGCCGGCACTAAGGTCGTGGCCACGCCGCGCGGCAGCCTGCGCGTACCCGACGGTCAGCAGCAGCTTCTGTTGAAGCTCCAGTTCGGTTGCCGGGGCGAAGCGCTGCCCGTGCACCCCAGGCATCAGCCAGTCCCGCCGGTCCGGGTGGGAGGCAGATGCCGTACGCAGAGAATCGAGCGCAGAGCCACGCAGGCCGATCCGCATAAGGCGATAGCTACCGGGCATCTCCAGGTTGAATTCCGTTCCCGGGCCGATGACCCGCAACCGCGGTACTTCACTGCGTTGCCCGTTGAAGGTGGTGCCTTCACCCCAAAGGAACACCGCCGTCAGCGCATCGTCATTGATCGCCCCCGACATCGCGATGCCACCCTTGTCCTGCAGGTCGAGGACGAACGCGTCGCCATAGTCGATGGTCGCCAGGCGCGATGCATGGCGCTGTGCTCCGATCTGCTGGATATGGAATTCGGCATCGGGATCGGATTCGCGGGTGCGGGCCACGACGGAGTTGTATTTACGCGCGTACCAGTTCGGTGCCTCCAACATCCATGGTCTCCACACGTGTCGTCCGAAGTGGGGTGATACCGGACGCAATCGCTTTTCTTGCCCAACTCGGCCCTCAGTTTGTTTCGCCGACCGGGCCTACTTTCGCGCAACAGGCCGATTTCCCGCGACAGCAAACAAATCATCAACCGCTCGTCGTTGGTGAGGTCAAATCAAGGTTACGATACATAACGCCAAACCACGTGACTGATGCCGGCCAGCAGATACGCCATGCGCTGGACAGATGTTCTGGACGGACCGGCCGACATCGGCGCCGAAACGGCAGCGGGCGTAGGGGAGCCCGCTGCCGCCAGGAGCGAAACACCACGACTGACTGATGTGTTCGGCTCCTTGTTCCCCCGCAACGGCTTGGCGGCAGACATCGCTGCGAGGAAGGTCGTTGGCAGAAAGCGCCGCCCACACCGCGTGAGTACGCCAGCGATGCTTCAGCGCTTTGAAGCGCCCCCGAAAGCCATGCGTGGTCTCGGAGGCGCGGTCTCGAGGCGTGCGCTCTCAGCCCTTGCCGACGGGCAGAGCGACGAATCGGTTGGTGTCGTCACGGGTGATCTGCATAAGCACGGCCTTGCGGCCAGCCTTGGCGGCATCCGACATGGCCTTGGCGACGTCGCCGGTGGTGCCCACCTTGGCCGAGTTGATCGTGGTGATGACGTCGCCGGGCTCGATGCCACGGTCGGCCGCGTCGCTGCTGGGATCGACATCGGTGACGACCAGCCCCTTGCCTTTGTCCGACTTGGTGACGGTCAGCCCGAGATCGGCCAAGGCGTCGGCCTTGGCGGGTGCGGCCTGCTTGCCGTCATCGCTTGAGCCCTGCTTGTCGCCGGAGGGCAGCGTGCCCAGATCGACCTTGACCGTCTGGCTCTTGCCATCGCGCCACACGGTGACATCGACTGATTTGCCTGGCGCATAGGCGCCGATCAGGCGGGCGAGTCCCTTCGGCGAGTCGACGTCCTTGCCGTTGACCTGGGTGATGACGTCACCGGCGATGATGCCGGCCTTCTTGCTGGGACCAGCGTCCTGGGCGTTCGAAACCAGCGTGCCCTTGTCCGATTTCAGGCCAAGCGAGTCGGCGATGTCGGCGGTGACCGGCTGGATTTCAACACCGAGCCAGCCGCGCTTGATGGAACCGTCCTTCATAAGGTCCTCGACGACTTGCTTGGCGGTCGAGGCCGGAATGTCGAAGCCAATGCCGACACTGCCGCCCGATGGCGAGAAGATGGCTGTATTGACGCCAATCACCTCACCGTTGAGGTTGAAGGTCGGACCGCCCGAATTGCCGTGATTGACCGGAGCGTCGATCTGGATGAAATCGTCATAGGGGCCAGCGCCGATGTCTCGGCCGCGAGCCGAGACGATACCGGACGTAACGGTGCCGCCAAGGCCAAACGGATTGCCGACGGCCACCACCCAGTCACCGATACGAACCTTGGAATCGTCGGCGAAGTTGACGTAGGTGAACTTGTCGCCGCCGTCGACCTTCAGCACCGCAAGGTCGGTGCGCGGATCAGTGCCGACCAGCTTGGCGTCGAGCTCCTTGCCGTCGCTGGTGACAACTGTGAAGGACGAGCCTTCCGAGACGACGTGATTGTTGGTGACGAGGTAGCCGTCCTCGGAGATGAAGAAGCCCGAGCCTTGCGCCACCGGGCGCGGCTTGCCATCGCCATGCTTGAAGCCGCGTTGTTGCGGGTTGTCGGACCCATCCTGGTCGTCGGAGCCTTCATCGGCCGCAGGCTGAATCGTGGATTTGACCTTGACGCTGACGACCGCGGGCGAGACGCGTTCGACGATATCGGCAAAGCCGGTCGACTGCGGCGCCTGGACATGCACGGCATCCGCCTGAACGGGAGCCGTTCCGGAGAGAACCGCAGTGGCGCCAACAGTGCCGATGACGGCGAGTGACGCCGCAGCCAGCGTCAGGCGCCGACGGGTGCTGGAATATGAATTGGGGGCGATATTCATGAGTTGGGATCCTCTTGGAAGGGATGCGCTCCAGATGAGCGTCCTGGCAGGAGGACTAGAGGGGCGCACATTACGGCGCCATTTCCATTGCATGAAAGTTTTGTTATTTTTCAAAAACTGAGAGCACATGTATATAAAGACACTATCGGCTTATTTTTGGGAAAGATTGCAAAATTGTAACTTGGATATTTGAATAATATGTAATTCAAGCACATCGAAAGCGATGATTGTTCGATGTCCCGAAAATCAATATCGAAATCAAAAAAACCAAATATCCCATCCGATCTGTTCGGTGTTTACTCGACATTGATTCGAGGATCGTGCGATGGCGATTTCAGGTCAAATTTCGTCACAAGTTATCTATACGTCGATTGTATGGCGGCGCATTTGAAAGCGGCGCGCATAGCATCAGGCTCGTCTTTGCCGCCATTCCCCGAGGACGCCAGAAAGCCGCTCTAGACTGTGATTTCTCGTGGGATGAGGGCGCTGTCTAACGGGTGATCTTCGTCTCAACGAGAGAGGGGTCGGGCGGCCTGTCGCGGGCATCGAGGACGCGCATACGGTTTCAAGGTCTTGCGACAGATCGCTGCCATACATCCCCCATGCCAGACTACTGCGGAGGACACAGTTAACGGAGAGGCAGTGCAAAAAATAAACGCCCTATCCACGTTTGGGATTCACGGCATATTCCAAAAGGACGAAGTGCTGGCTTAAAATTACTTCGATTTGACCTCATCCGCGGCGACAGGTTGGACGGCGGCGGACACAGTTAACGGAGAGGCATATGAAGCGCATCATCATCGCCGCGCTCATCGCAAGCATGGCAGCACCTACATGGGCAATGCCGGTCGGAGCGCTGAGGCCGTCAGTTACCGATACGGTCACGAACGTCGATCTAAGGAGGCCTCCCCGCCATAGACCGGGACACGGAGCACGGCCACCGCACCACAGGCCTCCCCATCATCGGCCCCACCGTCATCACCGTCATTCGAGGAACAATAGTGGCGCCGTCGCGGCGGGCGTGATTGGCGGGATGCTGCTCGGCGGTATGGCGGTCTCGGCTGCCCGCCAGCGCGATCACACCGCGTGGAATAACCACGTGAACTGGTGCTCGCAGCGTTATCGCTCCTATCGGGTTTCGGACAATAGCTGGCAACCCAACAATGGCCCGCGCCGGCAGTGCATCTCGCCCTTCTGAGCAATGTCCCGCAGGTCTTCTCGAGAGCGCCAGTTTGGGAGGACTATTGTGCTGCGAAACCTATCAATCGCGGTAATTGGCGCCCTGATGATTGCAAGCTTCAAGCATTCCGCGTCTGGCGCGTCCATTGGCGCGGGCAATCCCTATCCCGTCAGCAACTACACATGCCAGGACGGCACGCGTCTGGCAGTGCGTCTCCTCGGTGATCGCGCTTCGGTATCCGTCAACGACGCGGCCGAGGTTGATCTGCCCTCGATGGGGCCAGAAGGCACGATTTTTTCGAACGGCCAATGGACACTCACCATCATACAGGGACAGCTGTCGTGGGGCGTTGGCCGGGCTGTGCCGTCCGCATGCGCCGGCGGTTGAGCATCTTTGACGCAATTCCAGACGGAAAACCGTTCACACTTTTCCTGGAATTGCTCTAGAGCCCAAAAGAGTTCTGCAGCAGGAGGTTACCCAGCGTGTGCGCCTTGTCATGCGGCGGACTACTCTGCTGCAAGAGCGCGGGCGACCGGCCTCGCCAGCCTTCCGCGCGCGCCTCCTTGGGCGTGATGCCGAACTCCTTCCTGAACATGCGGCTGTACATCGAGGGGTCCGTGAAGCCCCATTCCTCGGCAACGATCCAGATCGGCCGCCCATCGGAACTGTCGGCCAGTATGTCGCGCGTCTTGAGGAGGCGCTTGCGGCGGATATAGTTCGAAACGCCTCCGACCGGCTCAAAAACCCGGTAAAGGCGGGAGCGGGACACGCCGATGTCGCGGCAGAGCCTGTCGGGCGTCAGGTCGGGGTCGTTCAACTTCTGTGCGATCATCTTGGAGGCACGTTCGACGATCACGGCGTCGATCGCATTCCGGGCCTCGACGATATGGTCACGCGACAGGGTCAGACAGGCCGCGAGCAGGTTTGTCGTCGCGGCAGCGATGTGTGGAGCGTCCGCGACCCTCAAATCGGGCAGGGAACGATCCAGCAGAAGCAGGAAATCGACCAGGAACAGGCTCGACTCTTCACGTATTTCAACTCTAGACGATCGGATGAACGGCAGGCTGCGAGGCATCATAAGGGCAACGCAGCCGTTATCTTCCGCGACATACTCGAAAGGTTCGGCCAAGGACTCCATAACCGGCTTCCCAGCCTTCCATTTCCCGCCGGAACTCCGATCCTTGGACAACGGTAAAAACAAGTACCAATTGTCAATTGTGGCCCTTTTCAAGTGGCGCCAACGGTAGCGGTTGCCTTCACCTGGCAAACCTAGCCGCACGGTTGTTATCGTTCCGAGATTCCACGCCACTTGGCGCGCTGGAAACGATTGGAACTTTTCCTGCACGGGCTCGAATTCGCAAACACCTTCATGCCAACTTCGAAACAGGTCGAATTGCTCGGCGGATGGAGCCGAGAAGGTATCGAGATCAATGGCGCGTTTCAGTGTCTCGTGAATGCCTGCTACCTCGGCAGGTTGTCCAGATGAGGCTCTATCTCTTTGTTCAAGCATGATCTTTTCCGAAAACCGGCTCTTTTCCGGGATCATGCGCTAGAGAACGATAACACGGGCGCCGTTGCGCACCGTGCCGTAGAGTTCAAAAATGTGTTCGTTCAACATCCGGATGCAACCGGACGATGCGGCTTTGCCAATAGTCCACGGCTCATTGGTCCCATGAATGCGATAGAGCGTATCCCTGCCATTGCGATACAGATACAGCGCCCGTGCTCCGAGAGGGTTGTTTGGGCCACCGGGGACGCGCTGCGGTAAGCTTGGATTGCGGCGTCGCATGTTGGCGGTAGGAGTCCAGGTTGGCCATTTGGCTCTTCGTCCAACTATTGCCTCTCCACTCCATCTCTGTCCGTCCCGACCGACTGCAATCCCAAAGCGGATCGCCCTGCCGGCATCTTCGACATAATACAGGAAGCGTTCTTGCTTGTTGATAAGGATTGTTCCGGGGGATTCCTTGCCCGAATAAGGCACCATTTGCCGATGGAGGTGCTGGGGAACACGTGCCTTGTCGACAAGAGGAATGTCGAACGGCTTGTCTGGTATTCTCCCGATATACCAACTCTTCTGGGAGGCTTCCGCGCGACCGAATAGTGCCAGAAATGATATCCCTCCAACAATCACGGATCGTCTGTTTAAAGAATTTACCAAATGAATCTCCTACCCTCGATCAGATCGCGTCAGCCGAGGAAAGCGTATTGGGTTCATAACCTGATCTCAGCCCAGACAAGTCCTCAGGCAATTTTTTATACATTCAATTCCGTGGATTTATTGAATTTCGTTGGGCATGATCTTCCGGCACCCTCGATGACAGGCGTTCGGTTGCTGCCTGCACGAGAAAGTAGATCGCGGGAACGATCAGCAAGCCGATCGTCGTGGCTGCGATCATGCCTCCAAAGATCGTAACGCCAACAGCCTGCCGCGCACCCGCGCCGGCGCCTGTCGATACGACAAGGGGAATGATGCCGAGAATGAAGGAGACCGCGGTCATCATGACGGCCCTGAAGCGCTGCTCTGCTCCGGTCCGCGCGGCCTGGATTATGCTTAGTCCCTCACCACGCCGCTCCTTGGCGAATTCCACGATCAGGATGGCATTCTTCGCCGCCAGCCCGATCAGCAGCACGATGGCGATCTGCACGTAGAGGCTGTTCTGCAACCCGAAGGCCCACAATGCCGCCACGGCGCCAAAGAGAGCGGCTCCGAGCGAAAGGATGACGACCAGCGGAAGCGACCAGCTCTCATACTGGGCGACAAGGAAGAGATAGGCAAACAGGAACGCCAGCGCGAAGACCAGCCCCTCCTGTCCACTGCCGCGCCGCTCCTGAAACGACAGCCCCGACCACTCGAAGCCATAGCCGTTCGGCAACACCTGGGCCGCCGTCTTCTCCATGGCATCCATGGCGGCGCCGCTGCTGCTTCCGGGTGCTGTAATGGCGTTTATGGGAGCGGCGACCGACAGATTGTAGCGCTGGATGGCGAACGGCGACAGGATGGTCGTCAACGACGCCAGATTGCTCAATGGCACCATGGTGCCGTTCCGGCTGCGCACATGCAGCTTGAAAATGTCCTCCGCATGGGCGCGGAAATCGGCATCGGCCTGCAGATTGACCTGGAACACGCGGCCATTGAGCGTGAAATCATTGACATAGCGCGATCCGAAGGCCGCGCCGATGGTGGAATAGACGTCCGATACGCTTACCCCAAGTGCCTCGGCGCGCGTCCTGTCGACGTCGACATAGACCTGCGGGACATTCGCGCTGAAGGTGGTAGCGGCCCCGCCGAGATCCGGCAGGTGATTGAAGGCGCCAAGCAGGGCGCCGACGACCTGCGCGATCTCTTGCGGTGGCTGCCCCTCAAGCGCCTGCAGGCGGAAGTCCAGGCCACCGACCGAGCCGATGCCGGCAATCGCCGGTGGAGCGAAGACGGCGACATTGGCGCCCGGGATCTGGGAAAACTTCATCCGCAGCGCCTGCAGGATGCCGGCGAGCTGCAGTTCCCTGGACGTGCGCTCGTCCCACGGCTTCAGCGCCGCGACCGCCATTGCGCCGCTTGGCGAACTCGTCGACTGAAGGATGCTGAACCCGGCAACCGTGATGACGTCCTGCACGCCGCCGGTGTCGGTTAGAATCTTGCGCACGTCCTCCACGATGGCCTTCGTGCGGTCGAGTGAAGCGGCATTCGGCAGCTGGATGTCGACGAACAGCGCCCCCTGGTCCTCGTCGGGCAAGAAAGTCGACGGCAGCCCGGTGAAGATCAGATAGGCGGCAACGAAACAGGCAAGCAATCCCGCCAACGGCACATACCAATGCCCCACCAGAAACCCGACGAGGCGCCCATAGCCGTCGCGCGTCTTGTTCATGAATGCCGTGAACCAGGCCAGCGGGCCACGTTTGAAATAGCCCACATCGCGCCGCAGAAGCAGTGCGGCCAGCGCGGGACTCAGGGTCAGGCCGACGAAAGAGGAAATCACCAGCGACGAAGACAAGGTGACAGCGAACTGCCGGTAGAGCTGGCCGCCTATGCCGCCGAGAAACGCCGTCGGCGTCACCACGGCAAGCAGCACCAGGGTCGTGGAAATGATCGGCCCGGTGATCTGATGCATCGCCTTGCGTGTGGCGTCGGCGACTCCAATGTCAGGCGTATCCTCCAGCACATGCTTGACGTTTTCGACGACGAGGATGGCATCGTCCACCACCAGGCCGATTGCCAGCACCAGTGCCAGAAGAGAAATCATGTTCAGCGAATAGCCGGCGGCAAACAGCACCGCCACGGCGCCCAGCATGGAGACAGGGATGGCAAGCGCCGAGATGAATGTGGCGCGCCAATCCTGCAGGAACACATAGGTGACGGCGAGAACGATCAGGAAGGCTTCAAGCAGGGTTCTGGTCGTCAGCGAGATGCTGGCATTCACGAAGCGGGTCGCATCGTAGACGATGTGATACTGCATGCCTTTGGGGAAGCGCGGCGAAAGGCGCTCCAGTTCGGCGCGGACCGCCGTTGCGGTCTGGATGGCGTTGGCACCGGGAGACTGGTTGACCTGCATCATCGCCGACGCGTGCCCGGCGAAGCTGGCGCTCGAAGCATAGCTCAGCGCGCCAAGCTCGAGCCGCGCTATGTCGCGCAGGTAGACCTTGGCCCCGGACTCGCCCGTGCGCACGACGATGTCGCCGAAGTCCTCGGCGCTCCTCAGCCGCCCCTGCGCGACCAGCGTGTATTGCAGTTCGGAGCCCCGTGCCTGCGGCGGCGCGCCCGCCTGCCCGAGCGTCGCCTGGATATTCTGCCGTTGGATGGCGGCCGAAACATCGTCGGGCGTCAGCCCAAGCGCGTCCATGCGCTGCGGATTGAGCCACACCCGCATCGAGTATTCCGAAGCTCCGGCAACGGAAGCCTCGCCCACGCCCGGCACGCGCGATATCGCGTCGGCGACCGTCGTGGTGATGAAATTCGTGATCGCCAAGGCATCGAGGCTGTCGTCCGGAGAATAGAAAGCGATGCCAAGGACGAAATCCGGCGAGCGGGCACGCACGGAGACCCCTTGCTGGGCGACCGCCGCCGGCAGGCGTGAAATCGCCAACTGGGCGCGGTTCTGCACGTTGATCTGCGCTGTCTCCGGATCGGTTCCAACTTCGAAGGTCACCGACAGCGTGTACTGGCCGGCGTTGGAACTGGTGGACGACATGTACATCATGTGATCCACGCCGTTGATGGCCGTCTCGAGGGGGCCGCCGACCACATCGGCAATGACTTCCGCGCTTGCTCCCGGGTAGGAAGCCGACACGGTAACCGTCGGAGGCGTGATCTGCGGATATTGCTGTATGGGAAGGGAAAACACCGCGATCGCTCCGGCGATCGAAATGATGATCGAGATAACGATCGCGAGCCTGGTGCGGGTGATGAAGAGATCGGAGATCATTGCGCGCTCTCCGCTTCACGGGGTGTGACCTGCTGACCATCGGAAATGCGTTGCAGTCCCTCGACGACGATTGTTTCGCCGCCCTTCAGTCCGCTCGTCACCGCCCAGCGATTGTCGATGCGCGCGCCGGTCGTAATCGCCTGCCTGGTCACCGTGTCATTGTCGTTGAGTATGAAGACGAATTTGCCCTGGCGGTCCTGAAGCACGGATGCCATCGGCACCAGCGGCAGTTCCTTGGCCTCTTCGTCGACGACGGTGAGCCGGACGAACTGGCCAGGCGTCAATATATGGTTGGGGTTGGAAAACACAGCGCGCACGGCGACGGTACCGGTCTGCTGGTTGACCTCATTGTCGATGAACTGCACCCGGCCCGGCGAAGTGAATTGCGTGCCGTTGGCAAGCGACAGGGTGAGGCCGAACTTGTTCGGGTCGATCTTGTGGCCGCCAGCGAGTTTCTGCCTGATGTCGACCAAGGTGCTGTCGGCGATCGAGAATGCGACGCGGACAGGGTCGAGTTGCACGATGCGCGCCAAGGGTCCAGAGCCCGGCCCCACGAGATTGCCGGGAGTCGCCAGGGAGCGGCCGATGGTCCCGTCGATAGGCGATTTGATCTGGGCGTAGGAAAGGTTGAGTTCGGCCGTGTTGAGCGCTGCATTGGCGCCTTGGACGTCCGCCGCGGCTATGTCGAATGCTGCCTGCGCATCGTCCAGCGTGGCCTGCGAAACGGTCTTGCGGTTGAACAGGTCCCTGGCGCGTGACAGGCTTTGTTGCGCTGCATTGCGCGTAGCCTCCATCCTTGCCACCTGCGCCTGGGCGGACATCAGCGCCGCCGACAGTTGATCCGGCTCGATTTCGAAAAGCAGATCGCCTTCCTTGACGCCCTGGCCTTCCGAGAACTTGACCTCCTTCAGCAGGCCGGAGACGCGTGCTTGAAGGTCGACCGCCTCGATCGCCTCGACCTGCGCGTTATATGTCAGCGGTGGGCTTGCAGGGCCGGACAGGATTTTTTGCACCACCACCGGCATTGCCGCCGCCGGTTGCGCGCTCTGTGTACGCGCCGTTCCCGCGAAGCCGGCCACTCCGACCAGCAATACGGCCACCACGACCGTGGGTCGAAAATCGAAACTGCGTCTCATCGTGGATCCTCGCATCCTGTTCTCAAGACAAGATCTTCGTCCTGCGCACGCTCAGCGCAATGACGAGATACGCCAGCCCGGCAATCATCAAGGAGAAGCCGGCCACAAGACCAGTCGGCATCTCTCTGACCATTGGCCACTTCAGAATTATGGAAACGCTTGCAAATATAGCGACAATCCCGGAAACAACGAACCAATACCAATGACTCGACTTCCTGACCTCAATCGCGATCATGATCTGAAGAATTCCGTGCACTAACAATACAAACGCTATGAATAGCGATATCGCAGCCGACGCCTTTACGGGATTGAAGTAAATCATGATGCCGCCGATGAGCTCGAAGAAGCCGGTCAGCTCTTGCCATACGAAACCGGCCCAGCTCTTGATCCAAAGGGACTGTATGACCTTGACGACGCCGACCGCCATCAATGCCACGGCGAACACGACACTGGATGCGAAGTTGGAAACGGCCGGGACAGAGACGGAAAACACGCCACCCGCAAGCAAGAGAAGCCCAAAGAGCAGAAACCTGCGCCATTTGCCCTGCTCGATTTCGGCTCTTTCAGCTGGCGTCGCAGGCGATTGATCTGATTTTCCGGTCATCTCTCCGCTCCACGCCCGCCTAGATATCGGCCTCACGGCCGACGAAATGAACAATTTCTTTCATGGCCAAGAAACCAATTAGCGCATCAATAGATCTTTCTTCCCCTTTTTCTGAAATAACAGAGACATTTATCTCTGAAATGCTTTTCTCTTCATCAATATCGCTATCCATGGACATGAGCCGAAGATTTTTCAATGCTATTGCCTGGACGATAGAAGACTTTACGACGTCTGCTTTCTGCAAATCGCACTGTATTTTTACAAAATAGACTTTTTCATTATTCGTAGGCAGGGAAGAATATCCGGCCACATGGAGAGCGAGCCGAGGCAGGAGGATATTCGACAGGATCACGAACAAGGTCGTTTCCACCGAGAGCAGCAGGAAGCCGTAGCCGACGAACACACCCACGGCCCCGGTGCTCCAGACGGTAGCAGCCGTGCTCAACCCCCTAATGCTGGTGCCGTCCCTCATGATCAGGCCGGCGCCCAGAAAGCCGATGCCCGTTACCACCTGGGACCCCATGCGCAGATCCAGTTCCAGTCCAAGCGCACCGGGCAAGGACGCATAGGACGCCGCGCCCAGCGCGACCAGGGCATGGGTCACGAGCCCGGTATGGCGCTGCTTGTATTGGCGCTCCACACCGATCAGAATGCCAAGCAGCAGGGATAGCGCCAGCTTCAGCATGATCGAGTGGTCTGCTATCAGATTGGCTATCATTCGCGGTGCCGATGCCTCATGTCACAGTCGTCGAAGACGAGCACATCGTCATGTCTGGTGTATCGAAGAGAGCCATCGGCTGGCCCACGCGTTCAAAGATCAATTTCAGCGAGAAGTCCGCCGGCCGGCGGACCGGGCGCCGATCGGGCAGGCAAGTGCTGATATTTCTCGATGAACCAACTGGTTCGCCGAGACTTTTCCGCGATCGCCGGCTCCTCAAGACCGTGAAGTCGAGAGGGGTCAACTGATCGCTGTAAAGCGGATGCGGCATGTGGAATTTCCGCCGACGCTCACAGGGCGCTCTTGTGCAGCCGACCATCCTTCATGATCAACACAAGGTTCTTCTGCGGATCTTCGAGCAGCTTTATGTCGTCGACTGGATTGCCGTCCACGACGAGCAGATCCGCAAACGCCCCCTCCTCGATGACACCGATCTTGCCGGGGTATGGATTTCGAAGATTGGAAAGCCCAAGCAGCTCGGCATTGCCGGAGGTAGCCATCTGCAGGACTTCAGCGTTCTTGTACCAGTTGGCCAAATGCGTGAGCATTATGCTCTGGCGCGGACCCAACGCAGGCGAGAATAGCACGTCGGAGCCCCAGGCCGTCTTGATGCCGTGCTTGCGAGCGAAGGCATATATCCTCGGCGTGCCTGAGAAAAGCTGCTCGGCGCGGTCGGCGCTAGGTCCCGTCAGCTGGCCGGTGTCGTCCACTGTCAGGAAAGGCTGGGTGCTGAGCCATGCGCCCTTCTCGGCGATCATCGCCGCCGTGTCCTCATCCATCAGATGCGCGTGCTCGATTGACTGCACCCCAGCTAACAGCGCGCGTCGTATCGCGCGAGACGTATAGGCGTGCACGGTAACGTAGGTGTTCCAATCCTGTGCCACTTCGACGCCTGCCCGCAACTCTTCTTCGCTGAAGGTAACTATGTCCAGCGGACTGCGGGGCGACGATACACCACCGCCGCCCACCAACTTTATCTGTGACGCGCCTTGCAGAAGCTGCTCCCGGATCCGCATCTTCAGGTCACCGATATCGTCGACGATGGCCGCTCCCCCCAGAAGCTCACCTTTGCTGAGCTTGCCGCCGTCGCGCGGAATCTCGCTCGGCAGGCGAAGATCGGCGTGCCCCCCGGAGGTCGTGATCATCGCGCCGGAGGGATAGATGCGCGGGCCAGGGATCAGCCCAGTGTCGATTGCCTGCTTGAAGGAGAAGGAAGGGCCTCCCAGATCGCGTACGGTGGTGAAGCCGCGACTGAGCGTGCGATCCGCCTCGGCGGTGGACGCGGCGAAGATAATCCCCGGATCACCGTTAAGCAGGATGTTGACCGGGACCGCCGCGAAGATCGCATGCCAATGCGCGTCGATGAGCCCTGGCATGAGCACGCCGTTGCGGCATTTGATGACGGTAGCGTCGCTGGGCGCGGGCGCATTCGTCATATCGATGCTGGAGATCCTGTTGTTTTCCACCAGGATTTGAGCGCCATCCTTCACCGTGCCCGATTTGCCGTCGAAGAGCCGGACCTCGCGAAACAGGGTCTTGGTGGGGGCCGCGGCCGTCTGCGCGAACGAGGGCCTGGCCAGCACGCCGGCAATGGTTGCCGCCCCAATGCCCGAAAGAAAACTGCGCCGTGAAAAGGCCTCCAGGCGACGGGAAGCCTTTTGAAGATCGGGATTGAAACAGCCGCAACCGGAACTGTGAACCAGGTGACTGTACTTCGAGCCTAGCCGCAGCATGTCTTTTGCTTTCGGTTGGGCGACACTGGCACGTTGCGGAACGGCGCTTCGTGTCGCGGTTCTTGTTGTTTCAGGCCCCTCACTCGACCAGCGCGTCTCCGCCGACAGGGTTGGCGCTATCGAAGATGAGGAATACGATCGGAGTTCCGGATTCGGCTGTTGCATCGGTCCGCCTGGCGCCGACCTTGCCGCCGAAGGTCGCGGAATATTCCGCGACGACTTCACCGAAGGTGTTCCTCTGGATGGCGACTTTCTGGCCGGGCTGCACGGTTTCATTGAGCTCGACCAGCAACTCGACGAAGCCGCCATGCGTCGCGATGACGGGAAACATGCCGTCCGCGACGAAAACATTCGAATCCTTGCTGGTCTTGCCTATGGGGCCTGAAATTATTCCGTGATGCTTGATGACGTTCATCGTCCCTTCCACGAACAGGGCGATCATGGCGTGATCGAAGATCCGCGGCTTGCCGATCTCGGGCGTGAAGGCCGGAATGCCGGCATCGATGAGGGCATTGGCAAGAAGGCCATGCTCGCCAAAGTTGTCGAAGATCTGATCGACGGGATAGAGTTCCGCCATCGCCCGCACTTCGGGGATATCCATGCGCGCAAGATGGAACGCCGTCGCGTCCATACCTGTGGCGGCTGTATGAAAATCGATCGCGTAGTCGAGGTTTGACCGCAGAAGCCGGTTGAACACCAGGCCGGCGTGGCGCGACGGCGCGTCGGGAGCGCCCTCATTGCCGGGGAACAGCCGATTGATGTCGATCAGGTCGATCCCGCGCCCCGAATTCGGCCATCGCCGTTCCATGCCCTCCATTGCGGGGCGCGAAATGTCGAATACCGCCATCACGGATCCGGACATGGCGGCCGGATCGAGTTCCCGCATCACGGATTGCACGGTGTGAATGGGGCTCATTTCATCGCCATGCACCCCGCTCATCAGCCCCAGCCGTTTGCCCGGGGCCGCTCCCTTGGCCACCATCACCGAGACGTACCAGTGCTGGCCCGTGGGCATCTGTACGCCCTGGAAATAGAAGCCGTGCTTGCCTGGTCCCAGATCCGAGATGTCAAGCGAACTGATAACCTTCTTTCCGTCGATGACATCGCCAGTGTAGACGGTCCCCGATGTCCCGGCGGGTGACGCGCTTGCAGATGCCGAGCCGGTTTGTGCCTGCGCCGGTCCGGTCATGAGCGCAGCGGCAGCGCCGATCGTGGCGACCGACGCGATCATGAAGTCGCGACGTCCGAGGCCCTCGCTGGTTTCATTCGCCATGACTGCGGCCCTTGCCGATGAGGATCATGTTGGAGGTCTCGCGATGACGCCTACAAGGGCGGCCAGATCATCCCTGCCGATTCCCGTTGAGAGCGTGATGTCCGGGCATTAGTCCACCGGACGTTTCAGCGAGTACAGCCTCAAATAACAAAAATGGACTGGCGGTCTATGATTGGGATGCTTTGCATACTGACAGGACAGCCATCCACAACTCATGTGAAAGCGTCGGGTACTATACAACCACCACAACCACTCCGCGGCTTCCGTCGTGCGCGATCGGGATCGATCAGCGGATTTTCCAGCAGACCGGTCAGACGGGCCGGACAGCATGTTAACGATTGGTTAATAGGATTTATATGCTGTGAATAAGCAAGCGTTACACCAGTTCTTGGCGACTGGTCTGCTTGAAGTGGTTACGTTATCATGAAGCAGACGTGCCGCCATAATCCGTGTTGCGCCAATAAGACGGAGAGTTGCCATGGATGCCAGGGTTGATGCAGCCGGGCGATCCGGAAGAGAAGATGCCGAGCAGCCCCTGCAATGCGCCGTCGACATCGACACCTCTTCGGCACCACCCGCCGAGCAATTCGACCTGTTTCGAAGCTGGTATCAAGATGTTGCCGACACTGAACTTCTGCAAGAACGGAGCCATTCGTTTCCAGCACATGAAACGGTATGGGATCTGGGAACCTTGGCTGTCATGTTCCTGGAATTGCCTGGCAATGGCTACCGCTGTCGCTGGCGGCATTTGAAAAACCCTTCGGTAGACAATTGGTATTTGAGCCTGCCCTTGGCCAAGGGCAGGCATCCTGGAAATTGGCAGGTCGTGAAAACGACCCTGCAATCCTTTGCGGAGCCCTATGAGTGCGTGACGGAGAACGATGCCCTCCTTGCTCTTTTCTTGCCACGCGACCTGCCTTTCATCCAATCGTCCAGGATTGAATTACGCGAGGAGTCGAAAAGGCTCTTGGCAGACTACATGCTTCTACTGCACCGTTCTTTTTCCGAGCTGAGGGCGGTGGGCGTATCGCACATTGCCACTGCGACCACCAATCTGGTGGCTGCGTGCGTGTCACCATCGCATGACCGCGTCACCGAGGCGCAGCGTGTGATCGATGCCGTGATCGTCGAGCGCGCCGCCAAAATCATTGCACAAAGGTTGAATGATCAGTCCTTGGCACCCGACAAGCTTTGCCGCGACCTCGGCGTGTCCCGCTCCCGCCTCTACCGGATGTTTGAACCGGTTGGAGGTGTTTCTAACTATATCCGCCACCAACGCCTGCTCAAGACACGCGACATACTTTCTGACAGCTTGGACGGGCGACCGATCTCCACCATTGCCGGGGATTGGGGCTTCATGGATCCATCTGCATATAGCCGGATGTTCAGGAAGGAATTCGGCATTACGCCAAAGGAGGCACGCGTGGAAGGCTGGCAAGGCGCCCAGGCAGCGACCTTGCAGCAGATCAGTCAGCCAGACAGTAGGGTGCACACGTTGAGCGGTCTTCTGCTGCGAAACAGCTTTGGGCACTAAAGCGCGTCGCGTCGAAACGGATTCATGCGCCGCGCTTTAGGTCCCTGTTTGTGCATGTCGTCTTCCCAAAACCGAGGTCACTTTTGGGCGACATGCATTAGACCGCGATGAGACCCGCGACGATGCCGTAGATTGCCGCGACCGCGCCAAGTGCGGCGACGACGAATATCCCCATCTCGACGGGAGTAAACACCCTCTGCCCCCGCTCCTTCCGAGCCATGACAAAGAGGATCGTGCCCGGTCCGTAGATGGCGGCCGAGAGCAACAGGTGCTTGGCGCTGGCGGCGTAGATGAGACCGGCCGTATAGACCAATGCTATCGCTGCCCTTGCGAAATCGACACGCCGCGCCGCGGGGGCGTTCTCGTAACTCTCACCACTCCATGCGAGCTTGAATCCATAGGCGGCGACCAGAAGATAAGGGATGAGGATCATGGAACTGGTCAGTTCGAGCGCGAGCCGGAACGCCTGCTGAGCAAAGAGCGTGAGGACCAGAAAGACCTGCACGACAATATTGGTCAGCCAGAGCGCACTCGACGGCACGCCATGCTTGTTCTTGTGCGCAAGAAAACGCGGCATGGTCTGGTGATGTGATGCGGTGAACAGGATTTCAGCGGCCAGCAGCACCCAGGACAGATAGGCGCCGGCAACGGAGATCAGCAGGCCAAAGCTGACGAACTTGGCGCCCCATGGCCCGACCACCGCCTCCAGCACCCCGGCCATGGATGGATTGCGCAGCGCCGTCAACTCGGGACGAAGCATGATGCCGTAGGACGGGGTGGTCACCAGCACAAGCAGACAGAGCACGCCGAGAAAACCAAGGAGCGTCGCGACCCCGACATCCCCGCGGTTGCGTGCGTAACGCGAATAGACGCTCGCTCCTTCGATTCCGACAAAGACGAATACGGTCACCAGCATCGTCCCGCGAACCTGGCTCGCGACGCTGCCAACGCTGACGTCTTCCCCGCCCCAGAAATTGGCTGTGAAGATGTCGGCGCTGAAGCCGTAGATCACGAAGACGATAAACAGAAAGATCGGAATGATCTTGGCGTAGGTAACGACGGTATTGATCGCCGCCGCTTCCTTGACTCCCCGCAGGATCAGCGAATGCACGATCCACAGAAGCATCGAGGAAATGACGATCGCCGCGACAGTATTGCCATCGCCGAACACAGGAAAGAAGAGGCCTAGCGTCGACTTTATCAGCACGAAATAGGAAACGTTGCCAAGCACGGCGGCTGACCAGTAACCGAGGGCCGAGAGGAAGCCGAGATAGTTGCCAAAGCCAGCCTTGGCATAGGCGTATACGCCCGCATCGAGATCCGGCTTGCGAAGCGACAGGGTCTGGAAGACGAAAGCCAACATCAGCATGCCGACGCCGGCGATAGCCCAGGCGATCAAGGCTCCGAACGGGCCGGTTTCGCGACCGAAGGCCTGTGGCAACGAGAAGATGCCCGCGCCAACCATCGAGCCGACGACCATGGCCGTCAGGGTCCATATCGAGAATTTTTGCTGAACGGCTGAATTCATCGAATCGGATCAATTGCTTTGGCAGATGGCGGTCGAGGAGGTGTTTTTGTCATGCCTGCAACCTAGCTCGAGTCTGACGGCCATGTGATTGGCATAAAATCCCGCCAGTATACCTGACGTCCCAAACCTTTGCCGCGACTCGTTTCACCGATTGCCGCCGTCCGGATTTACTGCTTCTGATCGTACATAACCTTGCTGGATCGAGACGTGTCGGCGAGGCGTCTGATCGCGAACTTCAGTTCGCGCAGCCAGGAGAGAGGTTCATGGCTTCAAACGAGACTCAGAAGCTTTCGCTGTTTGCGCTGACCAGCATGGTTGTCGGATCGATGGTCGGCGCGGGCATTTTCAATCTGCCTGGCCGGTTCGCGACTGCGACAGGTCCGTTCGGCGCGATCATCGCCTGGGTAATTGCGGGAACCGGCATGTACATGCTGGCGCGGGTGTTCCAGGCGTTGGCCGAGAAGAGGCCGGACATCGACTCGGGCGTCTTCGCCTATGCCAAGGCCGGCTTCGGCAACTACATGGGCTTCCTGTCCGCCTTCGGCTACTGGCTTGGCAGTTGCCTGGGCAACGTCTTCTACTGGGTGCTCATCGGCTCGACGCTGGGGCGGTTCTTTCCCGGGATCTTCGGGGACGGCAGCAGCGCCCTCGCCATCATCGTGTCGCTGATCGGCATCTGGGCTTTCCACTTCATGATCCTTCGCGGCGTCGAGCAGGCGACCTTCATCAACACTATCGTGACGATCGCCAAGATCGTGCCGATCCTGGTCTTCATCCTGCTCCTGATCTTCTTCTTCCATTTCGGGCAGTTCCGCGAGAATTTCTTCGGCGGCGTCGACATGCCGCCGAAGACCCTGATCGCCCAGATCCGCGACACGATGCTGATCACGGTCTTCGTCTTCCTTGGCATCGAGGGCGCGAGCGTCTATTCCCGCTTTGCCAAGGTGCGTTCCGACGTCGGCACGGCGACGATCCTCGGCTTCGTCGGCGTCACCGGCCTGATGGTGGCGGTCACGCTGCTGCCCTACGCGGCGCTGCCGCAATCGGCCATCGCCGGTGTCCAGCAGCCGTCGATGGCCGGCGCTCTCGAAGCAGTCGTCGGTCACTGGGGCGCGGTCTTCATCTCGATCGGCGTTCTGATCTCGGTGCTCGGCGCCTATCTTGCCTGGTCCCTCATCTGCGCCGAGGTGCTGTTCGCGGCGGCGAAGTCGGAGGACATGCCAAAGCTCTTCGCGGCGCAGAATGGCAACAGGGTCCCCGCAAATGCACTCTGGCTGACCAACATCGTCGTCTCGCTCTTCGTGATCTCCACCTACTGGTCCCGGGACGCGTTCAACTTCATGCTCGATATGACCAGCGTCACCGCGCTGCTGCCCTACCTGCTGGTGGCCGGCTACGGCATCCTGCTCGCCCGCAGCGGCGTTGGCTATGAAAAGACGCCGGATCAGCGCGGCCGCGACCAGATCTTCGCCTGGATCGCGGCGATCTACACGATCTTCATGTTCGTCGCCGCCGGGCTCAAATACGTGCTGCTCGTCGCCGTCCTCTTCGTGCCCGGAACCATCCTCTACGTCTGGGCGCGGCGCGAGCAGAAATTGCAGCTGTTCACGCTCGCCGAACTCTTCGTGTTCGCCGTCACGCTCATCGCCGGCCTGGTCGGAGCCTACGGGCTGCTGACGGGCACCATCGCACCTTGAACAGAAAGCAGGAAGGTCATGACAAACAACACTCCATTCGGCGTTCATTCCGAGGTTGGCCAGTTGCGCAAGGTCCTGGTGTGCGCCCCCGGCCGGGCCCACCAGCGGCTGACACCCAGCAATTGTGACGCTCTCCTCTTCGACGACGTGCTCTGGGTGGACAATGCCAAGCGCGATCATTTCGACTTCATGACCAAGATGCGCGACAGAGGCGTCGAGGTGGTCGAGATGCACAATCTGCTGGCCGAGACGGTCGCCATTCCGGAAGCCAAGAAATGGATCCTCGACCAGCAGGTCGTCCCCAACCAGGTCGGCCTCGGCCTGATCGACGAGGTCCGCTCTTATCTCGAGGGCCTCTCCAATCGCGAACTCGCCGAAACGCTGATCGGCGGGCTGTCGACCTTCGAATTCCCGGAGAACATCGGCGGCGAACAACTGGCGCTGATCCGTGACGCGGCTGGCGTCAATGAATATCTGCTGCCGCCGCTGCCAAACACGCTCTATACCCGCGACACCACTTGCTGGATCTATGGCGGCGTGACGCTGAACGCCCTTTACTGGCCCGCGCGCCACGAGGAGACCATCCTCACCACCTCGATATACAAGTTCCACCCCGACTTCGCCGGCAAGGTCAATGTCTGGTGGGGTGACCCGACCAAGGATTGGGGGCTTGCCACATTCGAGGGTGGGGACGTCATGCCGATCGGCAAGGGCAATGTGCTTATCGGCATGAGCGAGCGCACCTCGCGCCAGGCTATCAGCCAGGTGGCGGCCGCCCTGTTTGAGAAAGGGGCTGCCGAACGCGTGATCGTCGCGGCAATGCCCAAGTTGCGCGCGGCGATGCACCTCGACACGGTGTTCACTTTTGCCGATCGCGACTGCGTGCTGCTGTATCCGGACATCGTCAATAGCATCGACGCATTCTCCTATCGCCCTGACGGAAAGGGCGGCGTCGAACTCCACAAGGACAAGGGCAGTTTCGTCGAGACCGTGCGTGACGCGCTTGGTCTCAAGAAGATGCGCGTCGTTGAAACCGGCGGCAACGACTACATGCGTGAACGCACCCAATGGGACAGCGGCGCCAATCTTGTCTGTGCCTCGCCGGGCGTGGTGTTCGCCTATGACCGCAATACCTACACCAACACGCTGCTGCGCAAGGAAGGCATCGAGGTCATCACCATCACCGGCGCCGAGCTCGGGCGTGGACGCGGCGGCGGTCACTGCATGACCTGCCCGATCATCCGCGACGCTGTCGATTACTGACCACTGAACAGCGGACCGCAGGCACCGCCTTGGCTGGAGCAGGCACCGGTGCGGCCTTGCCAACGGTAGTCGTGGCGCGCTCGTGGGCGCGGCAATCGGCGGAGGCACGGGCGCCATCGTCGGCGCCGCCACGGCACCTCGCGAATGCGGGGCCCGCGACCGGTCGGGCCACAAGATGCGTGACCGCAACGGACGACCTGTCATGGTGCGTTGCTGAGCGCTTGGCGGAACTGGAGCCAAAGCATCGTCGGCTCCTCTTCTCCTTCGCGTAGCGGCAATTAATACTGCCGCGAATGACCCGAACAACGCTATGTTTGCCGGCTTTTGGAAGCAGGTGTCATCGTATGATTGCGCAGTGATAGCGCTGTCTTGTATCGTTGCTCCGAAAGCCCGACTGTTTCCCGCGATGTCCTAGAAGTATCTGTGCTGCAATCGCCGCATGCGAGGTCCAAAACCACATCATGACAGAGCGAGCGCTTGTCGCACCTATCTACATCCTGGCGATAATCGCCGTGGTGTCAGCGCTCTATACCGCGGCCGCGGTTCTGGCGCCCGTCGCCTGTGCACTGTTCCTGATAGCGCTGGTGTGGCCTCTGCAACGGAACCTGCAACGATTCCTCCCAAAGCTGCTCGCCCTGGCCGTTGTCGTCTGCCTCGTCGTCCTTGGCTTTTTCGTGTTCGCATCGGCCGCGACCTGGGGATTCAGCCGCATAGGTCGATCGGTCATAGCCGACAGCGCCCGCTTCCAGTTGCTTTACGGTCAGCTTGCCGAGTGGTTGGAGGGCCACGGCATCATGGTGGCCGGCGCATGGGCCGACCATTTCAACGTCGGCTGGCTCGTGCGGATAGCGCAAGGCGTGACGATGCGGCTGAACACCATGATCTCGTTCTGGATCGTGGTTGTCGTCTATGTCTTGCTGGGCCTGCTCGACACCCAAACGATTGCTGACAATGCCCGTGCGGCGTTAAGCCCCGGCACCGCGAGCGTGCTGATCAATGGAAGTGCCCAGACGGCATCGAAGCTGCGCCGCTACATGCTGGTCAGGACGCTGATGAGCCTTGCAACGGGCTTGATGGTTTGGGCGCTGTCAGCCGCCTTCGGCCTGAGATTTGCAGCCGAATGGGGCGTTATCGCCTTCACGCTGAACTATATTCCGTTCATAGGCCCGTTCATCGCGACAACTTTGCCCTCGCTTTACGCTTTGGCGCAATTCGGCTCGCCGCAGGCCGCCATATCGATCTTTGCCGGCCTCAATGTCATCCAGTTCGCGATCGGCAGCTACATCGAGCCACGGGTCGCCGGCTACGCATTGGCGGTGTCGCCTTTCGTGGTCTTGTTCTCGGTATTCTTCTGGTCGTTTCTGTGGGGTGCGTTCGGTGCGTTCATAGGCGTTCCCATCACGATCGCAGTGCTCACCTATTGCACGCAATCGCCATCGACACGCTGGATCGCTCAATTGCTTGGCCCGCCGAGCCAAAACAGGGATGAAACCTAAGCCCGCAAAGACGCGCTCGATAGCGTGGTGTCTGACCGCAAAGGCTGTGTCGAAACCGGTTGATTGTGGTCGCCGTTCCACGTAGCGGCTTTGTTAGCGCCGGATCGGCGCTACCCGCCAAGGAGCCCGACTTGACCGCAAGCACCACCAGCACCCGGCGCGCCCTCATCACTGGCGCCGGCGCCCCGGACGGCATCGGCTTTGCCATTGCCCGCCAGCTCGGCAAGGCCGGGCATTCCGTGTTCCTCACCGGCGCCAGCATGCGGGTGCTTGATCGGGCCGCGGCGCTTTCGGCCGAAGGTATCGATGCCGCTGCAGCGGTCGCCGATCTCACTGTCGCCGCCGATGTCGCTGGGTTGCGGGAGGCCGTCGGGGCGGTGGATATTCTGGTCAACAATGCCGGGATGGGGTCGCTGGCTTCGCCTTCTGTCGACAAGGCGTTCCTGTCGATGACCGAGGCCGAGTGGGACCAGGGGATCGATGTCAGCCTGAAGACCGCGTTTCTGGTCACAAAGGCGTTTCTTCCGGCGATGGTTGCTGCGGGTTATGGGCGCATCGTCAATGTGGCATCGGTCACCGGGCCGCTGGTGTCGTTCGAGGGCACCGCCGCCTATTCGGCGGCGAAGGCCGGCATGGTCGGCCTGACACGGACACTGGCGCTGGAAGTGGCGAAAAGCGGCATCACGGTCAACGCCGTGGCGCCGGGCTGGATCGAGACGGGTGCATCGAGCGAGATGGAGCGGATGGCGGCGCGGCATACGCCGCCTGGGCGGGCTGGACAGCCTGACGAGGTCGCGGCCGCCGTGGTGTTCCTGGCCTCCGAAGCCGCCAGCTATGTCAACGGCACCCTGCTGGTGGTCGACGGCGGCAACAGCCTGCACGAACGCAAGGGCTGACGGGTTTCAGGATCTCACTTGTGGTCGCAATTGGTAAGCCGGCTTCGTGCAATCAAGGGCAGCCCGCCTGCCGCGCGCCAGCCTGGAATGCTTCATCGTTTCACGGAAACGCTCCATCTCCTTGTTTTGACGCAATTCCGGACGGAACCGTTTTGCGCTTTTCCTGAAATTGCTTCAGGCAGCGCCATGCGCCTCCAGCATCCGCCGTGCGCTGTCCTCGTCGGTGATGAGAATGGTCGGCGCGATGAGGTGCATGGCGCCGAGCAGGGCTTCGATCTTTTCAGGGCCGCCCGACGTGAGGATGCGGATCGGCGCCTTGCGCAGCCGGTCGACATCCACCGACATGACCAGACTGTTGATGGGGTGGTCGACCAGGTCGCCGTTGCGGTCGAAGAAGTGGAACAGAAGGTCGCCGACCGCGCCGCGCGCAAGCAGGGTCTCCCGGTCCGCTTCCTTTAGAAAGCCGCCGCGCGAGAAAGTGGTGGCCGAAGCGATGCCGCCGACGCTCAGCAGAACAGCATCGAGCACGTTGGCCATTTCAAAAACCTCCTGCAGGCCGCAGCGCTCGACCAGCGCGATCTTGGTCTCGACGCTGTCGACGACAGCTGGCGTCGGGATCAGGTAGCCGTCGCCCTGGAAGATTTGGGCAAAGCGCCAGGAGAACTCGGCCGGGTTGTATCGCCGCACGACGCCGACACCGCCGAGCAGCGAAATGACCTTGAAGTCGGTGAGCGATTTGGCGCTGATGAAGGGTAGGCTCGCGAACAGCGTCCTGCCCCAGCCAACGCCGACGCGCATGCCGGATTTCATCATGTCGGACAGAAAACTGCCGGTCTTGGCGGCGATGGCCGGGATCGGGTCGGCATTGGGGGCCGAAAGCGGCGCCACCAGCGCCTGCTGCAGGCCAAAAGTCTTCTCCAGCGCGCGTTCGAGCCGGACGATTTCCGACAGTTCGCTCTCGATGCTGATCTTGACCTCGTTGCGTGACCGCGCCTCGGCCAGCATGCGCACGATGGTGACGCGGCCGACGCCGAGCACGTCGGCGATCTCGTTTTGCGTCATCTGCTCGACGAAATACATCCAGGCGGCGCGGATCCTCAGGCGGTCGGTGCGGCTCTCGCTCACGAGATGCTCTGGCGTCTCGGCCACGCCTTCGGTTTCGCTCTGTCGCCGCCTGCCCAATTCCGTCCCCTCTCCCCTGCGGCGCCAGCCAACCCGCTGTCACCGATTCTGCATGCGCGTCTAGTATCGCCTATTGATCGACCAATCGATAGGAACAATGTAGGGTTAGCGGCAGGCACGATGGCCGCACCTGGCAGACAATTTTGAGGCGATCCGCGATGCTGCGACAAATATCCGAGGATGTCCGCGTCAACCTGAAGGACCGGCTGCGCGAGGTGCGCGACGCCATCCGGCAGAGCCGCCATGACGGCGCCGGCGAGGCCTTGCGCGAAGCCACCAGCCATTTGCCGCCGTTTCCGGGTAAGGGCATCGAAGGTCTGCTCAGCCATGCCGCGAGCGCCGTCGATGACGCGCTGTCGCTGGCCGAATCGCTGGTCCCGCATGAACGCCCGGCCAAGGTGGACGGCACGACGGTGAAGAGCCTGCGCAGCTATTTCCCGGCCGGTGACAAGGACCAGCAGCTCGGCGGCGAGCGCCTGTTCCGGCGCGACATGTATTATCTGGCCAAGGCCGTACTGGCTGAGCTGAAGGTTGTTGACGCCCGCATCCATGAGGCGAATTTTGCCGCCGTTCACGCCTCGATGCGCAAGCGGCATGCCGATCTGCTTGCCGCCCTCGCCGACAATGCCGAACCATCCGGCCAGCTTTCGCCGGTCGCGGCCGCCTGCTCGGCGCTGCTGATGGAATTTCTCGGCCACCGGCCGATCCGCTTCAGCGAGGCGGCGGTGGACACGCCGGCCGTCGTGCAGCGTAACGCTATGGATATACGCTGCCTCGCGCCGCTGGCGCTGGCCTGCGGCCTGGCAACCATCGCCACCGACGGTTCGTCCGAGCCCGACATGCTGGAGATCGCGGTGCTGGCGGCGAATGTGCGCCACGACCGCATCCTTCAGGCCTGCGCGAAGGCCGACCTGATGAGCGAGCTGACGGCGGTTTTCGCCACGCTGCTCGCCCATCTGCCGTAGTCGTCAGGCCGAGCCCACCATCGCCGATATCGTCTTCTTGGCGCGCTGGATCGAGGCCGGGCTCATCGAGAGTTCGGTCAGGCCCATCTTGACGAAGATCGGGATCAGGTCGGGACGGCCCGCCGCCTCGCCGCACATGCCGACCATGATGCCGGCGGCGACGCCGGCCCGCGCCGTCAGTTCGATCGCCGACATGACAGCCGGATTGGTGACATCGTTGAGTTTCGCCACCGTCGGGTTCAGCCGGTCAGCAGCCATGATGTATTGGGTCAGATCATTGGTGCCGATGGAGAAGAACGACACTTCCTTCGCCAGCGCCGGGGCGATCAGCACGGCGGCCGGGGTTTCGATCATCACGCCAAGGTCGAACATGGCATGCGCAACGCCCTCGGCCTTGAGCTCGGCCGCGCATTCCTCGACCAGAATGCGGGTCTGCCGGACCTCGCCGATGTCGGAGACCATCGGCAGCATCACCTTGATGTTGCCGTGCACGGCGGCGCGCAGCAGCGCGCGCAGCTGGCGCTTGAAGATGTCGGGACGGTCGAGGCACATGCGGATGCCGCGCCAGCCGAGGAAGGGGTTTTCCTCTTCGGGAAATTCTATGCCGGCAATCGGCTTGTCGCCGCCAATGTCGAGCGTGCGCACGATGACCGGATGCCGGGCAAAGGCCTTGGCCAGCGCCGAATAGGTTTCCGCCTGCATGTCCTCCGAGGGCAGATGCATGTGGCGCATGAACAGCAGTTCGGTGCGGAACAGGCCGATGCCCATGGCGCCGGCGTCGAGCGCCGCCTCGATCTCCTCGAGCGAGCCGATGTTGGCGGCGACCTCGATCACCGTGCCGTTGGCAAGCTTCGGCGTCACGCCCTTGAACACGGTCAGCCCGGCGCGCTCCCTGGCGGCGGCCTCGACCCGCTCTGCGAAATCAGCTGACGTGGCCGCGTCGGGATCGATGATCACGGCTCCGGAGTTGCCGTCGAGGGCCACCTGGCGGGCCGTGCGCAGCGCGTTGACCTTGTCGCCGAGGCCCAGCACCGCCGGTATGCCGTGCGAGCGGGCGATGATGGCGATATGGGAGGTGGCGCCGCCATGGCCGCAGACCACGCCGCCGATTCGCTTGAGCGGCGCGCGCGCCAGGTCCCAGGCGCCGATGTCGTCGGCGATGAGGATCGCGCCTTCAGGGATATTTTCGAGGCTGACGTCGTCCTGCCCGAGCAGCGCCAGGCACAGCTGGCGCCCGACAGCCTGCACGTCGTCGGCCCGCGCGTTGAGATAGTGGTCGTCGACCGCGCTGAAATCGCTGGCGATGGTGGCGGCGGCGGTGACGACAGCCGACACCGCATCGGTACCGCCCTTGATTTGTTTCTCGGCCTCGCCGGTCAAGGTGTCGTCGGCGGCGATATCCCTGAGTGCCGCGATGATGCCGCGATCGCCGGCCGACAGGCTGTCCTGCGCCAACGCGCGGTCCATGCGCGCCTGGACGGCAGAGACGGCGGCGCGGAAGCGCTCGATCTCGCCGTCGATCTCATCGGCCTTGAGCTGGTGTGCCTGGGCCGTGATCTGGGGCGGAAAATGCGCGAAGGCCGGACCGATGGCCACGCCTTCGCTGGCAGCCACGCCTCGCAGGCTGCCGGCGGGCGCAGTTTTTGGCGACTCGGGCGCTGGCACAGGCCTTGCTGCTTCCGCTGCACCGCTCGCCGGGCTCTGTGACTCCGACTCATCGTCGAGACCCGCCTTGGGGTTCTCGAGATAGCCGATCAGCGCTTCGACGGCCTCGATGGCGTCGGCGCCGGTTGCGCGGACGACCACTTCCTGGTTCTCCTTGACGCCCAGCAGCATCAGCTTGACCGAGCTCTTGGCGCTGACGGCCTTGCCGTCCTTGATGATCTCGACATCGGATTCGAAACCCTTCGCCAGCTTGACGAAGCGGGTGGCGGGACGGGCGTGCAAACCTTCATGCACTCTGACGATGGTCGAGCGTTCCATGGCAAATACTCTGCTTTTCTTGGCGCCGTCACAACTCAGGTGGCGACGCGGGTGGTTTCAGGCGGCGATGGTGATGATCGCGCCGGTCTTCAGGGCGGCCACGAGCGCTTGGCTGTCGACTTGCGACGCGCAGATCTCGCCCGGCCTCTCGGCCTCGGTGGCGCCGTTGAACGAGATGACGACGTGGCCCATCTCGAGGACCTTGCTCCATGCGCTGGAGCCGACGGCGGTAATAACGGCCGAAACATCGCCGAGCGTGATCGACGCGCCCTTGGCGGGCGCGCCGTCGCTCGGTCCGTGCTCCGTCTTGTGGAGCACGGAAACCTCGGCAAGCTCCGGCGGCGAGCCATCCGCGAACAGGATGACAACGCCCCCTTCGGCGAGATCCGCCACTTCGGGCCCGATGGCAGTGACCCGTGTTCTCAACAGAACCGTCATATGGCGAACCTCATTCTTGTTATCCTAGAAAACGAACAGGCTGACGACCCATGCGATCAGCACGGACACGGGGCCCATGATCTGGCGGCTGATGAGCACCGCCGGAACACCGATCTCGATGGTCTTCGGCTTGGCTTCGCCGAGCGCAAGACCGACCGGCACGAAGTCGCACCCCACCTGGGTGTTGTAGGCAAACAGCGCCGGCAGCGCCATTGCCGGCGAAATCGTGCCGTTGGCGATCTGCGGGCCGATGATGGCGACGCCGATGACCTGCGCGATAACAGCGCCTGGCCCGAGAATGGGCGACAGGAACGGCAGGCCGCAGATGGCGGAGATGATCAGCAGGCCGACGATGTTGTTGGCCAGCGGACCCATCGGCTGCGCCAGTATATCACCGATGCCGGTATAGAGGATCAGGCCGATGAGCATGGTCACGAAGGCCATGAACGGCAGCACGTTGCGAATGACCTGATCGATGGTGCGGCGGCCGGCATTGAAGAAGATGCCGACGACACGACCCATGGCACGGCCTACCGTGCTGATGAAGCCGATAAGCCCGCCTTCGCTGGGCAGAGGTGTCGGCGCGGTGGGCGCATTGCTGTTGCTTGAACTCATCGATGCTGCTCCCCCCGCAGTGGTGACCGCCTCGGATCCGTCCGCCATTGTGATGTTGGCCGGCTTCACACCCGAAACGTAGATATCCTCCGTGATGAACTGGGCGAGCGGCCCAGACTGTCCGACCGGCGTCAAATTGACGGTCGGGATACGCTTGCGCGGATAGACGCCGCATCGTGCGGTACCACCGCAGTCGACGACGACGACCGCCATCTCGCTTTCGATCGGCGGCGCCCTGAAGCCGTCAACTGCCTCTGCGCCGGTCATATCGGCGATGAGCTGCGCCACGGGGTGAATACCCCCGCCTGTCACGGAAACCACCTTGTTGCGTTGGGCGGTCGGCTCGATCACGAGCGGACCGCCCCAGCCGGTGTTGCCCCGGGAGATCTTTACTGCTTTGTATGTCTTGGCCATGATGTCCTCCCCCGCCCTTACAGCTCGACGCCCTGGCGGCGTGCCATGATGGCGGTGATGCGCTCGGTCAGCATGCCCTTGAGCAGGATGACGACGAGGCCGACAATCGCGTACCAGATCGCCACCTTGACGTGGTAGCCGGGAGCGATGACGCCCCGCTTCTCAAGGTCGAGCAAGGCCACGAGCATGCCGCCCCAGACAAAATATTCACCAGGGTTGATGTGCGGGAACAGACCGAGCGGCGGATGCACGTAGGACACGGCCGCGTCGTAGAAGGCGGGCTTGTGCTTTTCTTCCAGGAACGAGCCGAACGTGTAGGCCATCGGGTTGGTTAGGAAGAACACCGCCAGCAGTGGCAGCACGGTATAGCGGGTCAGCGCGATGCGGCCAGCACCACGCGCCAGACCGTGAACACGCTCTTCGCCGACCAGTTCGGTGATGGCGTAGAACGCCGTCATCAGCACCACAAGCGTGGGGATGATGCCGGTGACGAAACCGGCGAATACTTCGCCGCCCTTTTGGAAGACACCGATGAAGTGCTTGCCGATGGCGGTCAGCCAGCCGAGCTGCTCTTCCTGCTGCACGTTTTTCAGCTGTTCCTTCAGCTGATCGGCGGTGACTGGCGCGCTGTCGGTTTGCGCCTGCGCCAGAACCACGAGATGATCAGAGGCATGCTCGACAGCGAGCTTGCCATGCAAGGCAGCATCCGAAACCATGGTGCCTGCGACATGCAGATTGTGCACCGCCAGGTCGGCATGCTGCGCCAACAACGAAAATACAGACATTTCTCCTCCTTATGCCGCGCCTGCCGGTTTGATCCCAGTCGGCGCGCGGCGTCCTCTATACCCTTGCTACATTCAAGCCGGACAGGCCCGGCTTCGTCCCCGGCTCCGACCGTGTCTTGTCGATCTGTTCGATCGCCCGTTTCACGGCCTCGGCCACACCGGGTTCCCCCTCCCCCATGATCGCAGGGTTGGACCGGAGTCGATCGAGGGGAACGCCCTCGAATTCTTCATGGCGCTTGAATTTGGTGAACACCGAGCGGCCGGTCATCACCATCAGGCGACGCACGACCAGATCGGGCGTCACCACAACCAGGGCTATGGTGCCCTTGGCGAACCGCCCGCGAAAATTGCCGGCGCCGACAAATCCATCCTTGTACTGATCCGTGACGCCCCTGAAGACATCGGAATAGTGTCTCATCTGCAGCCAGACGCCGAGCGATTGCAGCGCCCAGACAATAACCAGCAGAAGCAGTCCCCACTGCCAGATCGCCATTTCGGTTTTCCTCCCGAAGCTCCGTCGACTCGCAGCTTGTAGCAGTGCGAGGCAACGTCAAAGTGAGAACATTTGTTTCCGAGAATGTCAATATGTATGATAATATCGTCAGCGATCGTCATCCACAGGAAACGCGGATTGATTTCGGCGATCACACAAGCGTGCTAGGGTCGGGGCCCTGGCTTCCGCCGAAACAGGATGGATGAGAGATGGATCTGCCCTTCAAGGATGAACTGGCCCTGATGCCCGATCTTGGTCATCGGCTGCGGCAGTTGCGCTGGTTTCGCGCCACCTTCCGCAGCAGCGCCAAGGTGGTCTCGGACACGTTCGGCGTGCGCTACGACATCGACGAAACCAAGCTCACCAGGGCCTTTCTCGACTGGATCGAGATCATGGACGCGCAGAAGCGCTTTGCCGAGATCGACCGAGCGGACTTCATCGTGTTTGCCGCCGGGCTGGTTCTGCGCGAGCTGATCCGGCAGGCGCCGGCAAAGGAGATATCCGGGCTCACCCAGCTGATCGAAACCGAGGCGAACGCCAAGACGATGGAGATCGTCCGCTTCTGGCCCGAGGGCTTTCTCTATACCAACTACTGTGTATCGGCGATTTCAGCCGTCTATCAGCAGGAATTCGGCAGCGCGCCCAGCATCGACAAATGCGCCGACGATCTGCGCACCTGGTGGTCCTATCGTGAGAATGTGACGGAGATGCCGGCCTATGCCGTGGCCTTCCTCGACCGTTTTCTCGGCGCCGAACCGAACTGGATCACGCCGGACCATGCGCAGTCCCGGCAGGCCATGCAGCGGGCGCTTGGGACACAGCGCCCGACCGACGCCATCCGCCAGCTCTGATTTTTGAACGTTCCCGCCATTCCCCCAAGCGCCGGAGCGCGCCAGCTATTGAACATTTGACTTTTTATCGATAGCGATGTGCGGATTCTATTGAGGTTCGGGAGAAGCGCGTGGCGCGTTCAAAGCTCATCATTTTCGATTGCGACGGCGTTCTTGTCGACAGCGAGCCGCTGGCCGCGAAGGCTTACGAACGTGTCTACGAAAAGCACGGCATGAGCGGCGTCCATGGCGGTATCATCGCCCAATGCGTCGGCATGAAGCAGTCGGACATCATCGTCCGGATCAAGGAATTGACCGGCCATCAGTTTCCGGCGGCCGCGGACGGCGATATCTGGACGGAAACCAAGATTCTTTTCTCCGAGGAACTGAAGCCGACGCCGGGAATCACCACCTTCCTGAAGGCGCTCAAGGGCGACCGCTGCGTTGCCTCGTCCTCCTCCGTCGAGCGCATAAACCACAGTCTCGCGGTGACTGGACTGGCTGAATTCTTCGGAGACGCGATCTACAGCTCCTCCATGGTCAAGAACGGCAAGCCGGCGCCCGACATTTTCCTGTTCGCCGCCGAGAAAATGGGCGCCGATCCGGCGGATTGCGTGGTGATCGAGGATTCGCCCTTCGGCATCCAGGGCGCGGTTGCCGCCGGCATGATGGCGATCGGCTACACGGGTGGCGGACATACCTATCCCGAGCACGCGGCGCGGCTGGCGGCGGCGGGTGCTTCCATCATCTGTTCGGACTGGCAGGAAGTCAGCCTGCAACTGGCCGAATTCGGCATTCCGGCATAGTTTTCGCCGGCATAGTTTTCGATGATTGATCGGGTGCCGCAAGGACGGCACCCGCATGCGGCTGCAGCAATTTGGCCGTTCTGACTACGACCCGGCCTTGACCTATGCGTTCAGCGCACGACCATAGGCGTCGAGCACGCTTTCCTTCATCATTTCCGAGAGTGTCGGATGCGGGAAGATGGTGTGCATCAGCTCTTCCTCGGTGGTCTCGAGGTTCATTGCCACGACGAAACCCTGGATCAGCTCGGTCACCTCGGCGCCAACCATATGCGCGCCCAGCAACTGCCCGGTCTTCTTATCGAAGATGGTCTTGACGAAACCCTGGTCTTCGCCCAGCGCAATGGCCTTGCCGTTGGCGGCGAAGGGGAAGCGGCCGACGCGGATCTCCTTGCCTTCCGACAGAGCCCTGGCTTCCGTCAGGCCGACGGAGGCGACCTGCGGGTTGCAATAGGTGCAGCCGGGGATCTTCAGCTTGTCGATGGCGTGCACGCCGGGGAAATTGGCGATTTTTTCCACGCACACGACGCCCTCATGCTCGGCCTTGTGGGCGAGCATCGGCGGCCCGGCGACGTCGCCGATGGCATAGATGCCGGCAACATTGGTCTTGCCGTAGCCGTCGACGACCACGCAGCCGCGCTCGGTCTTGACGCCCAGCGTTTCCAGCCCGAGATTCTCGATATTGCCTTGGACGCCGACGGCCGAAATCATCCGGTCGGCGGTGATTTTCTCGACCTTGCCGTCCTTCATCTCGACATGAGCGGTGATCGAATTGGCTGATTTCTCGACCTTGGTCACCTTGGCTTCGAGAATGATCTTCATGCCCTGCTTCTCGAACTGCTTCTGCGCGAATTTCGAGACTTCGGCATCCTCGACCGGCATCACCGCCGGCAGCAGTTCGACCACGGTCACGTCGACGCCCATGGTGCGATAGAAGGAGGCGAACTCGATGCCGATGGCGCCGGAACCCATGACCAGCAGCGACTTCGGCATTTCCGGCGGAACCATGGCCTCGAAATAGGTCCAGATCAGCTTGCCGTCCGGCTCGACGCCGGGCAGCGCGCGCGGCCTGGCGCCGGTGGCGAGAATGATGTGCTTGGCGGTGTAGGTACCCTCGCCCTTGACGCCCTTCGGTACCGGCGGCTGCGGCTCCATCGGCTTCTTGGAGGTCTTCGACACGACGATCTCATTGGGCTTGGTCAGCTTGGCCTCGCCCCAGATGACGTCGACCTTGTTCTTCTTCATCAGGAAGCCGACGCCGTTGTTGAGGCGCAGCGACACTTTTCGCGAGCGGTCGACCACGGCTGATGTGTCGACGCTGACCTTGCCGTCGATCTTCAGGCCATAATCCTTGAGATGGTCCGAATAGTGCATGATCTCGGCCGAGCGCAGCAGCGCCTTGGTCGGGATGCAGCCCCAGTTGAGACAGATCCCGCCGAGATGCTCGCGCTCGACGATCGCCGTCTTGAAGCCGAGCTGCGCGGCGCGCACGGCGGCGACATAGCCGCCAGGCCCCGAGCCGATGATGATGACGTCATAGTTCTCAGCCATGGGAATTCCCCTGCTCGCGCATGCTTGATGGTCGACACCGACGATGGACTATATAAGCATACCCATCGGGTTTTCGATCAAGCCCTTGAAGGCAACGAGCAGTTCAGCGCCAAGCGCGCCATCGACGGCGCGATGGTCGGTCGACAGCGTCACCGACATCACCGTGGCAATCTTGATCTCGCCGTTCTTCACCACCGCCCGCTGTTCGCCGGCGCCGACCGCGAGGATCGTCGCATGCGGCGGGTTGATGACGGCGGCAAAGTCCTTGATGCCGAACATGCCGAGGTTGGACACCGCCGTGGTGCCCCCCTGGTACTCTTCCGGCTTCAGCTTGCGGCTACGGGCACGGCTCGCCAGATCCTTCATCTCGTTGGAGATCACCGACAGCGTCTTCTCGTCCGCCTTGCGGATGATCGGCGTGATCAAGCCGCCGGGGATCGACACGGCGACGCCGACATCGGCATGCTTGTGCTTGACCATGGCGGTTTCGGTCCAAGAGGCGTTGGCATCCGGCACCGCCTTCAACGCCACGGCAAAAGCCTTGATGACCATGTCGTTGACCGACAGCTTGTAGGCGGGCGCTTCGCCCTTGTCGGTCTTCTTCGTCGGTGCCGCCGCATTGAGCTGCGTGCGCAGCGCCAGCAGCGCGTCGAGTTCGCAGTCGAGTGTCAGGTAGAAATGCGGGATCGTGGTCTTGGCCTCGACCAGGCGCCGCGCGATGGTCTTGCGCATGTTGTCGTGCGGGACGAGGTCGTAGGAACCCTGCTCGAACAGGCGAAGCACGTCCCCCTCCCCCTTGAGGGGAGGGTGGCCGGCCGAAGGCCGGTCGGGTGGGGTCGGTTCGACCGGACTCGGCGCAAAGGAGGTGCCTTCTGGGGCGACCCCCTCCGTCCGCTTCGCGGACACCTCCCCCTCGAGGGGGGAGGAAAGCGCTGCGTCGATGTCGGCTTTCACGACGCGGCCGTATGGGCCGGTGCCTGATATGCCGGAGAGGCTCAGTCCTGCCTCTCGGGCCAAGCGACGAGCCAAAGGCGTCGCGCGGGTTCTCCCCTCCCCCTCGAGGGGAGGGTGGCCGGCCGCAGGCCGGTCGGGTGGGGTCGGTTCGACCGGACTCGGCCCAAAGGAGGTGCCTTCTGAGGCGACCCCCTCTGTCGGCTTTGCCGACATCTCCCCCTCGAGGGGGGAGATTGGCGCCTTGTCGCTATAAGCCTCGCCCTCGGCATAGATCCAGGCCACGGGCGCGCCGACCGGAATGTCGACGCCTTCCTTGCCGGTGACATCGCGCAGGATGCCGCTGGCCGGGGCATCGATTTCCATCGCGGCCTTGTCGGTCTCGATCTCGAACAGAAGGTCGCCCTTCTTGACGGTCGCGCCCTCGGTCGCGAACCAGCGCGAGATCTGACCGGTCGCCATGTCCATGTCGACCTTGGGTAGAATGACTTCGGTCGGCATGAGCTAGCGAACCCCCTTCACGAGGTCGCGCGCGGCGGCGATGATGTCGGGAACCTGCGGCACCGAAGCCTTTTCCAGTTCGGGATTGTAAGGGATCGGGGTTTCCGCGCCGCCCAGCCGGACGATCGGTGCGTCGAGATAGTCGAACGCGTCGCTCTCGGCGATCATCGCGCTGACCTCGGCGCCGATGCCCAGCGTCTTGACCGCTTCGTAGACGCACATCAGCCGCGACGTCTTCTTGACGCTGTCGATGACCGTCTGCTTGTCCATCGGCCGGATGGTCCGGAGATCGACGACTTCGACGTCGATGCCTTCGGCTTCCAGGGTGGCCGCGGCCTCAAGCGCCTTGTTCACCATGATCGAGGTGGCAACGATGGTCAGATCGCGGCCCTCACGGCGGATGTCGGCCTTGCCGATCGGCACCGTGTAATAGCCTTCTGGCACCGGGCCTTTCGTCTTGTAGAGCAGCTTGTGCTCGAAGATCATGACGGGATCGGGATCGGCGACGGCCGCCAGCAGCATGCCCTTGGCATCGTAGGGCGTCGCCGGCTGGATGACCTTCAAGCCGGGGACGTGGCCGAGCCAGGCCTCCAGGCTCTGGCTGTGCTGCGCGGCGGCACCCGTGCCGGAACCGGCGGGAAAGCGCATGACCACGGGAACGGAAACCTCGCCGCCAAGCATGAAGCGCATCTTGGCCGCCTGGTTGACGATCTGCTCCATGGCCAGCGTAGCGAAATCGGAGAACTGGAACTCGAAGATCGGCCGCATGCCGGTGACGGCGGCACCCACCGCGACGCCCGCGCCACCCAGTTCCGAAATCGGCGTGTCCAGCACCCGATCCGGACCGAAACGCTCGACCAGGTCGCCGGTGACCTGGAAGGCACCGCCATAGACGCCGATATCCTCGCCCATCAGGAAGACGCGTTCGTCCATGTCCATGGCGATCGCCATGGCTTCCTGGATCGCCTGGGCATAACTCAGCTCACGCACCATCGCGTCCATCACGCCTGCTCCGTATAAACATAATTGCCGGTGTCGCGGACATCCGGGGAAGGGCTCGCCTTGGCGAACTCGATACCGTCAGCGATTTCCTTCGCCACGGCCTCGCGAACGGCTTCGATGCCCTTGTCGTCGATGAAGCCGAACTCGCGCAGCTCGTTTTCGAACAGGGTGATCGGGTCGCGGTTCGACATCCAGTCCTCGATCTCCTCCTTGGTGCGATAGCGGTTGCGGTCGCTCTTGGAGTGGCCGCGATGACGGTAGGTCTTGGACTCGATCAGCGTCGGCCCTTCGCCCGCGCGGGCACGCTCGACGGCCTTGTGCGAGGCCTCGGCGACTTCCGAGAAGATGTTGCCGTTGACGATGACGCCGGGCATCGAATAGGCGGCGGCGCGGTCGGCGATGTTCTTGACCGCGGTGGAGCGCGCCGTCGACGTCGACATGCCGTAACCATTGTTCTCGCAGACGAAGATGACCGGCAGTTTCCAGATCGCGGCCATGTTCAGCGCCTCGTGGAAGGCGCCTTCATTGTTGGCGCCGTCGCCGAAGAAGGAGACGACGACCTTGCCGGTCTTCATCATCTTGGAGGAAAGTGCTGCCCCAACGGCGATCGGAATGCCGCCGCCGACGATGCCGTTGGCGCCGAGATTGCCCTTGGCGACATCGGCGATGTGCATCGAGCCGCCACGGCCCTTGCAGTAGCCAGTGGTCTTGCCGAAGAACTCGGCGAACATGCGCTTCACCTCAGCACCCTTGGCGATGCAGTGGCCGTGGCCGCGATGGGTCGAGGTGATCTGGTCATTATCGCCGAGCGGCATGCAGATTCCCATGGCGCTGGCTTCCTGTCCGATCGACAGGTGCATGGTGCCGTGGATGAGGCCGCGCGTGTAGGACTCTTCCGCGCCCTCCTCGAAGCGGCGGATGAGGTACATCTTGTGGAGCACCTGCCTGAGCTGCTCGGCGCTGTACTGGCGATAGACGAAAGGCAGGTTGGCGCGGCTGTCCGCGACGGCTTTGATGGCTTCGGGCATGATCAGGCTCCCACTGTGCCGTAGACGAGCTTGTCCTGGCGCGCGCGCAGCTCGGCAATCTTGGAACCCGGCGCGGGGGCGGCGTTGGCATAGGTGATGAGCTCACCCTTCTTGATCGGCGCGGTGACCGATCCGCCCTGCAGCAGGCCGCAGGGAATGGCCTTGGCGGCACGTGCTTCCGGCGCTGTCATGATCCAGGCGCGGTAGCAGTACTCGCCGATCGCATCGAGCTTCTCGCCCGGCTGCATGTCCTTCTTGGCGACGGCCGCGACTTCGGCCACGGGCTTGGCCAGCGGCACCATGTCGGCCTTGCCGTAGAGCACGACCCGGGCGCAGGTCAGCGGCACTTCGAGCGAGGTCAGGTGATAGGGGCGGTGGAAGGTGAAGTACGGGCCCTTGCCCATCTTCAGATCTTCCATGCGCTCCGAAATGCGCGGATGCGACATGTCGGCGACGACGAAGACGCCGGGCGCGACCCCCTTGCCGATCGTGTAGTCGACGACGCCGACGCGCGACAGCACGCCGCCATCCTTCTCGGGAACAAGCACCTTGGACAGTTCGCCAAGCGTCGCCGCCGGGCCATGCATGCCGGCCTTGTCGGGAACCAGCCCGGTGGCATTGGCGATCGCCGCCATCTCGACCATGGTCTTCGAACCGTCGACGAATTCGACGAGCATGCGCACATTCATGTGCCGGCGCTTGGCTTCCTCGGCATAATCATCCGGGATCGCGTCGATGTTGAGCGGGTTGTTCTTGCCCTTGCCGGCGGCGACGATCGGATGACCCATCGCCGAGACGAATTCGATCAATTCCATGCAGGAGGACGGCTCGTCGCCGGCGCCCAGCGAATAGGTGACGCCGAGCCGGTCGGCCTCGCTCTTCAGATAGGCGCCGATGGTGACGTCGGCCTCGACATTCATCATCACCAGATGCTTGCCATGCTCCATGGCACGCAGGCCAATCTCGGCGCCGACGGCAGGAACGCCGGTGGCATCGATGACGACGTCGATGAGATCATTGTTGATGACCAGGCTGGCATCGTTGGTGACGGCGATCTTGCCGGCCTCCATCGCCGCGGTCATCGCTGATGCGTTCGACACTTCGCGGGCGTGCCCGGTTTCCTGGAAGGCGATATCGACCGCCTTGCTGGCGGCGGGAAGGTTGAGTTCGGAGATGGCGCCGATTTCGATGCCGGACATATGGGCGACGCGGGTGACAATGTCCGTGCCCATCTCGCCCGAGCCGATCAGGCCGATGCGAATCGGCTTGCCGGACTTGGCGCGTTCCTCGAGATCGCGGGCGAGGCCCGTCAACGAAACATTGGAAGCCATAGCGATCATTCCTCCCACAATACAGGCTGTTCAAGTGCATGACGGGTATTGAACATCTGTATTTCTGTCAAGACTAATGTCCAAAATTCCGCGCTTTCGCGACCCTTTTGGGAGGCCTGCCGCGAGCCAAAACGGGTCCGCTGGAAAGCCGGCTGTCAAACGGCTCGCCTTGTCGGTGCGGCTAAGAATAGACCGTCGAGGCGGAAGGCTCCGATGTCTGTTTGGAGCCGGCTATTTGATGCCGGCCCGCATGAAGCTCTGGACGAACTGGCGCTGGAACAGCAGGAAGCCGATCAGCAGCGGCGCCGATGTCATAAGGGCGGCGGCCGAAATGATGCTCCACTGCACGCCCTGGTCGGGCGAGGCGAAGACCTGCAGGCCGACGGTCAGCGGCCGGGTCGACACCGAGTTGGTGATCACCAGCGGCCACAGCAGATTGTTCCAGTGGTAGCTGACCGAGACCAGCCCGTAGGCGACATAGATCGGACGCGACAGGGGAACATAGACCTTGAGCAGGATGCCGAGCGGCCCCGCGCCCTCGACGCGCGCGGCATCATCAAGTTCTTTGGGCACGGTCAGGAAGGCCTGGCGCAGCAGAAAGATGCCGAAGGCCGAAGCCATGTAGGGCAGGCCCATCGCCCACACGGTGTCGACCAGCCCAAGCTTGACCATGGTGCGGTAGTTCTCGACCATCAGCACCTCGGGCATGATCATCAGTTGGATCAGCACCAGCATGAACACCAGCGTCTTGCCGCGGAAATCGTAGCGGGCGAAGGCATAGGCGGCGAGCGTGCAGATGACGAATTGCGAGACCAGGATGACCGTGATCAGCACGAAGGTGTTGAGAAAATAACGCGCGAAGGGTGCCGCGTTCCAGGCCTGGACGAAGTTGGCGAGCGTCAGCGGCGCCGTCAGATCGAAGCGCACCTCGTATTCGGCCGGATGGAACGCCATCCAGACCGCATAGAGCAGCGGCAGGATCCAGAGCGCACCGAGCAGATAGCAGCCGATGACCTCGACGGCGTGCCAAAAACCGTGCTCGCGGGACTGGATCGGCTGGGGAAGCGCGGTGGCGGTCATTTGTAATGGACCCTCCGGTCGAGAATGCCGAACTGCACGAACGCAAGCGCCGCGAGCAGCGCCAGCAGCACCATGGTCAGTGCGGCGGCATAGCCGGTGTCCCAGAAGCGGAACGCCGTCTGGTAGATGTAGTAAAGCAGCAGCGTGCTGGCGTTGTCGGGGCCGCCACGGGTCATGACGATAACGTGGTCGATCAGCCGGAACGAGTTGATGATGGCATTGATCAGCACGAACAGCGTCGTCGGCATCAGCAACGGAAAGGTGACGCGGCGAAAGAAATACCAGCGGCCCGCGCCTTCGAGCGCGGCGGCCTCGCCGAGTGATGGGCTGATCTGCTGCAGCGCCGCCAGGTAGAAGATCATGAAGAAGCCGGCTTCCTTCCAGACGGCCAGCACCATCAGGCTGCCAAGCGCCGTCGAACCATCCCCCAGCCAGTTGCGTTCGGCGAAGCCGAACAGGCCGAGGAAGCGGTCGATGAGGCCGTAGCCGGGCGTGTAGAAGAACAGCCAGATGTTGGCCACCGCGATCATCGGCAGGATGGTGGGCAGGAAGAAGGACATGCGCAGCAGGCCCTTGCCGCGGATCGACGAATTGACGATCAGCGCCATCAGCATCGCCAGGCCGATCGCCACCGGCACGGTGCCGATGGCATAGATGGCGTTGTTCTTCAGGGCGGCCAGGAACACCGGGTCGCTCAGCATGTCGGTGTAGTGGCTGACGCCGACGAACTTGGCCGGGCGCGCGCCGCGCGGCGTGTTGTAGAAGCTGTTGACCAGCGTCATCACCGCCGGGATGTGGGTGAACGCCGCCAGCAGCACGACGGCCGGCAACAGCAGCAGCCATGCGGTGATCTGATTTCGTCCCTGTGTCACGGGAACAGCCTTTCCTGTCGGCGGTGATCGGTCGGGCGGCGGATCGGCTTCGACCCGCCACCCGATCGTCGTCCTGCTTAGCGGTACTGCTTGAGGATGCGATCGGCTTCCTGCTGCGCGTCGCTCATCGCCTGTGCCGGCGTCTTGGAGCCGGTGAGTGCGGCCTCGATGCCGTCGTCGATGACGCGGGCGACGCGCTGGTTCTCATGCGTCGAGAGCTCCGGCACCATGTAGGGAATCTGGTCGTGCGGGACGGCCGCACCCGGGAATTCCTTGACATAGGCCTGCATGGCCGGGGTGTTCCAGGCATCGTCTCGCGGCGCGATATAGCCGGTCTTGATGCTCCATTCGGCCGCCTGATCCGCCGAGGTCAGCCACTTCACGAACTGGAAGGCGGCCTGCTGCTTTTCAGGTGCGGTGCCGTTGAAGATGAAGATGTTGCCGCCGCTGGTCGGGGCGCCACGCTTCTTGTGCTCGGGCAGCATCTGCACGCCGAAGGGGAAGGGCGCGTTGGCCTTGACGTTGGTCAGGTTGCCGCTGGTGATGGTGATCATGGCGGCGCGGCCCTCGAAGAAGTCCTTCGGGTTGGTCGCCCATTCGATCACGCCTGGCTTCATCACCTTGTGCTTGAGCGCCAGGTCCGTCCAGTACTGCAGGCCTTCGACGACTTCGGGCGCGTCGAAATAGGTCTTGGTCCCGGAAATGTCGGCGATGGTGCCGCCATTCTGGGCGACATAGCCCTGCAGCAGCCAGTAGGAGGTCAGCGACGAGGGCACCTGCATGCCCCATTGCGTGACATTGCCGCCGGCGTCGCGCTTGGTGAGCTTGGTGGCGAAGTCGACGACTTCGTCCCAGTTCTGCGGACCGACATCGGGGTTGAGGCCGGCCTGTTTGAAGGCGTCCTTGTTCCAGAAGAAGATCGTCGTGCCGCGCTGGAACGGGATGCCCCAGGTCTTGTCCTCGTTCTTGCTGTTGAGCATGAAGACCGGCGAGAAGCCGGCGAGCCAGGCCTTGTCGTCGTCGGTCTTGGTGAAGTCGTCGACCGGCGCGATCGCGCCCTCGTCGATCAGCGTGAAGACGTCAGCCGAAAGCATGACCGCCAGTTCCGGCGGCTGGCCGGCCTTGAACGCCGTCAGCGACTTGCTGATCGTCTCGGAATAGGTGCCCGAATAGATCGCCTTGACCTTGATGTCGGGATTGGCGGCCTCGAACCGCGTGATCAGGTCGTCGACGATCTTGGTCACCGGGCCGCCAATGGCCACGGGATAGTAGAGGCTGATCTCGACGGGCGCCGCTTGCGCCACGCCAAAACTCAGGCCTGCCCCCAACAGTGCGGCGCCGATCCATTTACCACTGATATTCAGCATCGTTTCCTCCGGTTTTCTGATGGTTTTGACCCTCTCAGCCGATCCGCAAATCGGAAGGCTGGCAGGAGCTAGCCTGAAGGTCAGGGCACTACGCGCAGCGCACGCTCGCCGGCCGCCTGGCCGACCAGAACCCTGCGCTCGACACGGTTGCCGTCGCTCTCGTCGAAGACATGCATGGCGTCGGGCAGCCAGCCCAGCCGTATCTGGTCGCCGACCGATTGCCGCCGGATGCCTTCGACGCGCACCTGCAGGATCTGGTCGCCAACGCTGCATTCGAGGATGCTGTCGGCGCCATGATATTCGATGCTGCGGATGACGGCGGGAACGACGCCATCCTGCTCGATCCTGATCTCCTCGGGCCGCAGGCCCAGAGACAGTCCTTCGCCCTTGCCTTCTATCAATGCCGGACCCGACGATCCCTTGACGATGGCGCCGGCCGGCCCGTCGGCCAGGGAGACGAGGTTCATCGGCGGCGTGCCGATGAACCGTGCGGCGAACGACGTCGCCGGCCGCAGATACAGGCCGACCGGGTCCGCCTTCTGCTCGATGCGGCCATTGCGCATGAGGATGACCTGGTCGGCCAGGCTCATCGCCTCGATCTGGTCGTGGGTGACATAGACCATGGTCATGCCCAGCGCCTGCTGGATGGTCCTGATTTCCTTGCGCATCTCGTGGCGAAGCTGCGCGTCGAGATTGGACAGCGGCTCGTCCATGAGACAGACCGACGCTTCGGCGACGATCGCCCGGCCGAGGGCGACGCGCTGCTGCTGACCACCCGAAAGCTGGGAAGGCTTGCGGTCAAGAAGCGCCCCCAGCCCGAGAATGTCGACAGCCTTCTTCAGGCGGCGCGTCCGCTCCCCGGCCGGTACTCGCCGCACCTTGAGACCGAAAATGATGTTTTCGGCGACACTGAGATGCGGGAACAGCGCATAGGACTGGAACACCATGGCCAGCCCGCGCTTGGCCGGCGGCTGGCCGGTGACATCCTTGCCGCCGATGAATATCTGGCCGGAGGTGACGGCATCCAGGCCGGCAATCAGACGCAGCGTCGTCGACTTGCCGCAGCCGGACGGCCCGAGCAGGACCGTCAACGAGCCGGGCTTCACCTCGAAGTTGACATCCTTGACGGCGTCAAAGGTCGTCCACCTCTTGTTGAGATTCCTGATCTCAATGCCGGACATGGTCGCCTCCCCCTCCAGTAGCCTCCCGCCCGGTTCCCTCTGGAACCCGCGCAGCAAATGCGCGATCAGGCTGGCGATCCGCCGATCGCTGAAAATCCAATATTGAACTATCTTTTATAAGTCAATACAATTGTACACTTCTGAGCCGGCTACGCATCAGATCCACGACCCACCGCAAAAGAGAGATCCATGGCCTCGATTCGAATTATGCAGATATCCGACACGCATCTGTCGCCGCGAACGCACCGCTTTCACGAGAACAACGAACTCATGATCGACGTACTGAAGGCCGCCGATCACGATCTGATCGTCCATACTGGCGACATCACGCTCGACGGTATCCGTTTCGAGGAAGACTATCCGTTCTGCCGCGAATTCCTGCAGCGGGCTGGCAAGGACATCCGCTACATCCCGGGCAATCACGATGTGGGCGACAATCCGCGCCTGTCGCAGCCCGAAACCGTCATGGGCAGCGCCATCAGCCCGACCCGGCTCGAACGCTACGAGCGCTACTATGGCGCCGACAGATGGGTTATCGACCGCGGCAACTGGCGGCTTCTCGGCATCAATTCGCTGCGCGTCGGCTCGGGGCTCGACGGCGAACAGCAGCAATATGACTGGATGGGCGAACAGCTGGCGACGATGGGCGACAGGCACTTGGCCGTTTTCTCGCACCAGCCGCTCTACGTCGACACGCCCGAAAGCACGGAACTGACCTACTGGACCGTCGACCCGATCGGCCGCGAGAAATTGCGCGCGCTGATGGAGCACAAGCAGTTGAAGATGATCGCCAGCGGGCATCTGCACCAGCAGCGCTCACGCAGCCATGATGGCGTCCGACTCGAATGGTGCTCTTCCATCGCCTTCACGACCCGCGAAGAGCTGGTGCCGGAAATGGGCGGCAATCGCGAGGTCGGCTATCTCGAGCACGTGCTTCACGATGACGGCAGCATCGAGACCCGCGCGATGACCATCCCCGGCTTCGTCAACAGCTATCTCGACGATTGCCTGCTCGAGGTCTACCCGAAATACTGACGTCACAACGGAAGTGAAAGGACGCCGGCTGATGTCGGCGCCCTTTGTTTTTCAGGCGACCGCCTGTTCAAACGCGCCGTCGAACTCCGACAAGGCGCCCGCCGGCACCGCGGCATGCCCCATCCAGTTGAGGCAGGTGACCGAGGCGACGCCCGAATCGATCAGGCTGTTCTCGTCGCCCGGCGTCGTGGCGTAGGTGCGGTCGGCTAGCGGCTCGATGCGGGCGCTGCGAGCGTCCTCGGCATGGATGACGACCCGCGTCGCGCATTTGTCGCGGCCGATACGCGCCGCGCGCATGGGCGCCGGCACATTGCGCGGCAGGTTGACGCTCAGCCAATGCCCCTCCTGAGCCCATTCATCGCGGGTGTTCCAGAAGCCTTCAATGCGCGCGGCCAGCCAGGCCACATCGTCGTCGCCATAGGCCTGGCTGTCGCGCGGCATGGAGAAGGCGACACCGGCAATGCCGCAGAGCGCCGCCTCGCGCGCCACCGCCATGGTGCCGGAATAGGAAACATCCTCGGCAACGTTGCGGCCTTCATTGATGCCCGACAGCACCAGATCGGGCTTCGCGCCGTCACGGAACACCCAGTGCATCGCCGCGATGACGCAATCGGCCGGAGTGCCGGTGCAGGAATAGCGGCGCGCCGAGACCTCTTCGACGGTAAAGGCCTGCCGCAGCGTGATCGAATGGCCGAAGCCGCTGCGGTTGCCACTGGGCGCCACGGTCCAGACATCGTCGCTCAACAGCGCCGCCGCCCGTTCCAGGATCGCCAGGCCGGGCGCGTCGATTCCGTCATCATTGGAGAGCAGTATTCGCATATCGTATCCTTCTGGCCGAGCCAAAGCGCCTTCATAATTCGAACATTTATGCCATATTGAGAATTATTGTACAATTCTGTAACATAGGCTCGGCGCGGCTATTTTCAGTTTGCCAGATTTCCATCGGCCGACCGGCGCGAACGGGCAGCGCGATTTCCCTCCGCCGGCAAATCGTCTAATGGGAGTTATCTTGGGGGACGCGGCATGACAGGTTCTGAAAAGAAGCCGAGGCGGACGAAATTCCAGTCCGACCAGGACGAGCTCAAGCTCAGGGCCGCCTATCTCTACTATGTCGAAGGGCTGACCCAGGAACAGGTCGCCCAGCATCTCGGCATCAGCCGCATCAAGGCCTTGCGCCTGCTGGCGGCGACACGCGAGGACGGCACTGTCCAGATCACCATCAATTCGCACGCCGAATCACTGATCCGCCTGCAGCGCGACCTGGAAAGGCACCTTGGCCTCTCCGAGGCGATCGTCGTCCCGGCATCCAGCCCGGACGAAGAGAGCGTCGCGGCCGTCGTCGGCCATGCCACCGGACGCTACATTTCCGAGCAGGTCACCAACGGGCTGTCGATCGGGGTCGGCTGGGGCGCCACGCTGCAGGTCTGCATGCGCTCGCTGATCTGGCGCGAGGTCGACGACATGACGGTCATTTCGCTGCTCGGCGGCCTGACCCACGCCACCGCGCATAACCCTTCGGCCGTGGCCTGGCGCTTCGCAGAATTCTACCGCACGGAACTCTACCAGATCACCGCGCCGGTGTTCGTGCCCGACCGCGAACTGGCCGATGCGCTGTGGAAGCAGGACGACCTCAAGCAGCTCTACGAGCGGGCGCGGGCCGTCGATATCGCGCTGCTCAGCGTCGGCGACGTCAGCACGCAGGCCTCGATCTTCCGCCGGGGCATCCTGAACTGGTCGGACGCCAAGAGCCTGAAGGATGCGGGCGCGGTCGGCGACGTGCTGTGCCACTTCGTCGACGCCGACGGCAATGTCATCGATCATCCCGTCAACCATCGCGCCATGGCCATCAATCCCGCCGATATCCGCAAGGTGCCGAAGGTGATCATCTCGTCCGGCGGCGTGCGCAAGATCCACGCCATCCGCGCCGGCATCGCCGCGACCAACGCCAAGCTGCTGATCACCGACGTCGCCGCCGCCCAGGCCTTGCTGGAACTGCCTGCTCTTTCGCAGTCCTGAAGCAGGCTCGGGGCGGCTCAGCCCCACAATCTCGGCGGCAATCATCGCCAGCTCCAATTCCTTCAACCTCCAAAACTGATTGACTGGACAATCAATTTGTGAGCTTCCTTGTAGCGTCGGCGGATCGCAGTGCGATCGGCAGCGCCAGGTCATGTGCGTCGGGATCGAGGATGCGCAACGACGGACAGGGAGGAAATTTCATGAACAAGGCGGTCGGGTCGCAGTGGAATGCCACCGAGATGGAAGAGGCTGCGCGGCGGCATCTGCTGTCGCCGTCCGAAGCCATGGAAAAGCTCGGCCAGTCGGCACGCCCGCTGCTTTCGCGTGGCGACGGCATCTATGTGATCGACGCCAAGGGACGCCGGCTGATCGACGGCCCGGCCGGCATGTGGTGCACGCAGATCGGCTACAACCGCCGTGAGATCGCCGACGCCATCGCCGAGCAGGCCTTGCAGCTGGCCTACAATTCGCCCTGGTACACGGTGAATTCTCCGTCGGCGGAACTGGCGGCGCGCATCGCCGCGATGACGCCGGGCGATCTCAATCGCGTCTTCTTCACCACCGGCGGCTCGACCGCGGTCGATTCGGCGCTGCGCTTCGTCGAGTTCTACAACAATGTGCTGGGCCGCCCGGAGAAAAAGCACATCATCGTGCGGCGCGAAGGCTACCACGGCAGCACGGCGCTGACGGCGGCCTGCTCGGGCCGCGCCGGCAACTGGCCGAATTTCGACATCATCTCCGACAGGATCTCGTTCATCTCCAGCCCCAACATCCGCCTTGCCGGCGACAAGGACGAGGCGGCGTTCCTGGACTTTCTGGTCGACGAATTCCGGCAGGAGATCGCGCGTGTCGGCGCCGACAAGGTGGCGGTGTTCCTGGCCGAGCCTTTGCTGGCGTCCGGCGGCGTCATCATCCCGCCAAAGGGCTATCACGCCCGCTTCAAGGCGGTGTGCGAGGAGCATGACATCGTCTACATCTCCGACGAGGTGGTCACCGGCTTCGGTCGCTGCGGCGAATGGTTCGCGTCGGAAAAGGTGTTCGGCGTCGTCCCCGACATCATCACCTTCGCCAAGGGCGTCACCTCCGGCTATGTGCCGCTGGGCGGCTTCGCCATTTCCGAGCGCCTGCTGGACAAGGTCAGCGGCGACAACGCCAGGGGAAGCAACTATTCGAACGGCTACACCTATTCCGGCCATCCGGTGAGTTGTGCCGCCGCGCTCGCCAACATCGCGGTGATCGAGAAGGACGGCATATTGGAACATGTGCGCGACATCTCCGGTTACTTCGCCGAGCGCCTTCACAGCCTGGCCGACCTGCCGCTGGTGGCGAATGTCCGCGCCTCCGGTCTGGTCGGCTGCGTCGAATGCCTGGTCGATACGTCGTCGCCGAATGTGACCGATTTCGACAAGCGGATCGGCGCCCGCATCGACATCCATTGCGCCGAACTCGGGCTGATCGTGCGCCCGCTCGGCAATATGTGCGTGATGTCGCCGGCGCTGATCATCACAAGGGAGCAGATCGACGACATGATCGGCATCCTGCGCCAGGGCATAGAGCGGGCGGCGGCCGAGATCATGGCCGGCGAACTCGTCTAGCGCGACAGCGTCTTTCCCGGGCTCCGGGCGGCAAAGTCTTGTGCCGGCTTCGCCGAAGCTGCTATCCAGACGCGGCACATCCCGGTCAAGACCAGAGATCATGAACCAAGCCGCGGCACACGCTGAGAACCGGACCGACAAGCGGCGCGCGCCAACGCGCGAGGACCAGGTGCTGGAGCGGCGCCGCTCGCTGATCGAGGCGGCGCTCACGGTCATCGCCCGCAAGGGCCTGGCCGGCTTCACGATGAACGACATCGCCCAGGAAGCCGGCTGCAGCTACGGCGTCGTGTCGTTCCATTTCAAATCGAAGGAAGGCATCACGCTGGCCGCGCTCGACCACATGGTCGAGGAGTACGATCGCAGCCTGAACCGGCCCGAAAACGACTCGCCGGCCGCACGCCTGCTGGGGATGATCGAACTCGATTTCGACACCGAAATGTCGAATGCCGGGCGCATCGCCGTCTTCACCGACTTCTGGGCGGAGTCGGCGCGCAATCCCGAGTATCGCCGGCGCTGCGCCGAGCTGAAGACCCGCTACGATGCCATCGTGATGGCCGATGTCGCCGCCCTTGCCGAGCTGAGGCGGATCGATCTCGACCCGGCCCTGGTCGCCCGCAGCCTCAACGCCCTGATCGACGGGCTGTGGATTTCCGGCCAGGTGTTCACAGCCCCCGGCCCCGCCGGGCGCGACATGGCGAAGCGGGCATGCCGGTTCTATCTCAAGGCCATCTTTCCCAACGATTTCTGACCGGTTCACCCGTCTCCGCCGGAGGCCGAGGCAGGATACCGGACCGGGTCGGGCGACCTACATGCGCATGAGCAGGCCGCCATCGACGGCAAGCTCGATGCCGGTGATGTAGCTCGCGGCATCCGAGAGCAGGAACAGCGCGGCATTGGCCATGTCCTGCGGCGTTCCGATGCGGCCGAGCGGGGCGTAGCTAGCCACGGCCGAGCGCTTTTCCTCGGTATCCCAGCGCGCCTGCAGCGGGGTGAGCGCCATGCCCGGGCAGATGGCGTTGGAGCGGATGCGCTCGCCGGCCAGTTGCATGGCGAGTGATTTCGACAACGCGCAGACGCCGGCCTTCGATGCCTGGTAGGCGTCCTGCGGGTTGGCGTCGCCGCGATACCACTGGATGGTCGAGAAATGCACCATGGCGCCGCCGCGCCCGCCCGCCCGCATATGCGGAACGACGGAGCGCGCGGTGTGCACGAAGGACTTCAAATTGATGTTGAAGACCTCATCCCAGACGTCGAGATCCATCTCCAGCGCCGACTTGTCGCGGCCGAACCACAGCACCCCCGCGACATTGGCGAGATAGTCGATGCCGCCACGTTCGCGGCCCGCCGCACCGATCGCCTGTCCAACAAAGTCGGCATCGGTGAGATCGCCCTGGGCGAAGGTGAGCCTGTCGTCATAGGAGGCCAGCGAAGCCGGACGGGCCTTGACGTCGATGGCGGTGACGGAGGCACCGGCCTCGAGCAGGGCCAGCGTGATCGCCTCGCCCATGCCGCCGCCCGCGCCGGCGACGACCGCATGCCTGCCGGTGAAATCGTAAGCGATCATCTGAACCCCTCGTCTGCTTCTGCTGAAATGCCGATGGAGCGGACAATAGGGGTGGATAAAAATTCCATCAAGCGGGATTAGAAAAAATTTGCCAAAATGGAAAATCACGATATCGTGCCTCGCAATGACCTCTCATCTCGGATGGATTTCAAGACGATGAACCTGCATTCCGGCGCGCGCATCTTTTCCGTGACCTCTCCCGTCGACGGCTCGACCTACACGACGCGCGCCTATGCGGATGGCGCAGCCATCGAGGGCGCGCTTACCCGGGCGCGCGCCGCGCTGCCATCCTGGCGACGCATGAAGCTGGCCGACCGGCTGGCGATCCTGCTGCGCTTCGGCGAGGAGATGAAGGCCCGGGCAACACCGCTGGCCGAGATGGTGGCGTGGCAGATCGGCCGGCCGCTGTGGCAGGCCGACGAGACGCCACGCCTGGCGCTGGTTGGCGAGCTTTTGGCCGGCGTCGCGCCGGAAACGCTGGCCGATATCCCATACCCCTCGGATGAGAACATCCGCCGCTACGCCAAGCCGATGGCAGGCGGGCTGCACCTTTCGATCTGCGCCTGGAACTATCCCACCGCCATGCTGGGCTATCTGGTCACGTCGCCGCTTGCTGCCGGCAATGTCGTGATCTTCAAGCATTCGCCGCAGACGCCGCTGATCGCCGAGCAGGCCGAGGAAGCCTTCCGCGCCGCCGGCGGTCCCGAAGGCGTGTTCCAGAGCCTGCATCTCGACCATGCCGATGCGGAGAAGCTGATCGCGTCCGGCGCCTTCAACGCGGTGAATTTCATCGGCTCCGTCAATGGCGGCCGTCGCGTGCATGCCGCCGCCGCCGGCACGTTCACGCAGGTGCATCTCGAGCTCGGCGGCAAGGACCCGACCTATGTCCGCGCCGACGCGGATCTTGACGCAGTGATCCGGCAAATCGCCGAAGGCACCTATTCCAATGCCGGCCAGTCCTGCTGCTCGGTCGAGCGCATCTATGTCGACAAGGCGATCCATGACCGCTTCGTCGATGCGCTGGTCGCCGAGACGGCGAAATGGTCCATCGGCCATCCCTTTGACGAGAAGCCGATGGTCGGTCCGGTGGTGCGGGCGAGTGCCGCCGACACCATCCGTGGTCTCACCGACAGCGCGGTGCGGGCAGGGGCCAGGCGCTTGATGCCGCAGGATGGAACGCTCAAGGCCTCTGGCCTGGGCGCCGCCTATGTCGCGCCGGAAGTGCTGGTTGGCGTTGACCACAGCATGCAGATCATGCGTGACGAGCTGTTCGGGCCGGTGGCCTGCGTCCAGTCGGTCAACAGCGACGACGAGGCGATCCGCCTGATGAACGACAGCGATTTCGGCCTGAGCGCCTCGATCTGGACCAAGGATATCGATCGCGGCGTGGCGCTGCTCGACGAGGTCGAGGCCGGCACCGTCTATCTCAACCGCTGCGACCATGCCGACCTGCATTTGCCCTGGGGTGGCATCAAGAATTCCGGGTTGGGACGCACCAATGGCCGCGCCGGCCTGGTGGAGGCGACAGCGGCGAAGTCGTACCATGTCCGCTCGGTTATCGGCTGAGCGGGGGGAGCGGCCTGTTGAACGCGGCGAGCCTTGGAAAGCTTGATGATGCAACCGTCGCCGCACTGGCCGACGCCAGCGTGGAGTGGCTGCGGATCGATGCGGCGAGCCCCTATCTGCTGATCGCCGAGCACGCCGGCAATCTCGTGCCCGCGCCATGGCGTGACCTTGGCCTGGCAGTGCCCTATCTCGGCACGCATTTCGCTGTCGATATCGGCATCGATGCCCTGACGCGCCGGCTCTCGCAGACGCTTCGGGCGCCGGCCGTGATCGCGCATTATTCGCGGCTGTTCCTCGACTACAACCGCCCGGCCGGTGAGTGGGATTTCATGCGCCCGGACCTCGGCGGCATTCCGGTGCCCGGCAATCTGGCCGCTGATACGGCGGACCGCCAGTTGCGCACCCGCATTGCCTGGGCGCCGCTCGAACAGGCAATCGTCGAGGCCGCTGTGGGCAGGCAGGCGCTGGTGTCGGTGCATTCCTTCACCCCGGTGATGGGCGGCATCACGCGCAATGTCGACATCGGTGTACTCTGGCGGGAGCAGTCGCCCTTCGTCACTTCGGTGCTGAAAACCCTTGGTGCGCACGGCGCGGCGGCAGGCCTGAGGATCGGCGACAACGAGCCCTACGACTGGCGCCAGGCGATCGGCTACACGCTGAACCAGCACGGGCTGGAGCAAGGCCGGCCTTGCCTCTATCTGGAAGTCCGCAACGACCTGCTTTCCGATCCGGAAACATTCGAGCTCGTCAGCCGCACGCTCGAGACCGTCTTCGCCACTGTTGCGATCTCGCTATGGCCGAAACCAGCCGTAGCCGTCTAAAGGCTGGACGCCCCCGAGGCGCGCCGCTAGAGCTTGTCGAATTGGAAACACGGCAGCCAAGGGCGTGGATGATGCAGGGCAATGTGGGCAGCAAGATCCGCGATGCGCGCAAGGAGCAGAACATCACGCTGCGCGATCTCAGCGAACGCTCCGGCCTTTCGGTGTCGCAACTGTCGAAACTCGAGAACGGCAAGGCCCGGCTGACGGTCGACGTCGCGCTGATGATCGCCGGCGTGCTGCACGTGCCGGTGGCGTCCTTCCTGTTCAGCCCCAAGCCCGGCATGCAGGCGCGCCGATCGATCACGCGCGCCGGCAGCGGCATCCTGCACCAGGGCAACGCCATGGAATTCGAGGTCCTGTGCAGCGATTTTCGTGACAAGACCAACATTTTCTGGCGCGTGACGCTGCGTGCAAGGAGCCTCGAGGAGAATGGCGGCTGGCGCAGCCATTCGGGCGAGGAGTTCATCCATGTGCTGAGCGGCCGGCTGGAACTGCACACGATCCACTACGATCCGACCGTGCTGCAGCCGGGCGACAGCATCCTGTTCGACGGTGAAATGCAGCACGCCTATATCGCGCTGGGCGACGCGCCGGTGGTGATGCTGATGTCGAACACCGTCCCGCGCGACGGGCTTCCGGCCAGCGCCGGGGCCTGATCCCAACCGGCCAGATCGGCTGGATGTTTGGTTGGACACGTCGCGTCCCAAGAATATTTTCTAAAATGGAAAAAAATACTTGTTATGGAAAAGTCCGGGGGTTAGCATCCCTTTGACCGGCCGACAGGAGAAATAGCCATCGGCCGGGATGGGAGAGATGACCGATGCTGTCGGTTGAGTCAGTCAGCAAGACCTTTGGCGGCGTGCAGGCCTTGCGCAGTGCTTCGCTGTCGTGCGAGGCCGGCGAGATCCTCGGCCTGATCGGCCCCAATGGCGCCGGAAAATCCACTCTGGTCAATGCCATCTCCGGCGTGCTCAAGCCCGACACCGGCAGTGTCCGGCTGGCGGGAAAGGAAATCACCGGACGCGGCCCGGAACATTGCGCACGGGCCGGCGTCGGCCGCACCTTCCAGACCATCCGGTTGTTCAAGGACCTGACCGTCCGGCAGAATGTCGAGGTCGCCCATATCACGTGCCAGGCGGTTCGCCCCGACGCGGCAGCGCGCATCGGCGTCGACCAGTTGCTTGCCCAGTATCAGTTGGACGGCTTCGCCGACGTGCCGGCTGGCACGCTGTCCTATGGCAGCCAGCGCCGGCTCGAAATCGCCCGCGCGCTGGCGCTCGGCCCATCGCTGCTGCTGCTCGACGAACCGGCGGCAGGGCTCAATGAGGGCGAGTCCGAGACGCTGGCGGTGGCGATCGAAGGCATCCGCCGCGACGTCGGCTGCGCCACCATCGTCATCGACCACGATCTGCGTTTCATCAACCGGCTTTGCGACCGGCTCTGCGTCATGGACCAGGGCCAGGTGATCGCATCCGGGCGGACCGAGGCGGTGTGGCGCGATCCGCGTGTCATCGAGGTTTATGTCGGGCAGTCCGAGACATCGTGACGGCGCCCTGGGGCCAGCAACAACAAGAGAGAAGGAGGGGTTCAATGGACAAGATGATTTTGGGGGCCGCTGTCGTCGCGGCAGGGCTGTTGCAGGTCGCGCATGCCGAGGCCAACGACCTGAAGATCGGGCTCGCGGTGGCGATGACCGGCACTTACGCGCCCTACAGCGAGGCTGAAGGCGCGCGCTGCATGGCCGACAAATTGAACAAGGCGGCGAGTGCCGGTGATCCCAAGGTCGAACTGATGATCGAGGACAATCGTTCCGATCCGCAGCTTTCGGTGTCGCTCGGCCAGAAATTCCTCGACGCCGGCGCCCAGATCATCACCGGCGTGCCATTCCCGGATGCGTTGATCCCGACTGCGCAAATCGCCGCGCCCTATGGCGCCACCGTCTTCTCGGCGCCGAACACGCAGCTCGAAATGCAGCAGGCCGGGCTGGACAATTTCATCGCCGGCGCGGTGCCCGATCCGATCAACGCGGCAGCCACAGCCAACGCGCTTTACGGCAAGGGTGCGCGCACCGTGGCGCTGATGGTCTCGCCCGATGCCGGCTCCTATTCCGAAAAACTGCCGGAATGGTTCGGCGAGGTCTTCGAGCATCTCGGCGGCAAGGTCGTCTCCAAGCTCAACTATTCCTGGGGCACGACCGACTGGTCGCCGCAGATCGCCAGCATCAAGGCACTGCCGCAGAAGCCGGACGCCATCCATATCTGCGGCGTGCTGCCGGATGTCGGCATCTTCATTCGCCAGTTGCGCGCCAATGGCTATGACGGCTGGGTCGCCGGTTGCGATGCCTTCGACGACAAGTCGCTGGAGGGCACAGTCGGCAATCCGGCCTCGCTGGAAAAGGTGATGTTCGCCACCCATGGCGCGACCGGCATCGACAGCCCGATCGACAAGTTCCTCGCCCAGTGCAAGGCCGACGGCTACAAGATCAACGGCATCTTCGACGCGCTCGGCGCCGACATGGTGCAGATCAGCTACGAGGCGGCGAAGAAATCCGGCACCGTCGAGCCCGCCGCCTTGCGCGAGGCGATCCGCGCGCCGGGCGGCTATCCCGGCACCACGGCGCCGGTCATCTCCTTCGCCGAGAAAAAAGGCTATCCCGTCAAGGCCGTGCCGGTGATGGGGTTCTCGAACGGCAAGCGGATGCTGATCACCGACACGCCGCCGACCTTCGTTCCGGCATTGAACTGACGGGCAGGCGGGTCAAGTGATGATGGATCGAGCCAGGCAGTTCTCGTCGTGCTGAGCGTCGACAATCTGGTCGTCCGCTACGGCGCGGTCACAGCGGTGCGCGACCTCAGCCTGAAGGTCGGGCGGGGCGAACTCGTCGCCCTGCTTGGCCCTAACGGGGCCGGCAAGAGCTCGACCATCAATGCGCTGACCGGCCTGGTCACGCCGGCCTCGGGCCGCATCTTTCTCGACGGCCAGGATATTTCGCGTGTCCGTACCGAGGACCGCATTCGTGCCGGGTTGACCTCGACGCCCGAGGGCCGGCACATCTTCGCCAATCTGACGGTCGGCGAGAACCTGCGGCTGGGTGCGGCGACACGGCGCGATCCCAAAGGTGTGCGCGGGGATATCGAGCGTTTTCTGGCGCTGTTTCCGGTGCTTTCCGAACGCTACGGGCAAGCGGCCGGCACGCTTTCGGGCGGCGAGCAGCAGATGCTGGCCATTGCCCGATCGCTGATGTCGCGGCCGAAGCTGCTTTTGCTCGACGAACCGTCGCTCGGGCTGGCGCCGAAGATCGTGGTGCAGATCTTCGATTTCATCGGCGAGCTCAAGCGGGAGGGGCTGACGCTGCTGGTGGTCGAGCAGAACGCCAAGCAGGCGTTGCGTTTCGCCGACCGCGTCTATGTCGTCAGCGCCGGCACACTTCGTTACAACGGGCCGCCAGCAGGTCTCGCTGACGAACACGGCCTCTTCAACCTCTATATTGGCGGATAGGCGGCGACATGGACTATGCCTTGCAGCAGCTTCTCAACGCGCTGGCCTTCGGCGCGGAGTATTCGCTGGTCGCACTCGGCCTCGCCGTGGTGTTTTCCATCATGGGCCTCGTCAATTTCGCGCATGGCGAAATCATCGGCGTGTCCGCCTACAGCGTGTTCCTGGCGGCGGCGCTCGGGCTGACCTCGCCGATCGTCGCTGTGCTGATAGCCGTTACGGCGGCGGCACTGGCTGCCGTCACCTTCGAGCGGGTGGCATTCCGCCCGGTGCGCTATGCGCCGACCACGACCGGGCTGCTTACCGCCTTCGGCGTCTCGATCGTCGTGCAGAACCTGTTCATGCTGCTGATCTCGCCCAAGCCGCAATCGGTCTCGATCCTCAACGGCCTCAACCAGATGTGGTTCTTCGGCCCCTTCGCCGTGTCGTCGCTGCAGGTGATGGAACTCGTCGTTTCCGGCCTGACCATCCTGGCCCTGGTGCTCTTCCTCAACCGCTCGACGCTGGGCCTGGCGATCCGCGCGGCTTCGCGCGATTTCGCCACGGTGCGCCTGATGGGCATCCGGGCAAACCGCGTGATCGCCACGGCCTTCGCCATTTCGGGTGCGCTCGCCGGCATTGCCGCCGTCTTCATCATCGCGCGGCGCGGCAGCGTCTCGCCCGATCTCGGCTTCAGCCTGGTGCTGAAGGCCTTCGTCGCCTGCGTCATCGGCGGGTTCGGGTCGCTGGCCGGAGCGGCCGCCGGCGGCATGCTGCTCGGCTTCATCGAGGTCGGCCTGCTGGTCGCGCTGCCGCAGGAATATGGGGGCTTCAAGGATGCGCTCACCTACGTGATCATCGTCGCGCTGCTTGTCTACCGGCCGGAGGGCCTGCTCGGCCAGCGGGTCGAACTTGGCGACAAGGAGATTTGAAGTGTCGCAAGCCCTGGAAAATTCAGCGCCTCCGGTAGTTGCTGCTGCGCACAGCAATGCGCTGACGCGCTCGCTGATCGGCGGGCTGGTGACGTCTCTCCCCGTTTTGGTGATCGGGCTGACGATCCTGAATTTCGCGCCGACCTACTACACCTATCTGGCGCTTGGCGCCTTCGTGAACCTGATCGTCGTCGTCGGCCTGCAGGTGTTCATGGGCAACAGCAACATCGCCAATCTCGGCCACAGCGCCTTTGTCGGCATGGGCGCCTATGGCGTCGCCATCCTGTCCACGCCGCTGGCGATGAAGAAACTGTCGATCCCCAACGCTCCGTTCGGCTTCGCCACGCTGCAGCTCGATCCCGTCTCGTCGGCGCTCATCGCGCTGATCGTGGTCGGCATCATCGCAGCCGTCAGCGGCAAGGTGATCAGCCGCCTCTCGGGTGTCGCCGCGACCATCGTCAGCCTGGCGCTGCTGATCATCGTCCATTCGGTGTTTCTCAACTGGACCGACCTGTTCAAGGGCAACCAGGCCTTCTTCGGCATTCCAAAAGTGGTCGGCCTGCCCTGGATGATGGCATTTTCCGTAGTGGTGATCGTGCTGGCGCGGCTGTTCAAGGACAGCCGCTGGGGCCTGCAACTCCGCGCAAGCGCCCAGAGCCCGCAAGCGGCGGCCGCGCTCGGCATCGATGCCCGGCGCCTGCGGCTGATGTCATGGGTGCTGTCAGCGCTGATCTGCGGTCTCGCCGGCGTGCTCTACGCCTATTTCGCCGGCACGATCAGCCCGAAACTGTTCTACTTCCAGATGATCTTCAACACGCTGGCGATGCTGATCCTGGGCGGCATGGCGACGGTG